>NZ_CP038440.1:865281-1187922 GCF_004683885.1 Brevundimonas sp. MF30-B | reverse complement strand
CAGGTCCTCGAACACCACATAGGCGACGCCCCGATAGGCCGGCGCGGCGCCCTCGACCGCCTCGATCAGGGAATCCGGCGCCTGATCCGGTCCGCCCCGATGCACCCGCATCGTCACGCCCGACAGATCCATCGGCTGGCCGTCAGCCCACACGCGGCCAATCCCGTCGATCGGACCCTCGCACAGCGCCACGGCGAAGCTCAGCGAA
The DNA here is from genome assembly GCF_004683885.1 of Brevundimonas sp. MF30-B. Classification (NCBI taxonomy): domain Bacteria; kingdom Pseudomonadati; phylum Pseudomonadota; class Alphaproteobacteria; order Caulobacterales; family Caulobacteraceae; genus Brevundimonas; species Brevundimonas sp. MF30-B. The sequence goes on along the minus strand of NZ_CP038440.1, from coordinate 1,187,714 downwards.
TAGTCGTTTTCGGTCGTGCGCGGCCCACCCTTGCCGGCTGACGTCGTGCGTCGTCGCTCCAGGAACCGCGCGGCCCAGATGACCTGGCCCGTAACCCGCGCCCGGCCGAACACGCAGGCCATCGGCGCGCCCTCGGCCGAGGACTGGAGCTTCAGGCCTTCCAGCCTGGGCCCGCGCTGCTGCGGCGGCGCCAGGGCGGCCACCAGCCCGTTGTCCACAACCCGGCCCAGCGCCGCGCCGACCGCCTGTCCGACCCCGCCCGCCAGCGCGCCGCCCAGCCCGCCCAGAACCGCCTGCGCCATTCAATGCTCTCCCGTCTCGGGCCAGGTGAAGGCGGCCGCCAGCCGCCGTTTCCACCACGCCCCCATCCAGCTTTCGACCACCGCCCGCCCCCAATAGGCGTGGATCATCCTGGGCTCCGGCCCGTCGTCGGCGCTCAGGATGGCGCAGTGCTTGACCGGAACGTCCGCACTCATGCGGAACAGGATCACGTCGCCCGGCTGAACCTCGTCCAGGCCGATCGGCGTCAGCCAGCGCCCCGCGGCCGCCAGCAGCGCTTCCTCGCCCCCGACCTCGGCCCAGTCCGGGTTGTAGGCCGGCGTCGCTTCAGGCTCCTCGCCGACGACTTCACGCCAAACCCCGCGCACCAGCCCCAGACAGTCGGCGCCGGCCCCCTTGGCGCTGGCCTGATGCCGATACGGCGTGCCCAGCCAGGCGCGCGCCGCCTCCAGCGCCCTCGCCCTCACGACCCGCGGCTCCCGCCGTCGTTGCGTCGCCCGTTGGCCGGGTGAGCCGTCAGGAAATCCTCGCCCGGCAAGTGCGGAAAGCCCTGAAAGTTCTTCCCGTTTCCGAACGTCCCCGAACAGGTGGCGTATCGCTTGTCGCACGTCCGGCCGACCGGGTCAGTCCGGCAGCGCGCATCGCCCAGCACCGCGTCGCACAGACGCCCATAGGTGCGCCCCACCACTCGCTCCAGGGCCGCCATCGGGCCCTCCAGCTCGACCTCGAAGCCGCCGCCGGCCCGCCGGATGCGCGTCAGCGTCCCGGCCCACAGCCGGACCTTCAACGCCGGTCGATCCCAGTCCACCCGGAACAGTTCGACCCGCGCCCCGTCCAGCCGGCCGCCCGCGATGTCCGTCTCGGCCAGGCCGTCCGCTCCCAGTGCTCCGTCAGCCGTCGCCTGACCCGGCGACAGTCCAAGCTCAGTCGCCGCCGCGCCCTGGCGCCAGCCCGCCTCGGGATGGCAGTCGACGCCTTCGACGTTTAGGACACGGTCGTGGTCGGTGAACCCCAGCACCGTCTCGCCGGCGCGCAGTATCCACACATGGCACAGCGTCGCCGCGCCGGAGGCCATCCGGGCGTTCATTTCCTCAGGAACGAACCGCATGGCTCAGACCCGGATCTCGATCAGCGGCGCCGCCGTCAGCCGCCCCGCCTCGAAGGTCTCCAGCGTCGCCTCCAGTCGATCGGTGTCGAACCGCACCGGCGTGTCGAACTCGAACCCCGCCGTCACCGCCGCGCCCATGGCCGGCGCGCTCGCCAGAGTGACCTGCCCGGTCGTCGGCGCAATCTCGACCTGATCCGCAGACAGCTCGACGCCACCGACCGCGACCCGCACCGTGCCCTCCACCGGCTTGGCGATATCGCGAACCACGTCGCCGTAGGCCTTCGTCAACTGGAAGGTCCGGCCTGCGCCGTCGCCGGTCCCGATCCGCTGGTCGGTCGCGCTTGGCGCCGCGCCCGGCGCGCTCGATCGATAGTCGGCGAAATCCCGGAAGCGGAACCCGTGCAGCCGGCCGCGCCGGGCTTCGAAAAAGGCCGTCAGAGCCGCCAGGTCGTCCAGCGAACGCAGACCCGCCCCGATCAGGTACCGCCGGCGACCCAGCGCCCACGGCGTGGACCGGCGCTCGAAGCCCGAAGCCAGCGTCAACACCTCGGTGCGCCGCTCTACCCCGCCGGTCGATCCGAACGCCAGCCGCGCCGGCAGCCGCACCTCATGAAACGCCTGATCCAGGGTCATGTCGTCTCCTCTTGTCTTGTGACGCGCCACAGCCTCGTCCATGCTCGCCGCACGGCCGGGGGTGGCCGGGACAATCGGAGGGCTTCCGCATGCGCGGAGAAATTCTCAGCTACGACGACGTGACCGGCACTGGTCTCATCAGCGGCGACGACGGCGTCCGCTACGGCTTCGAGCGCTCGGCCATCCATCCGCCGGGTGTCGCCCGCGTCGGCGTCCGCGCGGACTTCGCGCCGGACGGCTCGCGCGCCACCCAGATCATGATCCTGTCCGGCGCCGTGGGCGGCGAAGAGGCCCCCGTCTCCGACAAGATCGATTGGAAGGGCCTGTTCCTGTCCTTCAAGGGCCGGATTCGCCGCAAGCATTTCTGGATCGGCTGGGCCGTGCTGTTCGTGCTCGGCATCGTCTTCAGCTTCATGCCCGCCATCAGCTTCATCGCCGGCTTGATCCTGCTGGTTCCGCACTTCGCCATCGGCTTCAAACGCTTCCACGACATGGGCAAGCCCGGCTGGCTGGTCGTGATACCGTGGGTGCTCTGGTACGGCGCCTTTGGCCTGATGGTCTCGGCCTTCGGCATGCAGATCCTGACCAACCCCAACGCCATGTCGACCATGGACCCCGAGGTCCTGCTGGCCACCGGCGGTTCCGCCTTCGGCCTCATGGCCATCGCCGCCCTGGTCAGCCTGGCCTTCTGGCTCTGGATGGGCATCGGCAACAGCCAGCCCGGCGCCAACAAATACGGCCCCAACCCCAAGGGCGAGTAAGCGCTCTTCTAAAGCCGGCGCGCGCCCAAGGCCGTGGCGCGCGCCAGCATCTGGGCGATCTGCGCCTCAGACCGCATCAGGCCTGGGCCGCCGCCGTCCATTCGGATGTTGACGGTCACGCCTTGCCCCGCCGCCATCGGCTCGACGCTGCCGCCGCTCGCCGGACGAAACACTTCCGGCCCGCGCTCTCCGACCAGATAGGCGCCGCCGGCCACGACCGGTCCACCCTCGGCCCGCGTGCCGGAAAAGGCTCCGCCGACCGCCCGCGCCACCGCTTCCGCCAGACCCTGTCCACGCCCGCCGCCTGCCGCCGCATTGACCGCGTTCAGCACCGCCCGCGCCAGCTCGGCCAGCGTCACCTCGCCATCCGCCGCCGCCCGCGCCAGCGACCGGGTCAGGCTGTCGCCCGCCTTGCCGAACGCCTCGTCGATCGCATTGGCCGCCCGCTCCGCCGGCGCCTTCAGTCCCTCCAGCGCCGCCGCCGCCTCCGCCGCCTTCAGCGGGACGGCGTCCAGGCCGTCCGGTCGAAACGCATCACTCATCGGGCCACTGCTCCCTCATTCGATCCAATTCGGCGTGAGACATCGGCGCCCCGCCGCCCTCGACCTCGGTCAGCCAGCGGAATTCCCTCAGCGACAGCCGCCAGAAGCCCTCGGGCGAGACCCCCGCACTGGCCGCCGCCCGCATCATGTCCGCCCACGGTGTCACGGGACTGCGCTCCAGCAGTGAGCGACCGCGTCGCGAGCGATAGCGCCTAGCAACATGCCGCGAACGCCGCGGCCACAGCCTCGGCCGCCGCCTTCGGGTCGACCGACCGCGCCACAAGCTCCGCGTCCTCTTCCCCGCCGCCCCGCAACAGCGCCGCCAGCACCACCATCAGGTCCCGCGCCGACAACCGCCGCATCCGCTCGCCCAACGCCTCCAGCCCGTCCAGCGCCAGCCCCGTCTCGATCTCCGCCAGCGCGCCCAGCGTCAGGCACAGCCTTCGCCGCGCCCCGCCCAGCGTCACCGCGACCTCGCCCCGCGCCCCGTTCGCCGCCGTCACAGCGCGCTGAACTCCACCGGCCCCGCGCTGGCCAGGCTCAGGGCGAAACTGGCCTCGCCCTCGTGCTCGCCGGCGTATTCCAGCGCCGCCACCAGAAACGGCCCCTCCAGCACGCCGAAGTCCGGAACGATCAGCCGCCAGCGCTTGGCCGACTGCTCGAAGAAGCTCTCCCGGATCACGGCGTCCGAGGCCGCATCCCGAAACACGCCCTGCCCCGACACCGCCGCCGAGCGCACGCCCGCGCCCGCCAGCAGCTCGCGCCACCGCCCGGCGCTGTCCGCGTCGGTCACGTCCACGCTTCGCGCGTTCAGCGAGATGGTTCGCGCCCTCAGGCCCGCGACCGTCTCATAGACGCCCCCCGCGCCCTCGATCTTCAGCAGCATGTCCTTGCCGCGCTGCGCGCCCATGGCCGCCTCCTTTGATTTAGTGATGAGTGGCGAGTGACGAGTGACGAGCGATCACCGCCCGACCCGCCCGTCCCTCACGGCGCCGCGGGGCGCGCGTGACCTGTCTCGCCACTCGCCACTCATCACTCGCCACTCTCTTCCGTCACCGCCCGCAGGCGGATGACCGCATAGGCCCGGCCCAGGTCCGTCGCGCGGAAGGTCTCCACCAGGCTGACGCCCAGACTGACCGTCCGCACCCCGTCGGCCTCCAGCCGCGCATCCTCCAGCGCCGCACGCACCGCCGCCGCGACCGCCCGCGCCTCTTCCGCGCCCGAAAAGGTCGAGACGACCGTCAGGCTCAGCCGGTGCTCGACCGCCCCGCCGTCGGCCGCCACCGGCCGGCTGTCGCAAGCCCCGATCCGCACGTGGGGAAAGCCCGCGTCCTCCGGCGGCTGGTCCCAGATCCGCGCCGGCTCGCCCAGTAGGGCCGCCACGCTCGCATCCTCGCCCAGCCGCCGCACGATCCCGCGCACCAGCCCGTTCTGATGATCGCTCATCGGCGCCGCTCCAGCTCCAGCTTCAGACGCCCCGGACGGGCCGCGTCGGGCGCCAGGCAATCCAGCGTCCAGTCCGCTCCGCCAAAGCGCAGCACCTGGCCCACCGCCAGCCGCGGATCGGCCCGCGTCCCCGCGCTCAACGTCTCGGTCGCCCGCGCCGCGCCCGCTTCCGTCCGCGTGCGCCGCCGCCGGACCCCCAGCGCCAGCCACACCATCCCCGCCGGCTCATAGGTCGTGGCCCGCCCGCCGTAGGGGGTCACCGTCTCGACCGGGCTCAGCACCCGGGCCAACACCCTCATAGTCTCACCACGCGGTATGGCGCGATCCAGGCCTCCACCGGCCCGATCGCCATCTCGGCCTCGCCGCGCTCATAGGCGCGCAGCGTCAGCATCAGGATCGCCAGCCTCAGTGGCGCCGGGCTGGTCGACGTCAGGCTCAGGCCCACATCGCCCTCGACCCGCGCGCGCGCCGCATCGATCAGCGTCTGGATCAGCCCCTCCTCCGCGTCGTGCTCGACGCGCAGGAACAGCTTCGCCTCCGTGAGCGTCACGGGTGCGGTCATATGAATCTCGCTTTGCTCGATAGTGGCGAGTGACGAGTGGCGAGCCATCGCCAATCCCAGCTCTTCGCCTCGCCTATTCATGCCGACGCCAGCGACGAGCGGCTCTCGCCACTCGCCACTGACCACTCGCCACTCAGCGCGACTACGTCGCGCTGAACTTCATTACCTTGATCGCGTCGAAGTTCTGCACCCCGCCGCCGACCCGCTTGGTCGTGTAGAACAGCACATAGGGTTTGGCCGAGTAGGGGTCGCGCAGCACCCGCACCCCCGCCCGGTCGACGATCAGATAGCCCTTCTGAAAGTCGCCGAACGCGATCGACAGACTGTTGGCCGCGAGGTCCGGCATCGTCTCGATCTCGGTCACCGCATAGCCCAGCAGGCTCGCCGTCTCGCCCGCCCGCTGCGCCGGCTGCCAGATGTAGTTGCCGTCCGCGTCCTTGAACTTGCGCACGGCCGAGACCGTCTTGCGATTCATCACGAAGCGGCCGTTCGGTCGGTACTGGGCCTTGGGCGCATAGACCAGGTCGATCAGCTTGTCGGCCGGATTGGCCGCCGCGAATCCGCCCGCGGCGCCCGAGGCGACATAGCCGATCTGCCCCCAGGTCTGGGTCGCGTCCGCCACGGTCGTGTAGCTCAGGAAGCCGCGCGGCTTGTTCGTCCCGTCGCCGGTGACGAAGGCCTGCGTCTCTTGAGCGGCGAAGGCGTCCTCGACCTCGGCGGCCAGCCATTCGTCCAGGTCCACCAGCGCATCGTCCAGCAGGCTCTGCGTCGCCGCCGGATTGGCGTAGAGGTCGGCGGCCGGGAACTCCAGCAGCGCCAGGGTCGCCGGATCCGTCTCGGGACGCGCCGCCGTCTCGGCCACCCAGCCCGAAGCGATCCCCGCCGTCGACACCGGCTTTCTGAACACGCCCGAGGCCACCGTGCGCACCGTGGCGATCTCGCGTATGGGCGACCCCGCCATCAGCCGGCGCTCGATGGCCCGCTCCGTCTCCGGCGGCACGACATAGCCGCCCGAGTTCGCCGCCGACGACAGGCCCGCCTTCAGCTCCAGCCCCTGCACGCCGCCGGCGCGCAGATAGCCGTCCCAAGCCGCCTTAGCCTCCGGCGCGCTGGCCAGCCCGACCGGCTCGACCGCCTCCAGCGCCGGGCGCCGCGTGGCGCTGATCGCGCGATCCAGCCGCGCCTGCGCCGCCGAGACCGCCTGGTCGATGCGCGCCACCTTGGCCTCCAGCAGCGTGTCGGCGCAGGCCTTCTTCTCGATCTCGTCCAGCCGCGCGTCATTGGCCTGTTTGAAGGCCTCGAACGCCGTCATCATCTCGCGCACGGCCTCGCGCGCCTCCGGCTGAGCCGGGGCCTGTTTGGTCTCTTTCATGATATCTCCGGTTGAAGGAACCGCCGATCGCGGTTATTTTTCGGACGTGGGGAAGCTTGCCGAAATCGGAAAAACTCAGTCGGTGGGTGTCGGTCGCATGCCGACCCTGCTGGGACTTGCCAGCGTCGCCGTCCTGATCGTCTGTTTCACGCTCGCCATACAGCCTTGGGGTCATTGGTTCGCCATAGGTGGGAGCATCCTGTTTCTCCCGATCTGGCTGGCGAGCCTCGCTTGGCGAAACCACCAGGACGGCGGTCCCCCTATTCGCGATATCTTTCGCCAACGTCCATTGGCATCTGCTCTTAAGATTGTAGTTATGCTGATTATGTGGGCTAGTTATATTGCCCTCTTCTGGATTCAGCAGTCAGATGTTGTAACCTCTGATAATCGATTGTTGGTGACAGTCATTCATGGAACAGTCTTGATTATGATGACCACAATCTGGACCCCAGGTTTTTTGTTTGGATCAGCAAGAGATCGCTAGCGCACACGGGCAGGAGAAGCTGACAAGTTTGGCCGATCATGTCAGCGATCCAATCTTCGGAGGCTTATTCTGATGCGTTTCATCCCCATCGCCGTCGCGCTCGCGCTGTTGGCTCCGACCGCTGAGGCCCAAACGCCTGCCCCCGCTCCGCAAGCCGCCTCCAATCCCGCCCACGCCGCCGACGTCGCCTCCGCCGACGCCATCATCGCGGCCCTCTACGACGTCATCTCCGGAGATCAGGGCCAGGCTCGCGACTGGGACCGCTTCCGAACCCTGTTCCATCCCACCGGCCGGCTCATGCCCATCGGCCCGCTGCGCGACAGTCGTCGGAACCTGGGTCTTCTGACGCCGGAGCAGTACGTCGAGCGCGCCGGCCCCGGCCTGATCGGCCAGGGCTTCCACGAGCGCGAGATCGCCCGCCGCGTCGAACGCTTCGGCGGCCTGACCCACGTCTTCTCCACCTACGAGGCCCGCCGCGCCTCCACCGACGCCGAACCCTTCCTGCGCGGGATCAACTCCATCCAGCTGTTCGACGATGGCCAGCGTTGGTGGATCGTCTCCGTCTACTGGCAGGCCGAGGAGCCGTCCCTGCCCCTGCCGCCGCAATACCTGCCGGACTGACCGACCCGAAACCGCGCCCCCGGAAGCATGGGAAAGGTCACCAGCGACACTTCCCACAGGTCCACGGCGCTCAGCACGCGCAGCCGCCCGTCCCGCCTCGCCTTCGCCGCGCGAAAGCCGATCGACAGCCCGTCCAGCGCCCCTGCCCGCGCCATCGCCTGGGCGAAACGCGCCTCGGCCGACCAGTCCAGGATGCGGCCCTTGACCCTCAGGCCCCGGTCGTCCTCGATCATCTCGTCCCACACCCCTACCACTGCCCGGCCCTCGTGCTGGCTCAGCATCCTGACCCCGCCCGCCCCGGTCCGCGCCAGGCTCTGGGCGAACACGCCCTTCGCCGTCACGTCTCCGTTCAGATCGGCCTGGCCCCACAACGAGGCGTAGCCTTCGATGCGGAGTGCCCCGCCACTCATCTTCCCCCCTCCAGCCGTCGCTCGATCCGCTCCACGGCCGCGCGGGTCGCCACGCCCTGCTCCTCCAGCCGCGCCAGGCGCTCGGCCACCAGCCGCTGCTCGCCGACCCGCTGCTCCAGCGTCGCGATCCGCGCCGCCGCCCCGCCGGCCCACACCAGCCCTCCGACCGTCTGCACCACCAACGCGACGACCAGGGCCGCCGGCGCCTTCCTGAAGTCGCTCATGCCCCCAGCCCCGCCATGCGCCGTCTCTCCTCCGGCGTCAGAAAACTCGCCGCCTCCAGCCGCGCCCATAGGGCGTCGCGCTCGACCTGCAGCGCCGGGATGGCGTCCAGATCGGGCTCGATCCGACAACCGACGAACCGGCTTCCCAGCCATCCTGTCATCGCCCCCGACGCCTTCCTGACTAGCGGGATCACCGTCTGACGCCAGAAGGCCGCATTGGCCTCGCGATAGTTCGAATAGGTCGCGTCGCCCGGTATCCCCAGCAGCTGCGGCGGCACCCCGAACGCCAGGGCGATCTCGCGCGCGGCCGCGTGCTTGCCGGCGATGAAGTCCATGTCCGCGGGCGTCAGACTCATCGGCTTCCAGTCCAGCCCGCCTTCCAGCAGCAGCGGCCGCCCGGCGTTCGCCGCCCCGGAATGCGCCTCCGACAGCTCGGCCTTCAGCGCCTCGAACTGATCCGCCGTCAGCCGCTCCCCGTCCGCCGCGCCATAGACCAGCGCCCCCGAGGGCCGCGCCGCATTGTCCAGCAGCGCCTTGTTCCAGGCCCCGGCCGCATTGTGCGCATCCACCGCCATGGCCGCCGCCTCCAGCGGCGAAAAGCCATAGTGATCGTCCGTCGGATGAAACAGCTTCAACTGCATCACCGGCGACCAGCCGTCCGCCTGCCGCCCGATCCGCACCGCCCTGCCGCCGGCGGAATATTCATAGGCCTCGGGCCAGCCGTGCCGACCGGGCACCACCTTCACCCGATCCGGCCTCAGCGCCCACAGCTCATCGGGCGCGCCGTCGCCGTCCTGGTCGCCCGACGCCTCCAGATAGGCGTTGCCCGCCGTCTGCAGCGCCGCGAACACCTGCTCCATCAGCTCCGGTGCCGACTGTTCGGGATTGGGCTTGGCCAGAAGCCGGGCCAGCGGATGCTCATCGTCGCGCACCCCGTCCGCCAGCACCGCCAGCGGCGTCGACGCCGCCGCCTCCGCGATCATGCGGATGCAGCGATAGGCCACCGGGTTCCTGGCGAACCCCTCCCGCGCCAGCGCCGCATAGTCTCGCGGCGTCCATTGCGCCCGACCTGCGCCGCCGAGCGCTATGACCGCCCCTACCCGGCTTTCCTTGACCTCAGGCGCGCCCGCGCGCCGCCGACCGAACGGTCGTCGCCAATCCATGTGGTTCTCCCTATATCCGCCGTCACCCTCGGGCTTGACCCGAGGGCCCAGCCGCACGACGCCTGAACTCTGCCAGACTGAGTTCCCCCGCGCCGCCGCTGGATCCTCGGGTCAAGCCCGAGGATGACAGCGAGACAGGGTCACATCGCCCGCGCCCTCGGCGCCGCCCGCCCCGTCAGCAGCAGCTCCGTCAGCGCCCAGACCAGCGCATCGGCCCGGTCCGGGCTGCGCCGATGCTCGCTGGCGCCCAGGGCCATCAGCTCTTCCTCAAGCTCGGGAAAGGCCGCGCAGTGCACCACCCGCCCCTGCTCGTACAGTGCCGCGACCGGCTCGGCCCGCGCCCGCTTGGCCCGGCTGGCGTGAACCAGCTTGATCGGAGCCTCGCACCCCGCCTGGGCCAGCACGCTGCGCACCATCTCGCCGCCCTGATTGGCCTCCGCGATCACCTGGTTCGCTTCAAATTCCCTGGCCGCCTCAGCCACCCGCCGCGCCCAGCCCAGCGGCGACAGGCCCCGCGCCGAGCGATCCGCCAGCACATGGCCCACGCCGTCCCTGCGCCCCGCAACCACGATCCCGCAGGCGTCGCCGTGCGCGCTGGCCGGCGGATCCACCGCCACCACGATCCGGTCCAGCCGCGCCGGCCGGCTTCCCCGCGCCCGCGCCAGATCCTCGGCCCGGAACAGGGCGCCGTCGGCTTCCACGACCAGCCCCTCCATCTCCTGCGCCTCCAGCCGCGTCCCGGCGTAGAGCGCCTTCAGATGCTCCAAAAAGCCCGGCGCCAGATTGTCCGCATTGCCCGCCGTGGCCAGCCTCGCCGTGACTGCGCCCTCCTCCGCCAGCAGCCGCCTCAGGCTCGGGATCGGCCGCGGTGTGGTGGTGATCGCCAGCTTGGGATCAGCCCCCAGCCTCAGCCCGAACCTCAGGTTCGACAGCGTCGCCTCCGGGTTCCGCCAGGCGCAGAACTCGTCCGCCCAGGCCGCATGGAACTGCGGCCCCCTCAAACTGTCCGGGTCCTCGGCCGAGAAGGCGTAGGCCACGGCGCCCGACGGCCACACCAGCCGCCGCCGTCCTGCCTCCCAGCGCGGCCGGTTCTCGCGCCGTGCCTGCGCCTTCAGGCCTGACGGCCCCTCCACCATCACCTCGCGCACGTCGTGCAACGCCGGCCCGACCAGGGCGAAGGTGCGATCCGCCCGCTTCGCCAGCTGGCTCAGCCAGAAGGCGCCGGCGAAGGTCTTGCCCGACCCGCGTCCGCCCAGCAGCACCCAGGTCCGCCAGCCGTCTTCAAGCGGCCACGCCTGCCCGTCCGTCAGCCGCGGCGCGGTCTCCAGCAGCGCCCTCAGCCGCGACCGATCGGCCCGGCGCACCAGCTGAAGCGCCGCGTCCCTTGCGTTCGACGATCCCGCAAAGATGGTCGATGCGAGACTCCAGATCGTCGCGCAGTCGTCCGTCTTCGGCGTCGTCGATGATGTCATGGTCTTCGCGCATGTCGTCCTCTTGGGTGTCGCGGGCCTTGCGAAGCGGCGTGATCAGAGCGGCCACGGCCTTGGCCGCGCGGGCGATCACGTTCAGCGTGCGGCCGCGCTTGTCGACCTCGCCCAGCTCCGGCGCCGGGGCCGCCCTGGCGACGGCCAGCAGCTCGTCGGTCAGGCCCTTCAGCGTCTGGAACACCTCCTCCAGCCACGCCTCGGCCCGCCCCGCCTCTTCGCTTTTTCCCGTCATGCCCAGACCATAGCGGGCCAGCGTCCTCGGGCGCGCAAGTCGCCTCAGGAATCGAGAAACACCTTGTCGATCAGCAGCCTCGCCCGACCGACTGCGCGCTCAGCCGCGCTCGACCGCCCATTCCGGCGCTTCGAAGTCCAGCGCGTCCTCGGGCTCGGCCAGGCTCAGCTCGCTGATCGTCTGCCCGCGCACCGACACGCCCGCCGAATGGACCGTCTCGGGATCGCCCGACACCAGAGGGTGCCACGCCGCCAGCGGCCGCCCCTCATGCAGCCGGAGATAGGCGCAGGACTTGGGCATCCACTCCAGCGCCTCGATGTTGCCGGGCGTCAGCTTGATGCAGTCCGGCACCTGCGCCTTGCGGTTGGCGTAGTCGGAACAGGCGCAGACCTGCGGGTCGAACAGCCTGCAGTGCACCCGCGTCGGGATCACCTCGCCGGTGTCCTCGTCCTCGAACCGCACCACGCAGCACAGGCCGCACCCGTCGCACAGGCTCTCCCATTCGGCGGGGCTCATCTCCGCCAGGGTCTTGGTTTCCCAGAAAGGACGCATGCGCGGCCTCATAGCCGGCGATCCGGGCCGTGTCGCGGCGTTTCCGACATGGCGAGACGTCCCGCCTTGGCCTATATGCCCCGCCTCATGGCCGCTCGTCCCCCCCTCGTCGCTCTCAAGGATGTTCGTCTTCAGGACGGGCCGCGCCCGCTGTTCGACGGCGTCGACATGGCGCTGGAGCCGCGCAGCCGCGCCGCCCTGGTGGGCCGGAACGGAGCCGGCAAGTCGACCCTGATCAAGGTCGTCATGGGCCTGATCGAACCCGACAGCGGCGACCGCTCGGTCCAGGCCGGGGTGCGCTTCGCCTATGTGCCGCAGGAGCCGCCGATCACCGGCGACACCCTTTTGGACTACGCCGCCTCCGGCGAGGCCGAGCCCTGGACCGCCGAGGCCTGGCTGACCACCTTCGGCCTGGATCCCGCCAAGTCGACCCAGGGCCTGTCGGGCGGCGAGACCCGCCGCGCCGCGCTGGCCAAGGCCTTCGCCGAAGAGCCCGACCTGCTGCTGCTGGACGAGCCCACCAACCACCTCGACATCCTGGCCATCGAGCTTCTGGAGAAGGAGCTCTTGGCCGCCCGCTGCGCCGTGCTGGTCGTCAGCCACGACCGCGCCTTCCTGAACCGCGTCACCGACACGGTGCACTGGCTGGAAGGCCGACGCGTCCGCACCCTCAACAAGGGCTTCGACGCGTTCGACGACTGGTCCGCCAAGGTCATGGACGAAGAGGCCGAGTCGCTGCGCCGCCTCACCAAGAAAATCGAGGCCGAGACCTACACCTTCTACCGCTCCATCACCGCCCAGCGCACCCGCAACGAGGGCCGCGCCCGGGCGCTTCAGGCCATGCGCGCAGACCGCGCCGAGCGGGTCCGCGACCTGCCGCGCGAGCTGAACCTGGGCGTCGATTCCGGCGCCCTGTCCGGCAAGCTGGTGGCCGAGGTGAAGGGCGTCGCCAAACGCTTTGGCGAGCGCACCATCTTCAAGAGCCTGACCACCCGCGTCATGCGCGGCGACCGGCTGGGCATCGTTGGCCCCAACGGCGCGGGCAAGACCACCCTGGTCAAGGTGCTGCTGGGCGAGCTGGCGCCGGACGAAGGCTCGGTGCGCCTGGGGGCCAATCTGGAGCCCGTTTATCTGGATCAGTCGCGCGAGGGCCTGCGCTCGGACATGAGCCTGTGGGACGCCCTGACACCCGGCGGCGGCGACAGCATTCTGGTGCGCGGCCGCTCCATGCACGTCGCCGCCTACGCCAAGGACTTCCTGTTCCAGGAGGCGCAGCTGAAGCAGCCGATCTCGACCCTGTCGGGCGGCGAACGCAACCGCCTGCTCCTGGCCCGCGCCCTGGCCAAACCGGCCAATCTGCTGGTCCTCGACGAACCGACCAACGACCTGGACATGGACACGCTCGACAAGCTGGAAGAGCTGCTCGAGAGCTATGACGGCACCCTGATCCTGGTGTCGCACGACCGCGACTTCATCGACCGCCTCGCCACCTCGACCCTGGCCCTTAACGGCCGCGGCGACATCGTGGAGACCCCCGGCGGCTGGACCGACTTCGTGCGGCAAAACCCGGGCTTTCTCAGCGCTGGACCCCGCCCGCCGACCGACAGCCCGCGTCGGGTCGAGAAGGCGGAGCCTTCTGACCGCGCCCCCAGCAAGAAGGCGAAGCTGTCCTACAAGGACGCCCGGCGGCTGGAGGAAGTCGAGGGCCTGATGGAGAGCCTGCCCGGCGTCATCGCCCGGCACGACGCCACCCTGGCCGACCCCGACCTCTACGCCCGCGATCCCTCCGCCTTCGACCGCGCCATGAAGGCCGCCGACAAGGCCCGCGCCGACCTCGAGGCGGCCGAGCTTGAATGGCTGGAGCTTGAAGAGAAGAAGGCCGCTCTGGCGGGGTAATCAGCCGAGGCCGCTTTCCTGTGGACAGCGCAAGCCTCTGATCCGCCGCGGCGAATCGAAACCATCCACCGATGTCCACAGGCTTGCCCACCGCATCGGCTGCGTTTCCGCACAGCGCCGGAAGATCGGGTGCTTGCGTCATAGCGGCATCTGCGGGAACGTCAACAGGCCGAGGGACACGGCGGCGCGGAAAACCAGGGAGACCTGGAGTTCAAGCGGGTCGGTCCGGCTCTCTGATCAGGACGCTTCCTGAGGTCTTCGGACCGGATGAAGCGACCAGACAGGGCCCAGGCTCCCGAACCGAAGCGCCTCGGCGCCAGGTTCACGGAGAACCAGGCCGGGATCGACGGACGGCGCAGGGCTCACGCCCCGCGGAACGCCAGAGACCAGGAGCCGCCAGGATACAGCCGACCGCCATTCGGGTTCGCCCGACCGGCGCCCAGGCCAAGGTTCTGACCCTCAACGGCCAAGTCCAACCCGGACTTGGCGAGGGCGCGAGACCAACGGTTCGACCGGGGTCCCGCGCCCTCGCTCAATTCCGGCGTCCGCCACGACGCCCGGCGCGCTGCACACGCCGGCTTTCCAAGACCTCACCTGCATTCTAAGTCTCGGTCATGTCGCCCGTTTCCCCTCGAATCGGCCGTCGCGGCCTGATTGTGGGCGGCGCGGCCATCGGCCTGCTCGGCGCCTGCGGCCGCGGCACGGCGCCGACCGACTCCCAAGGGCGGGTGCGGCTGCGGCTGGCGCTGGACGCCCAGGCCGGCCTGGGTCAGGCGGGCGTCTTCCAGGCGCTGGCGTCCGGCGGCTTCGAAAAGCAGCGCCTTACGGTCGAGATGCTGAGCGGCGAAGGCGGCCTGGGCGAACGTCTGGCGGCCTCTGCGGCCGAACTGGCCCTGGCCTCCGACGGGCTGACGGCCCTGGACCTGGCCGCCCAGCGCGCGCCGGTGCGCGCCGTGGCCGCCTTCTTCCAGAAAAGCCCCCTGGCCTTCTTCGCGCGCGGCGCAGGCGGCCTGGCGTCGGCCGGCGATCTGCGCGACCGCCCCATACTGATCGACCCGGAGGATGCGCGCCTGCTGTGGCCCTGGCTGCGCGCCCGGTACGGACTCAGCGAGGACCAGCGCCAGCCGGCCGGCGTCGAGGGCTTCTTCGACGCCCCGCGGGCCGTGCTCGTGGGCGATCTGCTGACTGCGCCCGAGGCGGTGCTTCAGACCCGCCCCGCGATCCGCCTGGCCGCCGACGACGGCTATCCGCCCTATGGCGGCGCGCTTCTGGCTCCCACGGCCTTCGCGCGCGACAACGCCCGGGCCTTGCGCGGCTTCATCGCCGCCGTGGTCGAGGGTTGGCGCGACTATCTGCAGGGCGATCCCGGCGAGGCGCACGCCCTGATGCGCCGCTCGGCGCCCCAGCTGACGGAACGCGCCCAGTCGGCCGCCCGCGACCGGCTGAAGACCTTCGCCCTCGTCGACGGCGGCGACGCCGCCCTGTTCGGCCTGGGCGCCATGACCACCGAGCGCTGGGTCATGACGGGGGAAGCGGCGGTCCAGGCCGGCCTGTTCGCCTCGGCGCCCGCCCCGCGCGATCTCTTCACCGACGCCTATCTGCCCGGCCGAGGCTGAACCTGGACGTTAGCGGCGGATTAAGCCCGGCGCCGTACGCTCCGACGATCGCCCTTCGTCCTGTCGGAGCCGCCGTGCGTCGTCGCCTCGCCCTTATCGCCGCCGTCGCCGCCTGCGGCGTCGCCGCGCCCGCGCTCGCCCAGTCCAGCCAGGTCGGGGCCAACGGCCTGCGCTACCTGTCCTGGCCCGGCAAGGGCGCGGTCGCCGCACCGCAAGCCGCCGCTCCTGAGCCCGCGGCCCCTGTCGCCTCGTCGCCTGTGGTCGACGCCCCGGCGGCCCGGACCCTGCGCCCGCCGTCGGCGCGCTTGATCGCCCGCGCGCCCATGGCCGAGGCCCCGCGCCCGGGCCTGACGCCCGCGAGCGCCTGGCTGCCGCCGCGTGAGGCCCCGGCCGTCGTCTATTCCACGCCGGCTGAGACGGCCTATGCGCCGCCGCCGCTCACCGCCGCCGCCGCCCCGATGCATGAGGTCGTCCGCGAGGCCGCGCCCGCGCCCGTCCCCGTTCCGGCCTACGCGCCGCCGCCGGCGCCCATCCCCGAACCCGTGCGTGAGACGGCCCGAGAAGCCGCCCCGCTGCGCGAAGCGGCGCCGGCCGCCGACCCCGCCTACGACCCCATGGCTCCGCGCCGCGACGCGCCGATCTTCCGCCTGCAGCGCCCGGCCGCCGAGACCGGCGCGCCGCCAGCTTCCGCGCCGCCCGCCGAGCATGCACCCCCGCAGGCCGCTCAAGCCCCGGCCCAGGCCGCCCCACAGCCGCGCGTCATCGCCGGCGCTGCGGGCCAGGGCTCGCGCTACTACTCCCTGCACCGTCAGGCCGGCCGCCAGCCCGATTCCGTGCCGACCCCGCCGCCGGTCTATCTCGACGCCCTGCCGGTGCAGATGGACGAGATTCCATCGTCCGGCGACCTCGCCGCCCCGCCTGAGCCGCCGCCCCTGTATCGCGACGCCCAGGGCCGGGTGCGCGCCGCGCCGCAGGTCGAGGCGGATTTCATTCCATGAGCGAGGCCGTCGCTGAAGTCGCCGCCAGTCTGGGCACGCGGCTGCCCGACCTGATCGAACTCGCCCGCGAGCCGTCCAGCGAGAAGCGCCGCGCCCTGCTGAGGGAGCTTACCGAGCACTTCTTCGGGTCGCCCGACCGCACGGCGGCCGAGGCCGAACTGTACGGCCAGGTCCTGAGCCAGCTCGCCTCGGAAATGGAGACGGCCGTGCGCGCCGAACTGGCCCGGCGGTTCGCCGACGCTCTGGAGGCGCCGCCCTATCTGATCCGCACCCTGTCGCGCGACGACGCGGCTGTGGCCCAGTCCGTGTTGCGCTCGTCCCCCGTGCTCACGGACGCCGACCTCATCGAGGTGATCGGGCGCCGGTCGCAGTTGCACATCCGCGCGGTGTCCCAGCGCGAGGTCGTGTCAGAAGCCGTGTCCGACGCCATCGTGGCCCACGGGGACGACGAGACGCTGAACGTCCTTCTGCGCAACGACGGCGCCCGCCTGTCGCGCGACGCCTCCGAACAGGCCGTCGAGCGCGCCTTGGTCAATCCGGCCCTGCACGAAGCGACGGTGGCGCGAAAGGCCCTGCCGATCGATCTGCTGAATGAAATGTATTTCGTCGTCGAGCAGCGCCTCCGCCATCAGATCCTGGAGCAGAACGCCCGATTGGATCCCGCGCTGCTGGAGAGCGCCCTGGCGGCCGGGCGCACCCGCGTCGCCACCGAAGACGGCGTCCTGCCGGCCGATTATGCGGAGTGTGTCAGCTATGTCGAAGAGTTGCGCGCCGCCAATCAGCTGACGCCTCAGATGCTGGCCCGCTTCCTGCGGTCGGGCAGCCGCACGGCCTTCTACATCGCCCTCGCCCAGCTGGCCGACATCGATTTCCACACCGCGCGCCAGATCGTCGAGCGGCGCGAGTTGGACGCCTTGGCCGTGGTCTGCAAGGCGGCGGATCTCGACCGCTCGCTCTTCCTGACCTACGCCGTCGCCCTGCTCAACACCGAGGGCGACGCCATGGCCAAGGCGCACGCCTACGCCCGCATGTACGCCGAGCTTAAACGCGAGGCGGCGCTGCGCACCCTGCGCTTCTGGCGGCTGCGTCGCGAAGCGCAAGCCGCCTGATCCGCACATGAAAACGCCCGCCTCCCTTGCGGGAAGCGGGCGTTTCTCGATCTGATGTCAGACCTTACTTCTTGGCGCGGCCGGCGCGGGCGGGTTTGCGGCCGCCCTGGCCCAGGCCCATCTGCTTGGCCAGTTCCGAACGCGCCTTGGCGTAGTTCGGGGCGACCATCGGATAGTCCTTGGGCAGGCCCCACTTGGCCCGATACTCTTCCGGGCTCATGTCGTACTTGGTGCGCAGGTGGCGCTTCAGCGACTTGAACTTGCGACCATCCTCCAGGCAGATCAGGAAGTCAGGGCTGATCGACTTGCGGACCGGCACGGCCGGCTCCTGCGGCTCGGGCTCGGGCTCTGCGGCGGCACCCGTGGCCTGGGCCAGGGCCGTATGGATGCTGGCGATCAGCGACGGCAGCGCCGAGGCGTCCACCGTGTTGTTGCCGACATAGGCCGAAACGATATCAGCCGTCATTTCCAGCAGTTCGGGTCCTTCTTCCATGGGAAGCCGCCTTGTTCTTGTGATGATGCGAGCATGACTGATCGCTTCGGATCAGCCCATGTCCGAGTGAATAGGGACAGCTTCCCCTGAAAGCAAGATTACGCTGACCGAAGTCTAGAGACCGATCGGTTTCATCGGCCGAAGTTTTCGGCCAGCGCCATCATCGCGGCGCGCTCAGGCGCCGAATATTCGTCGATCGCTTCATCCTCTCCTTCGCGTATCGCCCGAAGAAGAGCCGGCGTAAGCGCCGAGGACAACGACCAGTTCCAATACCTCAGAACCGTCTGCGCACGGTCTACCGCCAGCATTTCATAGGTGACCTGGACGCGCTCCCAAGACGGATGAATCCGACCCTCGGCGTCCGTTTCCGGCCGACGCATCGATGTCCAAAGGTTTTGGAGGTCCAGACGCGAAAGCCCTGTGGCCTTGCACAGAATGGCCAGCGGCTCACCTCCAGGATCGCCCAGGATCTTGGCGCCGGTCAGCGGTTTGACGCCCGCCAGATAGGCGATCTCGCTGGCTACCGCACGGCCCAGACCGTCCTTTGCAGCGGTGGCGATCGCATGCTCCAGGGATCCGTACGGGCTTTTGGCGATGGCGGCCCGATTTCTCTGCCGCCGCTCGATGAACTGCAGCGCCTTGCGCGCAACGGGATCCTGCCAGTTCTCCTGAGCCGCCAAGGCGAAAACCTCGTCGGCGACCTCCTGCATGACCTCGCGCGAAACCGCGAAGCGTTGGAGGATGGTCTTGCGATCCTCGGGCCCGCACCACCAGAACATCACGTAGGCGCCTGAAGGCCGCAGTTCGGGTCGGCGCAACAGGTGCTTGCACAGGGCGGGAGACTGGCGGCTGAGGCTGACCACCCCCTCCAGGCCGGTCTGGGACAAGCGCGCCGCGCCGTTCTTGAGCACCGCCTCGATGACGGCGTCTTCGCCAAAGCTCATCAAGGTCTCAGTGACGACCTCGGACAGGCCGCGTCGCTGAGCGATCATCAGCCGATGCACTTCAGTGGCGTCCCGGGCGCAGGCGGTCAGGTCGGCGTCGGTCAGAGACGCGCACTGCTCGATCAGGTGTCGCGCCACCTGCGGCTCGTCGCGCAGCAGCAGGCGCGTGAGGGTGTTGGGAATCTCGCTGAGCGGCGCCAAACGGACCGCCACGCGCTCGCGTTCCTTCGGCGCCGCCATGCGCAGCATCTCGACCAGCAGATCGCCCGTCACCGAGCGCTCGAAGGCGTTGATCCGGCTGGCCGGCAGGGACACCACGTCGGCCAGGCGCTTGAGCAGCGCCCGGCGTGCGCGGAAGGCCTCGACTGGAGGTTGGTCCGGCGTCTCTTCAAGCCTTGGAGCGTCACCCATGGCCGCAGGCTAGCGTTCAGCGGTTAATCAGGGGTGACGGCGCGGAAAGCTGGCCCTCGTGTGCCGGGTGTGACACCGTGCCTCCCTCGAGGGGGCGCCGAGATGAGCGAAGGTCGTAACGACAGCCGAGATCGGTCGAAACGCAACCCGCTCGGCGTCGCCGAGTTCAGCGAGGATTCGATCGGCGTCGGCCAGGTCGAGATTCGCACCCTGCGCGACACTCTCCTCACGCCACGGACGGTTCTGGAGGCCTATATGACGCTGGGGCCCACGGCGGGCGGCGTCTACACTCGTCCTCTGAAGTTGTATCTGGCGCTGTGCGGGGCCCTGATGCTCCTGCTGTTCTTCCGGGGCGGAGCAGGCGGGATCATGAGCCAGCTGCCGTCCGAGTTCTACGCGCCGCTGATCGAGCAATCCGGAAAGTCCAGCGAAGCCTTCCTTGCCGATGTCGACAGCTGGATGAGCCTGACGCTCGTGCCGATCCTGTCGGCCTTCTACGCCTTGGCGGCCATGCCAGTCCTCAGGCTTTGGGATCGCGAGAACCTGGGCTGGCGCCGGGGTCTGCGAGCCAGCTTCGTATTTCTGAACGTCTGGACGATCACCCTGCTGCCGATCGCCTGGTTCAGCTACGATCCGCAGCTGGTCTGGATCACCTGGCCCCTGACCGTCTTGCTCGGCGTCGTCGCCTTCGTCAGAGCGGGGCGCGGCCGGTGGTGGCGCACCCCTGCCGGCGGCGTGGTAAAGGGTGTTGCCCTGGCCTTCCTGATGCAGCTGGCCGCGCAGATCGGCATGATACCGGTGATGGCGATCGGTCTCTTCGGCGGCCTCGCCGGACCCTAGAGCCCCTCGAACAGCGCCGTCGACAGATAGCGTTCGGCGAAGCTGGGGATGATGGCGACGATGGTCTTGCCGGCGTTTTCCTCCAGCGCCGCCTGGCGGAAGGCGGCGACCAGGGCCGCGCCGGACGAGATGCCAACCGGAATCCCCTCCACCCGCGCGACCTTGCGAGCCATGTCGAAGGCGTCTTCGTTCGAGACCTGTTCGACGCCGTCGATCACCTGGCGGTCGACGATAGAGGGCACAAAGCCCGCGCCGATGCCCTGGATCTTGTGCGGCCCCGGCTCGCCACCGGACAGCACGGGCGAGGCGGTCGGCTCCACCGCGATCATCCGCACCGAGGCCTTCTTGGCCTTCAGGGCGTGGCCGACGCCGGTGATGGTGCCGCCGGTGCCGACGCCCGAAATGACGATGTCGACCGCGCCGGCCGTATCGTTCCAAATCTCCTCGGCCGTGGTGACCTCGTGGATGGCGGGATTGGCCAGATTGTCGAACTGGGCTGGGCTGACGGCGCCAGGCGTCTTCTCGAGCAGTTCCGCGGCGCGGGCGATGGCGCCCTTCATGCCCTTCTCGGCCGGGGTCAGCTCAAGCTCGGCGCCCAGCAGGGCCAGCATCTTGCGCCGCTCGATCGACATGCTCTCGGGCATGCACAGGATCAGGCGGTATCCTTTGGCGGCGGCCACGAAGGCCAGGGCGATGCCGGTGTTGCCGCTGGTCGGCTCGATCAGCACGCTGCCGGGGCCGATCTTGCCCGCCTGCTCCAGCGCCTCGATCATGGCGACCCCGATCCGGTCCTTGACCGAGGCGATCGGGTTGAAGAACTCCAACTTGGCCAGCACGCGGGCCTTGGGGTTCATCTCGGCCGACAGGCGCGGCAAGCCGACGATCGGCGTGTCGCCGATGGTGTCGATGATCGAGTCATAGACCTTGCCGCGACCCGACTTGCGGTGGCGGCTGGCGTCGTAGGAAGCGTCGGACATGGGGAGATCTCCGGGAGGCTGATCCTCCAAGAGATAGGCGTCGGCGCCGTTTCGCAAGGGGCGACCGCCACACAAGCCTGTGGGCGACCGCAACCGCTTCACCACCCGTTAACCACGATGGACGACTTCTAAACCCCAGTATCGGGGCCGTTCATTTGCGCAATCTCGTCGCCGCCGTCGAAGCGATCGATCCGCTGGTCGTGACCGGCAAGGTCGCGGGCGTGTCGGGTCTGCTGATCGAATCCCGCGGCGGGCTCAGCCGGCTGGCTGTAGGCGCGCGGGCCGAGATCGTGCGCGGACGCGGGCTGACGCCCCTGCCGGCCGAGGTGGTGGGCTTTCGCGCCTCCACCGCCCTGCTGATGCCCTTCGGCCCGGTCGAGGGCGTGGCGCCGGGCGCCGACATCCGCATCATCGACAGCGCCGCCAGCGTACGCCCGACCACCGCCTGGCTGGGCCGCATCATCGACGCCTTTGGAAACCCCATCGACGGCAAGGGCCCCCTGCCCCAGGGCCCGGTCCCCTATCCCCTGCGTGCGCCCCCGCCGCCAGCCCATGCGCGCGGACGCGTCGGCGAGCGTCTGGACCTGGGCGTGCGCTCGATGGACGTCTTCACCACCACCTGCCGGGGCCAGCGCCTGGGCATCTTCGCCGGTTCGGGCGTCGGCAAGTCGGTGCTCCTGTCCATGCTGGCGCGCCAGGCGAGTTGCGACGTGGTGGTGGTCGGCCTGATCGGAGAACGCGGCCGCGAAGTGCGCGAGTTCATCGAGGAGACCCTGGGCGAAGAGGGTCTGGCCCGCGCCATCGTCGTGGTCGCCACCTCGGACGAACCGGCGCTGAAGCGGCGCCAGGCCGCCTATATGACTCTGGCCATTTCCGAGTTCCTGCGCGACCAGGACCTGGAGGTCCTGTGCCTGATGGACTCCGTCACCCGCTTCGCCATGGCCCAGCGCGAGATCGGCCTGGCGGCCGGCGAGCCGCCGACGACCAAGGGCTATACGCCCACCGTCTTTTCCGAACTGCCCAAGCTGCTCGAGCGCGCCGGCCCCGGCCCGGTGCGCGCCGACGGCACAACGGCGGGGCCGATCACCGCCCTGTTCACCGTGCTGGTGGACGGCGGCGATCATGACGAGCCCATCGCCGACGCGGTTCGAGGCATTCTGGACGGCCACATCGTCATGGACCGCAAGATCGCCGAGCGCGGCCGTTTCCCGGCCATCGACGTGCTGAAGTCCGTCAGTCGCACCCTGCCGGCCTGCCAGCTGCCCGAGGAGCGCGAGCTGAACAAGCGCGCCCGCCAGTGCCTGTCGGCCTACGCCAATATGGAAGAGCTGATCCGCATCGGCGCCTACCGTGCTGGCGCCGACCCCATCGTCGACCGCGCCATCGCCTTGAACCCGGCCCTCGAAGCGTTTCTGGGCCAGGACAAGGACGACGTCACGCGCCTGGACGACTCCTTCAACCGCCTGGAAGCCATTCTGAACCAGGGGATGATCCACGAGTGACGTGTGACGAGTGATTAGCTTGCCCGTCCTCTCGCCACCCTCACCAATCACTAACCTCTAGCCACTACACACTACCCCACTCGCCACTCGCCACTCGCCACTCGCCACTCGCCACTCAAGGGTTACGCCATGACCGCCTGGGCCCAATCCCTGATCCGCATCTCCAGCTATGAGGTCGAGACGCTGCAGAAGCGCCTGGCCGAGGTGAATCTGCGCAAGGCCGAGGCCGAGATGCGCGTCGCCGTTCTGGACGCCGAGGCCGAGGGCGAGCGCGACCGCGCCGCCGCCGACCCGACCGCCGCCATGATGCTGAACGCCTATCTGTCGGGCTGGAAGACCCGCCGCTCGGACGCGGAGACCGAGGTAGCCGTCGTCTCCGCCGAGGAAGACGGCGCCCGCGACGCCCTCACCGCCGCCTTCGAGGAACTGAAGAAGTTCGAGCACGTCGCGGAAACGA
This sequence comes from Brevundimonas sp. MF30-B, assembly GCF_004683885.1. Taxonomy (NCBI): domain Bacteria; kingdom Pseudomonadati; phylum Pseudomonadota; class Alphaproteobacteria; order Caulobacterales; family Caulobacteraceae; genus Brevundimonas; species Brevundimonas sp. MF30-B. Next base: position 1,164,595 of record NZ_CP038440.1, on the reverse strand, counting down.
CGCGGCTGAACACGCTGATAGCTCAGCAGAAGCGCGAAACCGCCGTCTTCGACGAAATGGCCCTGCGCCGCCGGGTCCTTTAGCCCTTAAGCACCTTCACGAGCGCGGTCTCGAAGCTCTTGGCGTCGGGGCCGGGCAGGTGGTCGGCCAGTTCGCCGGCCTCGAACAGGCTGAACACCGTCGGGTGCACATAGCTGGAGCGGCATACGGTCGGCGTGTTGCCCAACAGGCCCGCCACCGCCTTGACGCAGACGGTGATCTTTCGCTTGGCGTCCGTGGGCGAGGTCGGCGCCTCGACGTCGCGCAGGGCGCGGGCGGCCGAGACGGTGCCGGCCCAGGTGCGGAAGTCCTTGGCCGAAAAGTCCTCGCCCATCGCCTGGCGGATATAGGCGTTCACGTCGTCCGAGGTGATGGGGCACAGGTCGCCGTCGGCGTCGCGATATTTGAACAGATGCTGGCCCGGCAGCTCGCGCATCGCCTTGACCACCGTGGCCAGGCGCCGGTCGCGCACGCTGACGCGGTGCTCGACCCCGCTCTTGCCCTTGAAGGCGAAGGTCAGGCCCGTGCCGTCCACCTCCAGGTGCCGCTTGTTCAGCGTGGTCAGGCCATAGGACCGGTTTTGCTTGGCGTATTGGGCATTGCCGACCCGGATCAGGGTGATCTCCAGCAGCCGCACGGCGGTGGCAAGCACCTTCTCGCGCACCGGCCCCTTCTTGCGCAGATCGGCGTCCACCTGCGCCCGCAGTTTCGGCAGGGCGCGGGCGAAGGCGGGCAGGCGGTCGAACTTGTTGGTCGAGGCGTGCGAGGTCCAGTCGGCGTGATAGCGGTACTGCTTACGGCCCTTCACGTCGCGGCCGGTGGCCTGGATGTGACCCGTGGCGCGCGGGCAGATCCAGACATCCTCCCAGGCCGGGGGGATGGCCAGGGCGCGGATGCGGTCCAGAACCTTGGCGTCCTTGATCGGCTTGTCGTTGCGGTCGCGATAGCTGAAGCCCTTGCCGGCGCGACGGCGGCGGATGCCCGGCTGGTCGTCCGAGCACCAGGTCAGGCCCTCGGGAACCTCGATGTCGGGCGCGAAGCCCGCTGAACCATCCGCCATCATCATGTCTCGCTCGCAGGTGACGGCAACGGCGGCGTAGGCCCGGCGGTTCCTCTTGACCGCGACGGACGCGCGGGGGACGAGCGGGGATGAACTATCGCCACAGCTTCCACGCCGGAAACTTCGCCGATCTGGTCAAGCACGCCCTGGTGCTGCGGCTGTTGGCCGACAGACAGGCGGCCGGTCCGGTCACGGTGATCGACACCCACGCCGGCGCCGGCCTATACGACCTGTCAGGCGACGCCGTGCGATCGCGCGAGGCCGAGGCCGGGGTGCTGCGCCTGATGCAGGCCGCCCAGCGCCCGCCGGCCATCCAGTCCCTGGCCGACGAGGTGGCGGCGCTGAATGCGGGGGAGACGGTGCGCTTCTATCCCGGTTCGCCGCTGCTGGTGGCTCGCGCCCTGCGTCCCGGCGACCGCTACGTCGGTTTCGAACTGAACCCGCCGGTGCACGACCTGCTGGTCGAGGCGTTGAAGGCGCACGACCGGGCGGGCGCGGTCGAGGGCGACGGCTATGCGTTGGCCGAGGCCGAGGCGCGAAAGATCAAGGCGCCTCTGGTGCTGATCGACCCGCCGTTCGAACGCCCCGACGACTATCTGCGTGCGGCCGAGACGGGGGCGGCGATCGCCCGGCGCGACCCGACGGCGGTGGTCGCCATCTGGACGCCGCTGAAGGACATGGAGACCTTCGACGGCTTCGTACGCCGGCTGGAGATCGCGGGCGTCCGGTCCGCCCTGATGGCCGAGGCTCGGCTGCGGCCGCTGAACAATCCCATGAAGATGAACGGCTGCGCCATGACGGTGCTGAACCCGCCGCCGGGCGCCGAGGGCGCGGCGCGCGAGATCTGCAGCTGGGTCGCCGCCGAGCTGGGCGACGCCGGCGCGCGCGCCGAAATCTGGAGCCTGTAGATGACCAAGCCCATCGCCATCCTGGAGACCGGCCGCCCGCCCGAGGCCCTGGTCGACGCCTTCGGGGACTATCCGTCCCAATTCCGCGCCCTGCTGGGCCCCGAGGTTGAGACGCGCAGCGTCGATGTTCAGGCCGGAGAACTGCCGGATCCCGACGCCTTTGCGGGGGCCATCGTCACCGGGTCGGCGGCCGGCGTCTATGAGGATCACGCCTGGATCGCGCCCTTGATGGACTGGCTGCGCGACGCGCGCGGTCGCACGCGGCTGGTGGGAGTCTGCTTCGGCCACCAGGCCATGGCCCAGGCCTTTGGCGGGCGGGTCGAAAAGTCAGATCGCGGTTGGGGCGTGGGGCTGCACCGCTACGACGTCGTGTCCCAAGAGGCCTGGATGACGCCCCCGGCGCCTACCCTGGCCATTCCCGTCTCGCACCAGGATCAGGTGGTCGATCCCGGCCCGGGCGCGCGGCTGATCGCGCGCAGCGACTTCACGCCCTTCGCCGGCCTGGCCTGGGGCGATGACGCCATCAGCGTCCAGTGCCACCCCGAGTTCGACCCCGCCTATGCGACCGCCCTGGTCGAGGGCCGCCGAGGCCGCATCGACCCCGCCCTGGTCGACGACGCGGTCCAGAGCCTGAGCCAGCCCGACGACCGCCCCCTGCTGGGCGCATGGATCAGACAGTTCCTGGGAGCCTAGACCCTAGGGCCACTTCACCACGGGCGGCATGGAGCTGAGGATCGAGTCGACGTTCCCGCCGGTCTTCAGGCCGAACATGGTGCCGCGGTCGTAGAGCAGGTTGAACTCGACATAGCGGCCGCGACGGACCAGCTGCTCCTCGCGCTCCTCGGCGGTCCAGGGCTCGACCATGCGGCGGGCGACGATGCGGGAATAGACGTCCAGGAAGGCCTCGCCGACGTCGCGGGTGAAGGCGAAGTCGCGGTCGTAATCGCCGCTGTCGTGGTGGTCGTAGAAGATGCCGCCGGTGCCGCGCGGCTCGTTCCTGTGCGGCAGGAAGAAATATTCGTCGCACCATTGCTTGAAGCGGGCGTGCCAGGTCGGGTCGTGAGCGTCGCAGGCGGCCTTCATGGCGGAGTGGAAGTCGACGGTGTCGGGCGCGTCGTCACGCCGATCGACGTCCAGCACCGGCGTCAGGTCACCGCCGCCGCCGAACCAGCTCTGGGTCGTGGCGATGAAGCGGGTGTTCATGTGCACCGCCGGCACGCGCGGGCTGACCGGATGGCAGATCAGGCTGACGCCCGTGGCGAAGAAGCGCGGATCCTCGGCCGCGCCGGGCACGGTCTTCGCGTAGTCGGCGGGGAAGGTCCCGTGGACGGTGGAGACGTGCACGCCCACCTTTTCGAACAGCCGCCCATGCATCATGCCCATGACGCCGCCGCCGCCCTCGGGCCGCTGCCAGGGGGTGCGCACGAAGCGGCCGGGTTCGCCGGGGAACAGCTCGGCCGGCGCCTGATCCTCCAGCGCCTCGAAGCCTGCGTGGATGCGGTCGCGCAAGGCTTCGAACCAGGCCCGCGTCTCGACCTTCTTGAGGGCCAGGGGATCGGTGACGATGTCGCTCATGGCGGGGCTTGAAGCACGCCGGGCCGCCACGCGCCAGCCTAAAGACCACAGACTTATTAGGGCTGTTTCGACGTGAAAAAGGCCGCGACGGGGAACCGTCGCGGCCTTGTTTCTTCAGCGTCTGGCGATCAGGCCTGGGCGACGCCCTTGCCGCCGTTCGACGGACGGCGGCGACGCGGACGGCGCTTCAGTTCGCCTTCCGGCTTGGCCGGGGCCGGCGTGGTGCGCTCGCCGGCCAAGGGGTTGTAGGTCGCAACAGGACGGTCGGCGTGATGCGTGCGATCGCGCTGGCCGCCGGGCTTGCGCTGGCGGTGCGGCTGGCCGCCGCCCTCGGGCCGGACGCCGTCGCGACGCGGGTTGCGGCGGCCGCGCGGCTGCTGCTCGGACTTGCCCGCGCTATCGATGCTGGCCTTCTTGCCGACGCCGGCGGCCATGATGGACGCGTCCAGCGCCTGCAGAGCGCGGTCGTTCCTGCGGTCCACCGCCGGGATCTTCTGGCGCGTGACCTTCTCGATGTCCTTCAGCAGCTTCATCTCGTCGCCGGCGACGAAGCTGATGGCGGTGCCGTCCTTGCCCGCGCGGGCCGTGCGGCCGATGCGGTGGACATAGGCTTCCGGCACGAAGGGCAGCTCGAAGTTCACCACATGGGTGACCTTGTCCACGTCGATGCCGCGCGCGGCGATGTCGGTGGCGACCAGGACACGCAGCTTGCCGGTCTTGAAGGCTTCCAGCGCGCGTTCACGCTGAGGCTGGCTCTTGTTGCCGTGAATGGCGCCCGCTTCGACCCCGCCGGCTTCCAGATAGGCCGCGACCTTGTCGGCGCCGTGCTTGGTCTTGGTGAAGACCAGGCAGCGCGTATAGGCGGGATCAGAGAACAGCTCGGTCAGCAGGGCGCGCTTGCGGCCCTGTTCGACCCAGATGACCGACTGCTGGATGCGCTCGACGGTGGTGGCCTGGGGCGTGACCTGGACCTTGACCGGGTCCTTGAGCAGTTCAGCCGCCAGCTTGCCGATCTCGGTCGGCATGGTGGCCGAGAAGAACAGGTTCTGGCGCTTGGCCGGGATGCGGCTGACGATCTGACGGATGGGCTTGATGAAGCCCAGGTCCAGCATCTGGTCGGCCTCGTCCAGCACGAAGATTTCGGTCGACGACAGGTCCAGCGTCTTCTGCTGCAGGTGGTCCAGCAGGCGGCCAGGCGCGGCCACCAAGACATCGAGGCCCTGTTGGATGGCGCGTTCCTGCGGGCCGTACTTCACGCCGCCGAAGACCACCGCGACGCGGAAGCCCAGGTGCTGGCCATAGGCCTTGAAGCTGTCGGCGATCTGGGTGGCCAGTTCGCGCGTCGGCGACAGGATCAGGCAGCGCGTGGTGCGCGGCTTGGGCGCGACGCGGTTCTCGGCCAGGCGATGCAGGATCGGCAGGGCGAAGGCGGCGGTCTTGCCGGTGCCCGTCTGGGCGATGCCCAGCAGGTCCTTGCCGGCCATCACGTCGGGGATGGCCTTCTGCTGGATCGGGGTGGGGGTGACATAGCCCTCGCTGGCCAGCGCGGTCAGCAGAGCCTTGTTCAGGCCCATGGATTCAAAGGTGTTGTTGCTCACGGAGCATTCTTTCGCATGCGGCGATGCGCACAGCCGGGCTCAACGCCATTGGGCCGCGCACCGCCAGTCCCGATTGAGCCTCTGAAACAGAAGCCGACGGGGTGGATCGGGCGCCGCCCCGCGTGTCCGGACGACGAATGAATCTTGAGGAGCCGGCCGCTGCTACAGTCAGGTCCGACTTGCGAAGGACCCACACGCGCTGGAGCGCACCGGAAGCCGCAATTGTGCGACGCAGCGCAAATGGGCGCTTATCGCTGAGAAGTCAAGACAGCGGCCGGCGACGTTGCGCCGCCGGCCCTCCCCTCACCGGTTCAGCATGGCGAAGACCTGGTCCCACTTGCCGCTGCTTTCGGCCTGGCGCAGGGGCTTGACCCGTTCGACCAGGATTTCGCCGCGCGGCGTTTCGCCGCCTTCGATCAGGCTCATCACCTCGGCGATGTATTCGGCCAGGGGCATGGAGGCGGGGTTGTCGGCGTGACCAGGCATCAGGTCGGTCGCCACGCCCGGCGGCGCCAACTCCAGCACCTCGACAGGGCTGTCGCGCAGCTGGTCGCGCAGCGAGATCGTCCAGCTGTGAAGGGCCGCCTTGGTGGCGTTGTAGGTCGGCGTCGCCGTCAGCGGGATGAAGGCCAGGCCCGAGGTGACGGTCATGACGGTGGCCGCCGGCTGGGCCTTGAGATGCGGCAGCAGGCCGGCGGTCAGGCGGATGGGGCCCAGCAGATTGGTGGTGATGATCGCCTCGGCCGTCGCCAGATCGAATGGCTCGGCGGTCAGGTCCTCGGTCTTCATGATCCCGGCGTTGTGGATCACGCCGTTCAGGCCGGGATGGTCCCGCACGAGGGTGTCGGCGAAGGCGCGGATCGCGGCGGGATCATCCATGTCGAGCGTCGCCCAGGCCATGCCGGGGTTGGCCTCGGCGACCTCGCGCAGCGGCGCTTCACGGCGGCCGGCGATGATGACCTTGGCGCCGCGCGCGTGAAAGGCTTCGGCCAGGCCTCGGCCGATGCCCGTGCCGCCGCCGGTGATCAGTAGGGTCGAGCGGGTGATATCCATGGTCTTTCTCCTTGCCGTGCGTGAACGACAGGCTAGATAAGGCAAACGCTCTCCATCGGTAAGCAGGCACCGAAAAGGGCTATACTTACTTCAGCGAAAGATTTGGCCATGCCGAGCCCTCCGCCCGCCAGAATCGCCCACCCGGAGACCGGTCAGACCGCCGATCCGCGCGTCGAGGCGCTGGTGAACGACGTCATCGGCCGGGTGGCGGACAAATGGACCATGCTGGTGCTGGAGGTCCTGGCCGAGCACGGCGAGCAACGCTTCACCCGCGTCGGCGATCTGGTCGGCGGCATCAGCCAGAAGATGCTGACCCAGACGCTCAGGGCCATGGAGCGCGACGGTCTGGTGATCCGCACCGTGCATCCCGTTATCCCGCCCAAGGTGGAGTATCGGCTGACCGACCTGGGCGGCTCGCTGGCCGAGGCCTTCTGCGGCGTCTGGACCTGGGCCGAGGCCAACATCGACCGGATCGAGACCGCCCGCGCCGACTTCGACGCGCGCTAGCAATCGCCCCTTAGCCGGCGGCGACCTTCTCCACGATGAAATGGCGGCCCTGGCGATCCTCGATCTCGACCACCCACAGGTCGGGGTCATAGCCGCGCTGGCGGGCGATGTAGGCGTCCAGTTCGCTCTCGCTGTCGCTGGAGACGGGCTGCATCCACAGGCGCTCGCCGTCGGTCCCAAACGCCTCGGTGTAGAGCCGGGCGGTGCGGTTGGCAGTGTCATAGGCCTTGACGATCACCGAGCCGGCGCGCGCGTCGCCGCGCTTGACCACGGTGGCGAAGGCGCCCTCGATCTCGGCCCGGCGGATCAGGGCCGCCACCCACACGTCGGTGGAAATCAGCAAATCGCTAACCCTGCTTGGAAACGGGACCTAAGCCCTGGCGCCGCTAAGGCTGCGGCATGGGGATGCGTCATCTTGCCAGAAGGGCGGGACCGGCGACAGCGCTCGCGCTGGCGTCGATCATGGGTTCGGTCGCACCGGCGTTCGCCGGCGGCGACGCCATGGGCAAATACTATGAGCGCAGCTTCGTCCTGGCCGCGCATCAGCGCTGCGGCCTGTTCCAGCCCGAGGTCGCCGCCGCCCTGACCGCCGCCGCCTGGCAGGCGCGCGGCGCCGCGCTGCGCGCCGGGGTGACCGAGGCCGAGGTGGCCGCCCGCGCCGGCCGCGCCCGCGCCCAGGCTTCGGGCGTCGATTGCCGCTCGGCCGATCTGGTCGTCGTTCAGGGCCGGGTGAACCAGGGTTTCGAAGGCTGGCGGCGCACCGCGCGCATGACCTTCCCCGGCGACCGAGCCGCCTGGGCGGCGAACCGCGGCGCCTATTCCACCCCGACCTGGCGGCTGGCCCAGACCTCCAGCGTCGGCGCCTCGCCCGTGACCTTCGGCGCCGTCGGCGGGCTGGACCAGGCCGACCGACTGGCGGCGGTGGTGTCCTTCGCCGGCAAGCCCCGGCCCTATGCCGCGCGGCTGGTGATGCGCGATCCCGATCTGGCGCCGCGCCCCTGGCTGTCGGGCGAGGGCCTGGCGCCCGAGCGCCAGAGCCGGGTCTTCCTGTCTTCGGGATCGACCGCCGCCGACCGCCTCCTGCTGGGCGACCAGCGCCAGGGCGAGCTGTGGACCTTCCCGGCGACGGCGGCCCAGGCCCTGTCCCGCCTGGACCCGCGCGAGGGCTTCACGGTCGAGTTCCTGTTCCGCGACGACAGCGTCGCCCGCGTCCGCTTCGAAGCCGGCGACTTCGCCGCCGCCCGCGCCTTCCTGGCCATGGGCGCGCTCTAGCGACGACCTGTCCAAAGGTTCACGTGCCAAGCCGGTCAGGTTGATCGATGCTGCCGGACGTTGTCCTTTCGGAGCGTTCCATGGCCAAGCCGCTGACGACCCTGATGACCGCCTTGGTGATGCTGACCTTGGGCGGTGCGGCGTCGGCGCAGAGCGCTCCGCCGATCACCAATCGGGACGTGGTTGGCCAATGGCGGCTGCTCGTCACGCCCGCCGACCGCGACGATCTGAACATCTCGTTTCGCGCCAAGGATGGCGGCGAGCAACTGGATCTGCCGCTGACGATCACCGAGCGATCCAACGGCCGCCTCACCTGCGTGTTGAGGAACGATCCTGCGGATTGCCGCATCCGGGACGGCCGCCTGGTCGTCGCCTCAGCCGGCGGCGGAGTGCGCATGACCTACACCCTCGCGGATCGAAGCGGCGCGGGCTTCAGCGGGACCGTCAACCTGCGCGTCCGCCTGCTGCCCATCGGCGGACACATCGGCACGGTGGTGATGACGCGGCGGTAGGGCTGGTTGTGGGGCGGGGTGTCGAGGCCGCATTCGACCCGTTGCGGAAGTTGCGTCATCGCCCGGCGCGGACCCGTGCGTGGTGCGCGAAATACTCGCCGTAGTCGCTGCGGCCTTCGAAGAACTCTGGCGAAAAGCCATCCGGCTTGAGATGGATATATCGTTCCTCCATCCGCTTCGCGCGTGAACTCCATTCTTTCTCGTTGCCGAGCCCCCACGGGAAGAGGCCAGCCATAAGAGACGCGACGTAGAGAAACTCAGCGTCCTGTGCTTCTTCACCGCCGAAGTATGCATAGATTTCGCGCCAAAGTTCGTCGGCGTCCGCATCATTCAGGCCGGTCACGACGGGCGGATCAGCCCAATGCATCCAAGCGAGAAAGAGCAGATGAAGCGCATCATCGCGGTCTCGGCTTCCGCTTTCCCAGTTGGTCCTCAACCGCCTGTAGTCCGTTTCCACGCCGCCTCTCCGGTGCAGGTCAAACGCTAAAGCATGCGTCGCTGGCTGTCCGCTTGCCACCCTTAACGGAAACAGCCAGCGTCCGTTGTCCGGTTCGAAGCCCAATGTCTGCTCACGGCGGCGAAGCCGAGGACCGCATTCGACCCGCAGCGGACATCGGCACTGGAAGCACTCTGGCGCGTTCGAAGCCGGATGCGACCGCCTATTGTCCCGTTCGTTGCCGTTCTCGTAGCTGGCTTGGGGGCCTGCGCGACCACGCCCGTGATTGAGATGCCCATCAGCGCGGAAAGAGTGATCGGAAAATGGTCATTGACGAGGGTCGGGGGGCAATCGGTGTCACGGGCGATGACCATGGACTTTGGCCGAGATGGCCTCATGCTTGGCACATCCCGTTGCAACAGCATGTCAGGCAGCTACGAGGTTCGTCCGCCCACGGTAGTCTTCCCAAGTCCTGTCATCATCACGACGGCGGGCTGCGGTGGAGACTACCCACCTAACGAGCGAGCGGTCGAGCTTGCGGAACGTATACTCTTCGCTGACCCCACGTCTGGGTGGTCTATATCGAGCGACGGCCAGCGGCTCGTCGTGCATGGAGAGGAAGAGCTACGATTTGCCCGCCAGAGGTAGCGTGCGACGCTCAGGGCCGTCATCCGGGTCTTCTCAAAAGCCCGACAGAGTTGAACCGCTCATAGAAATGTCCGCTTCCCACCCTCAGCCGACATTCGCAGCGTCTGCTTAACGTCCCCTCGCCATCACGCCTTCTGGGCGAAGGGGATGATCTGCGCGCCGCCCGGTGCATCTCCTTCGGCCGGCGTCTCGTCGATGACCGGCAGGCGGACGGTGGCCGCGGAGCCTTCGCCCAGGGTGCTGTCCAGCATCAGACGGCCGCCGTGCAGTTCGGCGAGCGAGCGCACCAGCGACAGGCCCAGGCCGCTGCCTTGCGCCTTCTGATCCGCGCCGCCGGCCTGTTCGTAGGGGCGGCCCAGGCGGGCCAGGTCCTCGGCGGCGATGCCTACGCCGGTGTCGGACACCGTCACCTCCAGCATCGGGCCCAGCCGTTCGGCGGCCAGGCTGACCGAGCCGCCGGCGGGGGTGAATTTGATCGCATTGGACACCAGGTTCAGCGCCATTTGCTTGAGCGCGCGGCGGTCGGCCATGACCTTCAGCGGTTCGGCGGGCAGGACGACGGCCAGCTCGACGCCCTTGTCGCGCGCCTGGCCGCGCATCAGCACGGCGACCGCCTCGATCGCCTCGCGGGCGTCGAACGGCTCAAGCGCCAGTTCATAGCGGTCGGCCTCGATCTTGGAGACGTCCAGCACGTCGTTGATCAGGTCCAGCAGGTGGCCGCCCGCCTCGTGGATCGAGCCGGCGTATTCGGCGTAGCGCTCGGGCAGGGGGCCGAACAGGCGCTGGCGCATGATGTCGGAGAAGCCGACCACGGCGTTCAGCGGCGTGCGCAGTTCGTGGCTCATGTGCGCCAGGAAGCGGCTCTTGCCGGCGTCGCGGGCCTCGGCCCGGTCGCGCTGGGCGGCCAGATCGGCGAGCTGGGCGACGGCGCCGTCGGCCTGAAGCGCCAGCACCGCCAGGTTCGGCCCGTTCAGCGGCGCGGCGCGCAGGCGCAGGGTCCGGCCGTCGGCTAGACGGGTCAGGCGCTCGCCGGCCTCGCCCCGTGCGTGCGATCCGGCCAGCCAGTCGCGCAGGGCCTCGCGCTCGTCGGGCGCGGCGGCGGCGATCAGGTCGTCGCCGGCCAGGTCCGCTTCAACACCCGCCCGCGCCAAGATGCGGCCGGACGGAGCCACGGTTAGCAACGCGCCGGGCACGGCGGCGGTCAGGGCGCGGGCCACCGACAGGGCCTCTCCGTCCGCGTCCGCGCGGCGCTCGCGGGGCCGGCCGGCCAGACCGGGGGCCAGCGCCGCCGCCCCCGCCGTCAGCACGGCGGTCACGGCCGCCAGCCCCGCGCCCCCCGCCTCGGCGCCCCCCAGCGCCGAGGTGAGCAATCCCGATCCGGCGGCCAGCATGGCGCCCATGGCCCCGCCCTCGACCCAGCGGCGCTCGCCCAGCGCCAGCCCGGCGGCCAGGGGCGCGAACACCAGTCCGGCGAGAGGCCCGGCCAGGCCGCCGGTCAGACCCGCGGCCAGCACGGCGGCCAGCGTCCAGCCCGCGATCAGCGCCATCCGGCTTTGCGCGTCGCGGCGGCGGGTCAGGACCAGCAGGCCGCCGAGGCCCGGAAGCGCCAGCACCAGCAGGCCCGCCAGCGACGCCGCGCCCAGGTCCGGCGAGCTCCAGGCCGCGCCCAGCGCGGTCAGCCCCAGCGCCCCCGCCCAGGCGGCATGCCAGGCGGCGACGGCCGGAAGGGCCTCCGCGATCGGATCTGACGTGGGGGTGGTGCGGGACAAGCGGGCTTCAGCCTCGGTGCAAAATACGGCCGAGCCTAGGCGCGCGAGTGAGTCGTCCCAAGCGCGCGCACCTCACAGGCGAACCGCCGCCGTGGACAAGTCGGGGGCCGGGACCCTATCTGCACCGCATGACAACGCCGCCCGCCCTTTCGATCGACGAGACCCTCGCCGAACTGGTCGAGGAGTTCGACCTGCTGGGCGACTGGGAGGGACGGATCGAATACGTCATCGACCTGGGCAAGGGGCTGGCGCCGCTGCCGGACGCCGCCCGGATCGAGGCCAACAAGGTGCCGGGCTGCGCGGCCCAGGTCTGGCTGTCCAGCCGCGAGGCGGGCGGGCGGCTTTGGTTCGACGCCGATTCCGACAGCGCTCTGTCCAAGGGCAACATCGCCCTGCTTCTGAAGCTGTACTCGGGCCGCGCGCCGGCCGAGATTCTGGGCTTCGACGCGCGGGCCGCCCTCGACCGGCTGGGCCTGCCCTCGGCCCTGACGCGCCAGCGCGCCAATGGGCTGAACAGCATGGTCGGGCGCATCCGAGAGGAAGCCGCGCGGGCCGGCTGAGGCCTCACCCCGCGCCATAGTGCTCCGCCAGCGCCTGTAGGGCCTCGCGCAGGGCCTGTTTGCCGGTGCGTCGCTTCAGGCCCAGGCTCTGTTCGGCGACCGCCAGCGCCGAGCCGCGCACGCAGATCCAGTCCAGCACGGCGCGATGGCGCGGGCCGACGGCGGCGAGCGCCTCGGCCACGCGACGGCCGGCGGCCAGGGCGGGGTCAGTCGGCTCGGAGCGGCGGGTGCGCCCGCCGGCGCCCGAGCGCGGCAGGGCGTCCCAACGCATGGTTAGGGCCGGGCCCGCCTGGGCGCGTTCGGCGTCCAGGGTCAGGCGCGCGCCTGCGGCGGCCTGGGCAGGGGTCAGCAGCGGCGCGCCCGAGGCGTCGCGACGCGCCGCCAGCCAGGCGATCGGCGACTGCCCCAGATTGGCCCGGCGCGAGGCCAGGACACCGTCGGGCGTGACGACCTGCCGGACGCCCTCGACCATGCCGGGCCGTCCCGCGAAGGCCGGGGTCTCGGGCCGCGCCGCCTCCCGCGCCGTCCAGCCGCCGCCTTGCCGAAGGCGCAGGCCCGGCTGGTCGATCAGGGCGCGAAAGGCGGGCTCGTCCAACGTCAAGGCCGGCCGGGCGCGACGGTCGGGGCGAAGCCTCAGCCGATAGCCGTCCTCGCCCGCGTCCAGCCAGGCTCCGGGCCGCGCCAGCAGGCCGCGCGCGCGTTCGACCGCCCGGCTCATGCCAAGAGCCCCCGCGCCGGGGCGGCCGACGGCCAGATCAGGCTTTCGCCCAGCCGCTCCACCGTTTCGTCGAAGGCGGGCTCCTCGCGGCGGTCCTCGACCCAGCGGCAGGCCGTGCCGGCCGTGGCGCGATTGACGCGGAAGACGTGGCCCACTCGCTCCAGCGTCCAGCCGTATGTGACGTGCACGATGTAGATGGCGATGCGCCGCGCGTGACACGCCATCGGCTCGGCGCGGCCGCGCGCCATGATCCGCTCGGCCGGAACGCCGAAGGCGGCGGCGACCAGATGCACCGCCAGGTCCGCCTTGATCCGATCCGTCTGGCCCACCGGCACGAAATAGGCTTCCCGCATTGTCCCCGAACTCCTTTTGGTTATCACGAGCGCCCAGCCTAGGGGCGCCCGCTCTCGTGATAGGAATATATCCCTACTCAACGTCAGAGTCGGACGCAGGATCGCTCACAGGTTGCGGCGACCGCAGGGGCGTTCGGGGTGGTTAATTTATTTTCGCTTGAGCGAATCGGGACTCTCGACGGCGATTCGCAAATCAGCCTACGATTCGTCTCAATTGGGGACGTTAACCCTTCTTAAGGTTTTGAGAGATTAACGTCGGAACAAGGTTACCGCTCGGCTCTCGCGCGGTGCGACTGTCAAGCTTTGCCTGGAGGGGCATGAATGCGCGTCCTGCTTATCGAAGATGATCATGCGACGGCGCAGAGCATCGAACTGATGCTCAAGTCGGAAGGCTTTAACGTCTATACGACCGACCTCGGCGAAGAAGGCATCGATCTGGGCAAGATCTATGACTACGACCTGATCCTCCTGGACCTGAACTTGCCCGACATGAGCGGCATCGAGGTTCTGCGTCAGCTGCGCGTCGGCAAGGTCAATACGCCGGTGATGATCCTGTCCGGAAGCCACGAGATCGAAAGCAAGGTCAAGACGTTCGGCGGCGGCGCCGACGACTATCTGACCAAGCCCTTCCACAAGGACGAGCTGATCGCCCGGGTGCACGCCGTGGTGCGTCGCTCCAAGGGTCACGCCCAGGCCATCATCCACACCGGCGAGATCGCCGTGAACCTGGACGCCAAGACGGTGGAGGTGGACGGCCATCGCGTGCACCTGACCGGCAAGGAATATCAGATGCTGGAGCTGCTCTCGCTCCGCAAGGGCACGACCCTGACCAAGGAAATGTTCCTGAACCACCTGTACGGCGGCATGGACGAGCCCGAGCTGAAGATCATCGACGTCTTCATCTGCAAGCTGCGCAAGAAGCTGGCGACAGCGGCGGGCGGCAAACACTACATCGAAACCGTCTGGGGCCGCGGCTATGTGCTGCGCGATCCGGCGGAGGGCGCTAAGAGCGCGGCGGCCTAAGGCGACGCTAAAGCCGCTAGGCTCCGCGAGCCGAGCCTAGCGCAGGAAACACACGCCCGCCGGTCACCCGGCGGGCGTTTTCGTGAGGGGCCATGCCGCAGGAACTGGCGCGGATCGAGGGCATCGGGGTCAATCTGGCGACCCTGGATCAGGCGGTGGACGTCGCGGCGGCGCGCGCCGCGCGCGGCCAGGGCTTTCTGCTGTTCACCCTGAACTTGGATCATCTGGTCAAGCTGGACGAGCCCGCCTTCCGCGCCGCCTATGCGCGGGCCGAACTGGTCAGCGCCGACGGCTTTCCCATCGTCTGGCTGGCGCGTCGCCAGGGGGCGGTGCTGGATCGGGTGTGCGGATCCGACATGGTCGAGCCGCTGATGGCGCGAGCCGCGCGCGACGGCCTGCCCGTCTATGTCGTGGGGCCGGGGCCGGACGCTCAGGCGCGGGCCCTGGAGCGGCTGCGGGCGGACCATCCGGGCCTCAGCATCGCCGGCGCCGAGACGCCGATGGTCCCAGCCGCACCACAGGACGATTCCGCCTTCGTCCAGGCCATGGCCGAGCGGATCGCGGCCTCGGGTGCGCGGCTGGTGCTGCTTTGCCTGGGCGCGCCCAAGCAGGAGTTGCTGGCCGCCGCCCTGGCGGATCGCGTGCCCCAGGCCGGCTTCCTGTGCGTGGGCGCGGCCTTGGACTTCATCGCCGGCGAGGTCAGCCGCGCCCCGGCCTGGGTCCAGCGGCTGAACGGCGAATGGCTGTGGCGGCTGGCGGGCGACCCCAAGCGACTGGGCCTGCGCTACTGGCGCTCGGCCGTGAAGTTCGCCGACGTGGCGCGCGGTCGCCCGTAAGGCCGGGGGTAAGGTCCTCGCCCTAGAGTGGCGCCATGACCCGCGCCGATCCCTCCCGCCGTCTTGTGCTCGCCTCCGGCCTGGCGCTGGCCGCCTGCCGGTCCGAAGCCCAGCCCGCCCCCTGGACCGGACCCGTTCCGGCGCTGAAGGACATCGCGCCCTTTCCCGTCGGGGCCTGCGTGCCCAGCGCCTATCTGGACGACCCGTCCTGGGTCGAGCTGGCGCGTCGTCAGCTGGACCAGATCACGCCGGAGTGGGAGCTGAAGATGGAGTATGTGCTCCAGTCCAATCGGGGCGACTACCGCTTCGACGCGCCTGACCGCATCGCCGACTTCGCGCGCGACAACGGCCTGGGCCTGCATGGTCACGCCCTGATCTGGTACGCGCAAGAAGCGCCCTACTTCATGACCCTGGACCCCAAGCGGTTCGCCGGGGAGTACGACCGCTACATCCGCGAGGTCGCCGGCCGCTACGCCGGACGGATGATCGGCTGGGACGTGGTCAACGAGGCGGTGGCCGAGGACGGAAACGGCCTGCGCGACTGCCTGTGGAGCGAGCGGCTGGGCGGGCAGGAGGCCTATATCGTGCGGGCCTTCGAGCAGGCGAAGGCGGCCGACCCGAACGCGGTCCTGTTCCTGAACGACTACAATCTGGAGAACAATCCGACCAAGGGGGCGACCTATCTGCGCCTGGTCGAACGGCTGCTGACGCTCGGCGCGCCGCTGGGCGGGCTGGGGGTGCAGTCCCACCTGGATATCGAGATCGCCGACGGCCAGATCCGAAACTTCATCCGCGAGGCCGCCAGGTTCGGCCTGCCCATCCACATCTCCGAGCTGGACGCGACCCAGCGGCGCGAGGGCCGGCTGCCGGACACCCGCAGCCTGAAGCACAAGCGCGCGCGCCAGCACGCCGTGACGCGCGAACTGGTCCAGGCCTACATGGAGCTGCCGGCGGCTCAGCAATATGGCATCACCACCTGGGCGCTGCGCGACCGCGACAGCTGGCTGCGCCGCCCGCCGCGCGACGACGGGCGCGACAGCCTCGTGCTGTTCGACGACTGGGGCCAGCCCACCGCCATGTTCGCGGGCTTCGTTGAGGGATTGAGCGCCTAAGCTCAGGCGGCCTGGATCAGGCCGCCCAGTCCAGGACGACCTTGCCCGACTTGCCGGCCTTCATGACCTCGAAGCCCTTTTCGAAGTCCTGGTACGGCATCTGGTGAGTGATCAGCGGCTGCAGGTCCAGACCGGCTTTCAGAAGGCCCAGCATCTTGCGCCAGGTGGTGAACATCTCGCGCCCGTAGACACCCTTGATGGTCAGGGCCTTGAGGATGATCGCGCCCCAATCGGTCTCCATCGGCTTGGACGGAATGCCCAGCAGCGCCATGCCGCCGCCCATGATCAGGGTGTCGACGCACTGCTTGAAGGCGATCGGCGAGCCCGACATCTCCAGCGCCACGTCGAAGCCGACCTTCAGGCCCAGCTCGTGCATGACGTCGTGCAGGTCTTCCTTGGTGGTGTTCACCGTGCGCACGCCCGGCGCGACCTTCTGCGCCAGCTCAAGCCTGAAGTCGTTGATGTCGGTCAGCACGACGGTGCGGGCGCCCGCGTGGC
This sequence comes from Brevundimonas sp. MF30-B, assembly GCF_004683885.1. Classification (NCBI taxonomy): domain Bacteria; kingdom Pseudomonadati; phylum Pseudomonadota; class Alphaproteobacteria; order Caulobacterales; family Caulobacteraceae; genus Brevundimonas; species Brevundimonas sp. MF30-B. Next base: position 1,148,118 of record NZ_CP038440.1, on the reverse strand, counting down.
GCGCGACGGCGGCGGCCATCATGCCGATGGGCCCGGCCCCGGTGACCAGCACATCCTCGCCCAGAAGGTCGAACTGCTGGGCCGTGTGCACGGCGTTGCCGAACGGATCCAGGATCGAGCCGATCTCATAGGGCACATCGTCGGGCAGCTCGATGACGTTGAAAGCCGGGGCCACGACGTATTCGGCGAAGGCGCCCTGGCGGTTCACGCCGATGCCGCGCGTGTCGGGATCCAGGTGGAAATGGCCGGCGCGGGCCGCCTCGGAGTTCAGGTCGATGACATGGCCCTCGGCCGAGACGCGCTGGCCGACCTTCAGGCGACGGTCCACGTCCTTGCCGATGGCGACGATCTCGCCCGAGAATTCGTGCCCGGTGATCATGGGGACCGGCACGTTCTTCTGGGACCACTCGTCCCAGTTCCAGATGTGGATGTCGGTGCCGCAGACGGCGGTCTTGTGCACCTTGATCAGCACGTCCTCGTCGCCCGCGACGGGAATGGGCGCGTCGATCAGCTCGAGCCCTTCGGCGGGTTTGGTCTTGGCCAGGGCCTTCATGGTCTCGGTCATTATTCGATCACTCCCAATTCCTTGCCGGCCGTCGTGAACGCCGCGACCGCTTGATCGATCTGTTCGAAGGTGTGCGCCGCCGACATCTGGGTGCGGATGCGGGCCTGGCCGCGCGGCACGACCGGGAACGAGAAGCCGATGACATAGACGCCCAGCTCCAGCATGCGCGCCGCCATGTCCTGCCCCAGCCTGGCGTCGCCCAGCATGACGGGGATGATCGGATGCTCGCCCGGCAACAGGTCGAAGCCAGCCTCGGTCATCGCCGTGCGGAAGCGTTTGGCGTTGGCGAACAGCTGCGCGCGCAGGGCGTCGCCCTCGTCTCCGCCCGCGATGCGGATGGCTTCGATCGACGAGCCGCACACGGCCGGGCTCAGCGCGTTGGAGAACAGATAGGGCCGCGCCCGCTGCTTCAGCAGTTGAACCACCTCGGCCGTCGCGCAGATGAAGCCGCCCATGGCCCCGCCCAGCGCCTTGCCGAAGGTGCCGGTGACGAAGTCCACCTTGACCCCGCAGTGCGAGAACGAGCCGCGCCCGCGCTCGCCCATGAAGCCGGTGACATGGCAGTCGTCGACCATGATCAGCGCGCCGTAGCGGTCGGCCAGTTCCCGCACGCCCTTCAGATCGGCGACATAGCCGTCCATCGAGAAGGCGCCGTCGGTGGCGATGATGATGTCGCGCGCGCCGTCGGCCCGCGCCTGCTTCAGTTGAGCCTCCAGCTCGGCCATGTCGGAGTTGGCGAAGCGATAGCGCTTGGCCTTGCACAGCCGCACGCCGTCGATGATCGAGGCGTGGTTCAGGCTGTCCGAGACAATGGCGTCCTCGGCCCCGAACAGGGGCTCGAACAGGCCGCCGTTGGCGTCGAAGGCGGCTGCGAACAGGATGGCGTCCTCAAAGCCGAGATAGTCGGCGATGGCACGTTCCAGTTCCTTGTGGATCTCCAGCGTGCCGCAGATGAAGCGCACCGAGGCGGTGCCGGCGCCCCAGCGCTCCTGCGCCTCGATACCGGCCTTCACCACGCGGTCGTCGCCGGCCAGGCCAAGATAGTTGTTGGCGCAGAAGTTCAGCACCTGGCGGCCATTGACCGAGATCACCGGCCCCTGGCGGCTGGCGATGACGCGCTCGGGCTTGGTCAGGCCCTGGCTGTCGATGTCGGCCAGTTCGGCGGAGATACGGTCGTGGAAGGACTGTGTGTCGGAAGCGGTCATGGCGTCTCCGCTACGCGCTTTTCGCGACGGTTTGAACCCCGCATCAGGCCGCCCGCGAGGCCGGCGCTTCATCCTCGGCCGTCGGGCGGAAAGGACTGACCCGCACAGAACCGCCGCACGGGGTCAGCTCCATCGGCAGCATGGCGAAGGCGCCGTCGCCTGGCGCGGCGACCCTGACGGTCGTGGCGATGGGACAGACGACCTCGCCGTCGCCTTCGTGCGGCATCACATTCCAGGCCAGGTCGAAGTAGGCTCGCGCGCCCGGCTGGACCACCACAGGCCGTAGCGCGTCACCCTGGCTGAAATACGCGCCCGGATGCTGTCGCGCCTCGATGGATCCCAGCGGGCGATCGGCCTTGTCGGCCAACGTCACGGTCGGATAGCCCACCAGCTCGCAGGCCCCCTCCCCGCGATTGAGGACCGACAGAACCGCCACTCGATTGCCCATGCCGGCGTCCCCGCCGGCCGTGGCCAGTTGCATGTCCGCGCTGCGGCACGCGGCCGGACCGACCTCTGCCGGAGCGGGGTCTACGGCGGGCGTGGCGGGCGGCGGGCTTTCGGCCTGACCGCAGGCGGCCAGGCCGGCCGAAAGGGCCGTGGCGATGAGGACGGCGCGCTGGATCATGGTCGGCTCCCGGTGCTGACCTGCCCTCAACGCTCTGCGGCCATCGAAGCTCCGGTCAGAAGATCAGCTTGCGCAGCGTCAGGCGCACGACACGGCCCTGCGGGTCCAGATAATCCGGCTGGTAGCCTTGAGGCGTCACGCCCAGGGCATTGCGCACCTGCAGCCGGCTGTCGAACAGGTTTTCGACGCCCAGGGTGATCCGCGCGCCCCTCAGGAACGGATAGCGTTCGACCCAGGCCGTGCGCGACGACAGGTCGGCGAAGAGGTTCAGATTGACCGTCGACTGGTCGTCGAAGAACAGGGTCTCGCCCGTCGGTCCGCCATCCACGCGCGTGCTGTCACGCCATGTCGCGTTCAGGAAGCCGCCGAAGCCGTTTCTGAACACCCCAGCCTGGAACTGGACCTCGTTGCGCGGCTGGCCGCCGCGCGACCCGACCGCCGCACCGTCCAGCAGGTCGATGACCGGCAGCTCGTCGCGGATGCGGATCTCGTCCTGGATGCGGTAGGTGTGGAACAGCGAGACGTTGAACCGCCCCTGGCCCGGCTGCATCTGGGGGCCGCGTCCGCGACCGCCCGGGCCCCCGCCGCCGGGGCCGCCCCGGAACTGCATCCCGCCGCCTCCGCCGCCCGGCGGGGGACCGCCAGAGCTCACGACAACGGCCTCGCCCCCACGGCCGCCACCCGGTCCGCGCTGCCCGCCTGGGCCGCCTTGGCCGCGCTGGGGCACCGTGGGCGTGCCGAAGGCGCGCGAATAGTTCAGGCCCCAGCGGATGTCCTGGCGATTGGTGCTGGCGAAGTTCAGGGGCCGGGCGTCGATCGAAACCAGGTTGCCGTCGGCGTCGCGCTCGAAACGCTCGGGCAGGGCCGCTTCCAGGTCAGGCGTGATGGTGGGGAAGGTGGCGATGGAGTTCCGGATTTCGCTGCGGGTGTAGTTGGCCTGCAGGCGCAGATCCTGGCTCTCGAACGGGCGGAAGTTCATGCCCAGACGCAGGGTCGAGCGGTCGTCGGCCGCCAGGTTGGGATTACCGCCGTCGATGCGGGTGATGTTGACGGTCTGGCCCGTGGCGAAGTCGAACACCGGCACATTGGGGGTCGATACGACGGGGTCGTTCAACTGCTGGACGCTGGGCGCGCCTTCTTCACCGGCAAAGCCGACGTTGAACGACAGTTTCTCGATCGGCGACCAGTTCAGTCCGACGTCCAGGCTGGTCAGGCCGCCGAAATCCGACAGCTCCTGATAGCCGGCGTTGAAGTTGGCCGAGAGGTCCCCGACCCAGCCGAAGACCTCGCGGTCGCGGCTGGTCAGCGGCAGGTTCAGGTTGGCGCTGACATTGCCCCGGTCGCGCGACTGCGACCGGTCGGTGGTCACGCCGGACCTGACGCTGGTCGAATCCAGCGAGCGGGTGTCGGCCCCGGCGGTCAGGGTCGCGTTGACCCCGCCGGCCGGCAGGTCGAACAGCTGACCGCGCACGACCATCTCGGCCCCCGCCGTGCTGGCGATCGAGTTGGCCGTGTCGGACGGGAGAGCCGCGTACTGCGATGCATCGATCGGGCCGAAGGGGTTGATCGTTCCGGCCGCCACGCCGTCTTGCAGCGCCTGGTCGTCCAACCCCTGGCCGGTGCGCGTATCGGTCTCGACCCGGCTGTAGTTTCCCGTCAGCGTCCAGCGCCAGTCGCCCAGATAGCCGTCCAGTTGGCCGCTGCCCTCCAGGGTGCGGGTGTCGACGTCACGGGTCAGGCTCTCTGGCGCATCCAGCAGGCGATAGACAAGGACGTCGTTGCTGAACGGCGAGAACGGACTGCCCGCCCCGAGGTCGAAGACCGAGCCAGGCAGGCCCAGGAAACTCTGGCTGGACTGGTCCTGGATGCTGCCGCTGATCGTGCCGGCCAGGGTTTGCGACAGATCGCGCGTGATCGAACCCTTCAGCTCGATCGACTCCGTTCGCGGCAACAGGGTGCGCGACTCGGTGAGATCCTCAGATCCCGACAGGCCCGCCCCGGCGACGAAGGCGTCCAGCCCCACCGGACCGTTCGCGGCGGACAAGGGCGCCAGGGCCATCGTCACCGTTGAACCCGCGAGCGCGGACAGTTCCGGGTCGATCTCGCCAATCATTCCGTCGTCCAGCAGCCCGGTCACCGTCCCGCGTCGGCTGAAGGGTCGCCCCGAATCCGAGCGAACAATGTCGCGCTCGTCCTCGAACAGGGCGCCGGCGCGGCGATACTCGATGTCGAAGGTCGATCGGTTCAGCCCGTCCACGCGGAAGAAGTCGGCGTCCGCACCCAGCTGGGTCCGCCCGCCTGCGGTGGCCGCCCGCCCGTCCGCCTGCAGCGTCACCGAGCGGAAGGTCGGCTTCAACACGAAGTTCACCACCCGCTGGTCGGCGCGGTAGCCATAGGCCAGGGCCACGTCCTCAGGCAGGATCTCGGTGCGCTCCAGCGCCTCGGTCGGGATGCTGAAGATTTCGCGCGGGCTCGACACCCGGCGGCCGTTCAGCAGGAAGATCGGCTGGCCGCCGCCACGACCGCGGCTGGACTGGGTCAGGGGCTCCAGCGCGGCGATCAGCTCCTGGATGTTGCCCGCGCCGTAGGTGCGGATCATCTCTTCGTCCAGCACGATGTCCGGCGGGATGTCGCTGTCGACCGAACCGCGCGGGCGGCTGGCGGACACGGTCAATTCACCGAGATCATAGACCTCGTCATCCTGGGCCGGCGGCGGCGTCTGGGGCGCGGTCTGGGCGTAGGCCGCCCCCGCCGTCAGGATGGAGCTGAGCGCCGTCGCGGCGAGCAAGGAGGTCAAACGGGTCATCACACACAAACGAGTTTTCGCGCGGCTTCCGTCGCGCGGGCGGCTTTTCAGTTCGGGGGCGAACGTGGCTGTGGGGTGACCGGCTGCATTACCGTCGTGTAATGCCGGTGAAATGCGGGCGACTGTGTCAGCCGCGCAACGTCAAGTCCCTTGGCGTGGCCTCGAAGCTCGACAGCCGGCCCAGATAGCTCATGCCCAGCAGCGAGTGCGGCAGGCCGTCGGCCGCCACCAGGGCGGCGACGCGCTCGACCCGGGCCGAGCCGACGCCAACGACCGCCAGACGGATCGGCGCCGCAGCCACCGGGCCCGCAGCCGTGCTGAGCCGAACACTGTAGTCGGCCTCATCCAGCCGATAGCCCAGCCGCTCGGCGTCCTGCCGCGTCAGCACCACCAGGCTGGAGCCCGTGTCCACCATGAGGTCGATCGGCTGCCCCTCGATCGAGGCGCGCGCCCAATAGTGGCCGTCGTCGGCTCGGGCCACGCGCGCGGCGGGCTCGGCCGCCTGGGCCGATCCGTCCATCCGGTCCAGCCAGAAGGCGGTGGTCAGGGCCGCCGCCAGGGCCAGGGCGCCGACGGACAGGGAGCGAGGGTCGAAGCGGAACATGACCACAACCTGACACGCTCGCCTTTGGACGAGGTGAAGCGACGTGGTTGCCGGAATCTAACCGGGCGGCGCGCGCAAGGCCGGATCAATGCGCGACGCCCGGCCTGGCAACTCGCCCATGATCCGCTCGCGCTGCGCCTCGTCGAAGCGCGACCAGCGCCCGATTTCCTCCAACGTCCGGTAGCAGCCCAAGCACAGGCTGGACGCGCCATCGACCACGCAGACGTTGACGCACGGCGTTCGGACGGCGCGAGGGGGGCCGTTCATGACGGCAACCTTGACTTTTCATGACAGAAATGCGACATAGGCCCTGACGCGAAACGACTGAGAAGGGTGAAATTCCCCGACAAGCACGACGCGTCTCTTTTCATCGTTTAGCGAAAGGAGACGCCAATAATGAACGATAGAAGCCGCAACCTCCAACACGCCATGCTGTCATTCGCCCTTTTCGGCGGGATGCTGGTGAACACGAAACAGACAAACGGCGCAGCCGACCGCGTGGTCAGCCACCCGTCCAACTTCGTGCCGATCGATCCAAAGCGCCTGCGCCGCTGAACGCGCGCACCTTTGAATCTTCCAAGACCCCGGTCAGAACGGCCGGGGTTTTTCAATTGCGGCCCGGCGACGGGCCGGGCATGGCCGGACGACTTGAGGAGACACACGCATGAGCTTGATCGTCGTCGAACGCAGGGGCCCCATCGAAATCTGGACCCTGGACCGCGCCGAGCGCCTGAACGCCCTGCCCGACCCGGACGACGGAGAGGCCTTCGCCCGCGCCTGCCATGCCGTCAACGCGGACGCGGAGGTCCGCTGCGTGATCCTGACCGGCGCGGGCCGCGCCTTTTCCGCCGGCGGCGACCTGACCGCCATGCGCGACAAGCGTGACCTTTTCCAGGGCGGCGGCGCCGACCTGCGTCAGGCCTATCGTCGCGTGGTCCATCGCATCGTTCGCTCTCTCTATGGGCTCGAAGTTCCGCTGATCGCGGCGGTCAATGGGCCGGCCATGGGGCTGGGCTGCGACATCGCCGGCTTGGCGGACCTGCGCCTGGCCTCGACCCAGGCCCGGTTCGGCGTGCCCTTCCTGAAGTTGGGCATCGTGCCCGGCGACGGCGGAGCCTGGCTGTTGCCGCGCAATGTCGGCTATGTCCGCGCCGCCGAGATGCTGTTCACCGGCCGCTCGATCGACGCCGATACGGCCGAGCGCTGGGGCCTGGTCAACCAGGTCACCACGCCCGAACGGTTGATGGACGACGCCCTGGCCCTGGCCGGCGAGGTCGCCGCCCAGCCGCCCCACGCCCTGCGCATGGCCAAGGCTCTGCTTCGCCAGGGCCGCGACGTGAACTTCGATCAGATGCTGGAGATGACCGCAGCCATGCAGGCCCTGGCCCACCTGACCGAGGACCACGCCGAGGGCGTGGCCGCCGTTCTGGAAAAGCGCCCGGCCCAGTTCAAGGGCCGATAGTTCTCTTCCCGCTCGCCCCCGCGAAGGCGGGGGTTCGGATGATCCCAGGTCGAGCCCGGCGCCGGCTGGATCCTCGCCTTCGCGCGGACAAGCGGGAAATCCGGATATTGCGAAAGCCTAGGTGTTCGTCGGCGTGCGCATGGCGCGGTTGGCGGGCACGCCGATGGCGGCTTCGCGCGGCGCGCCGGCCGTCTCGCCCGGCTTCATGAACTTGACCAGGACGCGCTGGCCGATCAGCAGGGGCGCGTCATTGGCCGAGACCACGACCTCGACCACGCGCTCGTCGGTGCGCTGCGACGGGTCGTCGGACGCCAGCTTTCGAGCGCCGAAGACGGCGGCGCGACGGATCACGGCGCCGACATAGACCTTGGAGGGATCGCCTTCGGGCGTGATCTCGACAGCCTGTTCGGCGGCGATGTTGGGAATGTCGCTCTCGACGATTTCGGCGCGGACGATGCGCGGCGTGTCGGGCTCGAGATCGAACATGGTTGAGACGTTCAGGGTCGAGGCGCCGGCGCCGGGATTGGCGTAGCGCCGAACGATCCGGCCGGCCATGGGCGCGCGGATGACCGTCAGCTCCAGATTATAGGCCGCCTCGTTCAGGCGTGCGCGGGCGGTCTGGACCGAGGCCTGCTGCGAGGCCAGCCGCGCTTGGGCGGTCGAGATCGCGTCGCGGGCCTGGTCCATGCGGGCGGCGGCGACGAAGTTGGTGTCGACCAGGCGCGCCAGGCGGTCGTGCTCGCGCTGAGCGGTGTTGATGTCGACGCGGATCGCGGCCAGCTGGCTTTCGGCCTGGGCCACCTCGGCCTGAGCGCGCTGCACGGCCAGGCGCGGTTCGTCGTCCTCCTGCCGGGCCAGGATCTGGCCGGCGGTGACGCGGTCGCCTTCCTGAACCAGGACCGAGCGGACCACCCCGCCGCGGCGCGCGGCGATCTGGATCAGACCGCCCTCGACATCGACGCGGCCGTTGGCGATGGCGGCGTAGGGGCTCTCCACCCGGGTCGCAGCCGCGCGCTCGGCCTCGGCCTTCTTGGCGGCGCTGGCGCTTTGCATGAACAGGAAACCGACCACCAGCACGATGACCAGCAGCAATCCGATCCAGAGCCACTTGTTCTTCAGGAAGGCGGGCATGTCGAAGGTCCTAAGGCAGGGTCAGTGCGACGCCAGCACGGCGTCGGGATTGGGGATGCGGCGCTGATCGTCGATGATGACGCCGTCCTCGATATGGATCACGCGGTCGGCCCAGGCCTCGAGGCGCGGGTCGTGGGTCACGCAGATGACGGCGGCGCCGTGTTCGGTGGCGGCCCGGCGCAGCAGGCGGATGACCACCTGGCCGTTCTCGCCGTCCAGGGCCGAGGTCGGTTCGTCGGCGAACAGGATCTTCGGATTCTTGGCCAGGGCGCGGGCGATGGCGACGCGCTGCTTTTCGCCGCCGGACAGGGCGGCGGGCCGCTGGTTCAGCCGATGACCCAGCCCGACCTCCTGCAGCGACAGGGTCGCCTGCTTGCGCGCCTGGGACTTGGACAGGCCCTGATACTTGAGCACCGTCTCGACCTGCTGCAGCGCCGTCAGCGACGGGAACAGGTTGAAGCCCTGGAAGATGAAGCCGCAGTTGGCCAGGCGGAACTTGTCGATCCGGCCCGAGGACAGCTTCCACAGGTCGTCGACGTCCAGCGCGTCCACCCGGCCCTCCTCGGGACGCAACAGGCCCGACAGGGCGGCGATCAGGGTCGACTTTCCGGAGCCCGAGGGGCCCATGACCATGGTCAGGTCGCCGTGACGGGCATCGAAATCCACGCCTTTCAACACCTGAACGAAGGCGCGCCCGCTCTTGAATCGTTTGACCAGGCCGTTGGCCTCGATCGCCGGCGAGCCATGCTGGCCATGCAGTGTGGTGTGAGCATTCATCGGAGCAGATCCGCCGGTTGGCTCTTCTTCAGGACGCCGAGCGACAGCAAGCCCGACCCCATGGCGATCAGGATCAGCCCGCCGCCGACGATGATCAGCAGCATCGGCGGCAGCGCAATGATGACAGCGTTGGCCGCAGCCAGAAGCTGCACCAGCCACGTCAGGAAAATGGCGGCCGCGACGCCCGCCACCCCGACCCAGAAGCTCAACTCGACGACGATGCGCCGCAGCGAGCCCATGGAGACGCCCAAGGCCCGCAGTGAAGCGAATTCCTTGATATTGGCCATGATCGCGCCCCGCAGCGTCTGCCAGGTGATGGCCACGCCGATGATGATGCCCAGGACCACGCAGCCGCCGATGATGATGACCAGAATGCCTTCTTCGAACATGGCGGCCGAGTTGGCGTCGGCGAGCTCCTGACGCGTCCAGGCCTTGTACTGGCCATTGCCCAATTCGTTGAGTTGGGCGGCGACGACATCGGCGCGGCCGGGATTGTTCAGAGCCACCATCAATGGACCGACACGAGGGCTGGACTCGCTGGTCTGACCCAACATCCGCATTGTGTCGCGGCTCATGACGATGCTCGGCTGCATCATGTTGGGATAGCCGCGAGTGATGCCCGCGACGGTCACGGTCTGGCCGTTGTAGAGCGCCTTTTCACCCAGCTTGACGCCGAGCACCTGAACCGCCGTCTCGTCGATGGCGATGGTGTAGGGCTGGCGCAGAGCGTCCACCAGTTCCTGGGAATAGTCGGTCGGTATGGTCACGGCGTCAGGCGCTGTGTCGATCACGCTAGCCTGGACGAACCGCTGGCGCGGCGCGCCTTGCTTGGCGCGGTCGGCCTGGCTCATGGTCGGATCGACGTTCTTGACGCTCTGGAATGATCCGCCCGACCCCGCCAGCGGGCGAACTTCGCGCACGTCAGGATGGTTGTAGACCAGAGGGATGAACCGCCGCGGTACGCCCGACGGCCCGCCCATCAGGCTTTTGGCGCCAGGTTGCATGACGATGATGTCGGCGCGGGAGCGCTCGATCTGGGCAGTGAAGCCCTTGCCGATGCCGATGAAGACCCCCGTCATGGCCAGCACCAGCAAGCCCGACAGCGCCAACGCCATGACCGCCGCCATATAGCGGCGCCACTCGAACAGCAGCGTGGAAAGCGCGAGCGACATGAAAACGGAAAGCCCATGAACTGACTTAGTCATCTGACGGGATGGGCGGCCGGGGCCAAGTTAAATCGGGGTAAGGCGCCCGAAGGGGGCGCCCCCTTTGCTTTGGCGACATGCGGGCGTAGAGGGCTTGAGTGCGTCAGCCTGACGCACCCTCGGACCACGACCGGCGCGCAGACGTCGGCATCGGAGACGCCCCATGTCGCTCGCCTCGTTTCGCCTGACCGCCTCCCTCGGCGTCCTGATGGCCGCCACGACCATCCTGTCCCTGCCCGCCTCGGCCGCGAAGGCCGACGAAGGCATGTGGACCTTGGACAACTTCCCGATCCAGACCGTCAACGACAAGTACGGCACGCGGATCGACCAGGCCTGGCTGGACCGCGTGCGCGGCGCCGCGGTGCGCCTGCAGGGCTGCTCGGCCAGCTTCGTCTCGCCCGAAGGCCTGATCCTGACCAACCACCACTGCGTCGTGTCCTGCGTCCAGGAGCTGTCCTCGGCCGAGAACGACTACGTCAAGAACGGCTGGATGCCGGCCACCCGCGAGGAAGAGAAGCAGTGCCCCGGCCAGACGGCCGAGGTTCTGACCGACATCGTCGACGTGACCGACCGCGTCCTGGGCGCCGGCCAGGGCCTGGAAGGCGCCGCCTTCATCCAGGCGCGCGGCGCCGAGACCCAGAAGATCCAGCAGGAGAACTGCGGCGACGACGCCAAGCTGACCTGCCAGGTCATCAGCTTCTACCGCGGCGGCCGCTACGCCCTGTACAAGTTCCGCAAGTACGACGACGTGCGCCTGGTCTTCGCGCCAGAGTTCCAGGCCGCCTTCTTCGGCGGCGATCCCGACAACTTCAACTTCCCCCGCTATGCGCTCGACGGCGCCTTCCTGCGCGCCTACGAGGACGGCCGCCCGGCCGCCACACCCAATCACCTCAAGTGGAACGCCAACGCCCCGCGCGAGGGCGACGTGACATTCGTCGCGGGCAACCCGGGCACGACCCAGCGCCTGCTGACGATCGCCCAGCTGGAGCGCCTGCGCGACCAGCAGCTGCCGCTCCAGCTGATCCAGAGCTCGGAACTGCGCGGCCGTCTGCTGGCCTATTCGGCCACGGGCGACGAGGCGAAGCGCGTCTCGGTCGACCCGATCTTCGGCCTCGAGAACAGCTTCAAGGTCTGGTACGGCCAGCAGCAGGCCCTGCTGGACCCCGCCTTCTTTGGCCGCAAGCAGCAGGAAGAGGCCGAGCTGCGCCAGCGCGTCGCGGCCGACCCGGCCCTGCAGCAACGCATCGGCGATCCCTGGACCGAGCTCGAAACCGTCGAAGCCGCGGCCCGCGACCTGGCGGTCCCCTATCGCCAGCTGGCCACCTCGGCCGGCGGCGGCTCGACCCTGTACGGCATGGCCAACGCCATCGTCGGCGTCGCCAAGGAACGCTCCAAGCCGGCCGATCAGCGCCAGCCGAGCTTCACCGAGGCCGCCGTCGCCCGCGCCCGCACCCAGCTGCAGGAAGAGACGCCGATCTCGTCCGACCTGGAGGAAATCCGTCTCGGCTTCTGGCTGTCCAAGACCCGCGAGTATCTGACGGTCGACAATGCGGCGGTCAAAAACCTGCTGGGCCGCGAAAGCCCCGAGGCCTTGGCCGAACGCGCGGTCGAGGGCACACGGCTGGACGAGGCCGCCTATCGCGTCGCCGCCCTGGACATGACGGTCGAGCAGCTGGCCGCCCTGAACGATCCCATGATCGATCTGGCGCTTCGCAACTATGACGCCGCCCAGGCTCTGCGCACCGAGTGGAACGCCAAGGTCTCGGCCCCCAGCGCCCGCGCGGCCGAGCGCGTCGCCCAGGCCCGCTTCGCCGTCTATGGAGACAACCTGTATCCCGACGCGACCTTCTCGCTGCGTCTCAGCTACGGCGAGGTGAAGGGCTGGACCTATCGCGGCGTGACCGTGCCGCCGACCACCGTCATGGGCGGCCTGTACGAACGCGCCACCGGCTCCGAGCCCTTCAATGCCGCCGAGAAGTTCCTGGAAGCCGAAAACCGCATCGACAAGAGCGTGGTCTACGACTTCGTCTCGACCAATGACATCATCGGCGGCAACTCGGGCTCGCCCGTGATCAACGCGGCCGGCGAGGTCATCGGCGCGGCGTTCGACGGCAATATCCACTCGCTGGGCGGCAGCTTCGGCTACGATGGCGAGCTGAACCGCACGGTGTCGGTCTCGACCGCCGCCATCACCGAGGCGTTGCGCAACGTCTATGACCAGCCGCGCCTGCTGGAGGAACTGGGCGTCACGACCCCGGCGCGCCGGACGCGCCGCTGATCGGAAATGCGAAAGGGGCGGTCCTTGCGGACCGCCCCATTTCACATCGCGCCTCGCCGGAACGAGGGTGGAGACCGAACACGACCCGAAGGGGATTTCGTTGTGGCTGCTGCCTTCCGGCCCTGACCAGATTGGCGAAGCCTTCGCCCGCGCCGATCTCCGCCCCCCATATCGCCGCTGACGCGTCGGATTTCAAGCGGCGCCTTCGCCAAGCGCGCCGCTGGGCCTATGGAGAGATCATGTCGCTCGATCCCCTCAACACCTTCGCCGGCAATCCGCTGGATCGCGCCGGCGACCTGCGCAACGATCCCGACTGGCTGGCCGAGCAGGCCGAGCGCGACGGCGCCCTGGCGCTCGTGCTGTGGGAAGGCCGCCCGCTGCTGGAAGACGCGCCCGACGGGCCCCGCCTGGCCTGGCTGCCGTTCGACCAGGCGCGCGACATGGTTCCCGACCGCGAGGTCTTCTTGGGCCGCTGGGACGATGAGCCGGTGTTCGCCATCGAGTTCGAGGGCTCGATCGACCCCACGGCCGGCTCCGCACGCGGTCTGGGCGCCTTTTACGAGATGCGCGACGCCGCCGCCCTGTTGCCCGGCCCGGACGCCGCCATGGCCGGCACGGCCAAGAGCCTTTTCGACTGGCGTCGCCGCCACGGCTTCTGCGCCGCCTGCGGCAAGGCCACGCGTGACGCCTGCGGCGGCTGGAAGCGCGTCTGCCCTGCCTGCGGAGCCGAGCATTTCCCGCGCGTCGACCCGGTGGTCATCATGCTGGCCATCCACCACGGTCCCAATGGGCCGCGCTGCCTGCTGGGCCGCCAGGCCGCCTGGCCCGCCGGGCGCATGTCGGCCCTGGCCGGCTTCCTCGAGCCCGGCGAAACCATCGAGGAGGCCTGCGCTCGCGAGATCAAGGAAGAGGCCGGGCTGGAGGTCACCGCCGTGCGCTACCACTCCAGCCAGCCGTGGCCCTTTCCCTCACAGCTGATGATCGGGCTGATGGCGGACGTCTCGTCCGACCAGGCCCGGCCCGACCAGACCGAGCTTGAGGCCGTCGCCTGGCTGACCCGCGACGAGGCGCGCGACTGCCTGGCCGGCCGGCACCCGATCAAGCCGCCCCCGCCCATCGCCATCGCCCGCACCCTGCTGGAGGCCTGGGCGGCCGGCTGACGACGAAGGCTGCGGTTGATGCGCCGCGCGAAATGTCTAGTTTGCGAACATGATCGCGCGCCTCTGTCTCGTCGCCCTGCTCTGCGTCGCCGCCGCGCCGGCCCTGAGCCAGTCGCCGCCGCGCGTATCGACGGCGTTCACGCTCGACACCGGCCACCCACGTGCGCCCGAGCAGTTGGCGGTTCGGTTCGACAAGGCGGACCTTGCGATCCGTGTGCTGGCGGAGACCAAGTCGCTTGAGGCCGTGGCGACGCTGGACTTCACGGCGACCGAGCCCGTGGCCGCCCTGGTGGTCGAGTTGGACACCCGCTTTGACGTCTCCGCGGTCACCATTGACGGCGCGGAAGTCACCGGCTGGACCAACCCCGAAGGCCGCATGACCGTGCCGCTGCCCGCTGCCCTGTCGCCCGGTCAGTCGGTCAGCCTGCGCATCGCCTATTCAGGCGCGCCGCACGAAGCCTTGCGCGCGCCATGGGACGGCGGCTTCGTCTGGCGCACTGCGCCCAGCCGTCAGCCGTGGATCGCAACCGCCGTCCAGGGCCAGGGCTGCGACCTGTTCTGGCCCTGCATCGACCATCCGCAAGGCGAGCCCCAGCGCATGGACCTGCACATCACCGTGCCTGAAGGTCTTTCGGCGCCCTCTAACGGCCGCTTGGTGGGCAGGACCGACAACGGCGACGGCACGACGACCTGGAGCTGGACGGCCCGCCAGCCCAACACCTATGCGGTGGCCTTGAACGTCGGCCCCTATGTCGAGATGACCGGGACCTATGAGAGCCGGTTCGGCAACAGCATTCCCCTGCATTTCTGGCGGCTGGAGACGGACGATCCGATGCAGGCGGCCGACCTGTTCGCCGAGTTCTCCAAACTGCTCGACTTCTACGAAGCGACCATCGGGCCCTTCCCCTTCGCCGACGAGAAGATGGGCGTGGTCGTCACCCCGCACCTGGGCATGGAGCACCAGACCATCAACGCCTACGGCAACGGCTACCGGCTGGACGGCAAGGGCTACGACTGGCTGCTGCAGCACGAACTGGCCCACGAATGGTTCGGCAACCAGATCACCAACACCGATTGGGATCACATGTGGCTGCACGAGGGTTTCGGCACCTATATGCAGCCGCTCTACGCCCGCTGGCTGAACGGCGACCGGGCGATGGCGTCTGAACTGCAGACCATGCGGCTGACCGTGGCCAACAAGTTCCCCGTCGTCTCCGGGCAAAGCCGCACCTCGGGCGAGGTCTACGAGGGCGCGCGCGGGCCGGGGCTGGACCTCTATTACAAGGGCGCGCTGGTCGCCCATACGCTGAGACTCATGATCGGCGACGAAGCCTTTTACGACAGCCTGCGCCAGTTGGTGTACGGTAGGACGGACCCAGCGCCCGGCAATTTCCAGCCGCGCTACGCCTCGACTGACGACTATGTCGCCATCGTCAACCAGGTGACGGGCCGTGACCTGGGCTGGTTCTTCCACGCCTATCTGCGCCAGGCCGAGCTGCCCGACCTGGTCCAGACGCGTGAGGGGGGGCGACTGAGCCTGGAGTGGAAGACCGGCGACGACGGCCCCTTTCCCATGCCGATCGAGGTCGAGGTGGATGGCGCGCTGACCGTCGTGCCCATGACCGACGGACGCGGCGAGATCGCGGTTCCGGGCCGCGCCCACGTTCTGATCGATCCGGCCAATAAGGTGTTGCGCCGACAGCCGCACATCGAGGCCTATCAGGCCTGGCGCGCCCGGAACGCCGGCTGATGCGGGCCCAGCCTTTCGCTAACGGCTGCGTGGGAGACTGACGTCATGGACACGCCCAGCCCCGAAGACCGTTTCCGCCAGGTTCTGGCCGGACTGAGCGACGGCCAGCGCGCACGGGTCAAGGCCGCCGCGCCCGAGGCCGAACGCCGAGCCGCCGACGCCGCCTCGCACTGGGACTTCACCCTGCCGGCCCAGGCCGTCGACATCGTGCTGGGCCCCAAGGCCGAGGATGCGGTGCGACGCGGCCTGATCGCGCGCTGGGCTCTGGGCGTCGTCGAGCGGGCAGCCCATCTGGACATGCCGCCGCAGGTCCTGGACCTCTATCCCTACTGGCTCGACAAGATGGCGGACTTCCTGCTGGAGGCGGTCGAGCCCTATGACGCCGACTTCTGGGCCAAGGACGTGCGGTTCGCCCTGGCGCTCAGCGTGCCCGGCGCGCGCAGCCAGGTGATCGACCTGTCGTCTCCCTTCGGCCCCGGCCAGACCGTGCGGCACGCGCTTCAAGGCCGCGGCCTGTCGGCGCCGCTGAACTGGCTGCGCCACGGCGGCTGGAAGACCTGGCTGGAGGTGCATACCGAAAGCCGCCACCTGGACGACTTCAACGAAGAGGGCTGGAACCGCGCCTGGGCGACGGCGGCGGCCATCTGCGAGCGCAAGCCCGAACTGGCCGGCATGATCGGCTCAAGCTGGTTCTACGATCCGCCCCTGACCGAAATCAGCCCGCGTCTGGCGCATCTGCGGCTGAACCCGCTGAAGGGGGGCGCCTTCATGGTCCATCAGGGGCCGGGCGAGATCCACACTCTGCGCGCCGGCACGGCCTCTCCGACCCGCAAGGCCCTGATCGACAGCGGCGACTACACCGCTCGGTCCTGGTTGATGGCCTGGCCGCGCGACAGTCTGGTCGCCTGGGGCCGCGCGCGGGGGGCGGCCTAGCCCGTCACCCGGTCGAAGGCGCGGCTGACGGGCAGGATCTCCAGCCCGGCCGCCTTGGCCGAAAGGATCAGGCGCTCGATGTCGCGCTGGGTGCATCCGTATGGCGTCGGGCTGTCGGACACGTCGTGGCCATAGGCGATCAGCCAGCCGTTGGTCTGGGCCGCCTCGGCGCACAGGGCGTCGAAGTCGTAGCCGGGGATGCGGCGGCTCTCCAGGCCGATGGCCTGCAGATTGGTGCGGTCAGCGCGGCCCGCATTGACGCCGTCACGCACGCCGCGCGCCAGCTTGAACCGCCGCGCCGCGCCGCTCTTGGCCTCTAGGGCGCAGTCGCCGAACGGCCAGGCGAAGGTGTCCATCACCGCCCCGTCCAGCCGCTCGGCCACCCAGGCGGCGTTGCGCGCCCAGCTGGCCTCCAGCACCCTCGGCGAGATCGCCAGGGAGCTGACGTGCTCGAAGGTGTGGCACCCGACCTCATGCCCGTCGGCGTAAAGGGCCTGCAGATCTTCAGTCTCGAACTGCGGCAGGTCCAGATTGGTCCCGCCGGCCAGACCGCCGCAGACATAGAAGGTCGCCTTTAAGCCGTGCGCGCCCAAGACCGGCCCGCCTGCGCGCCAGGCCGAGGCCGGGATGTCGTCGAACGACAGGCTCAGCACGCCGCGCGGCGGCTTGATCTGGATGGGGCGACGCCCGAGGTAGCGCCCCGCGCGTCTACGCATCTTGTCTGTGAAGCCGGACATGATTCAAGCCTTAGCGGCTGCGGGTAAAGCCCGCCTTAGCTAGCCATCGCCAGCTGCGGCGTGCGCACGACTTCCCGCCAGGCCTTGGGCTGGGCCAGCAGGGCGCGGACCAGCTTGTTGTTGACCGCATGGCCGGCGCGAACGCCTTCGTAACGGCCCAGCAGGGGCGCGCCGAGCACATAGAGGTCGCCGATGGCGTCCAACGCCTTGTGGCGCACGAACTCGCGCTCCATGCGCAGGCCTCCGGGGTTCAGAATCTGGTCGCCATCGATGACCACGGCGTTCTCCAGGCTGCCGCCGCGCGCCAGCCCAACCTGACGCAGCGCCTCGACCTCGTGAGCGAAGCCGAAGGTGCGCGCGGCCATGATCTCGCGACGGAAGGTCGGTTCGTCGACGACGAAGTCCACCACCTGGTTGCCGATGACCTTGGAGGCGAAGTCGATCTCGAACCGCATTTCGTAGCGATCGCACGGCAGCAGCACGGCGGACTTGTCACCGTCCTGAACGCGCACGGGCTTAAGGATCTCGATATAGCGGACCGGCGCCTCCTGACGGCGGAAGCCGGCGCGGTCCAGAAGCTCGACGAAGGGGCGGGCCGAGCCGTCCAGGATCGGCAGTTCAGGGCCGTCCACTTCGACGACCACGTTCGACACGCCCAGCGCCGCAAAGGCCGCCATCAGGTGTTCGATGGTCGACAGGCGCACGCCGTCGGCATTCTCGATCATGGTGTTCAGGCGCGCGTCGATGACCGCCTCGCCTGTCGCCGCAATGCGGTTGTCGCGGTCGGTGATGTCGGTCCGCACGAACACGACGCCTGTGCCTGCCGGAGCCGGACGCACGGCCAGACGCACGCGACGGCCCGTGTGCACGCCCACGCCGGCGCAGATGGCCGGGGCGAACAGGGTGCGCTCGTTATGATCGCGGACAGGGGACAAGGGCTCAATCTCTCGAAATCGCGCCCCCGCCTCTGACGTGCAGGGTGCGCCACGCCGCCCTCATAGCCCCTGTCCCGTCGTGGTTAAATGAAAGCTCGGTTTCGGAATGTTTCGTGACGACACGCAGCTCGAAACGCAAACCGCCCCGGAGCGGCGGCTCCGGGGCGGCGGATCAGGGATCAGTCCTGACGCTTAGTTGGCCAGTCGTCTGAGAAAGGAAGGGATCTCCAGGTCATCATCGGCCTGGTCCGCCTCCTGCTGCTGGACCGGCTGAGCCGATTGGGCGGGCCGCATCTGGGCGGCGCTGCGCTGCTGGGGCGCATAGGTCGGCGGCTGCGGCTGGGCGTTGCGACGGCCGCGGCCGAACAGGCTCCAGCCGCTTCTGCGATGGTCGCGGTCGTCGTAGGCGTCGTCGGGATGCGGCGCGGGTTCGACCGGGCCCTGGCGGCTGGGGGTCGAGGTGCGGTCCAGATACAGGTCGCCCTGCGAGGTTTCCGGCTGGCTGCGGGCGGCCGGCCGGGGATTCGCCTCATACTCCTCGACCCAAGGATCGACGATCGGGTCCAGCCGGCTCTGCTCGACCGGGCGGATCACCGGCTCGGGCTGCGGCTCCGGCGCGCGGGCGGCCTGCGTGGGTTCCGGAGCGGGCTGAGCCTGGGCCTGCACCTGGGCGCGGGCGGCGGCGACCGGCTCGATCCGGGCCGGCTCGGCGCGGGTGGGTTCGGGCGTGCGCGGCGCGGTCGAATAGGTCGGTGCGGCCGGTCGCGCGGTGAAGGCCGGGGCCTGGGGCTCGATCTTCTGGATGACGGCCTCGTCCATGCCCGTGGCCACGACCGAGACGCGGATCTTGCCGTCCAGCGCCGGATCGAAGGCGGCGCCGAAGATGATGTTGGCGTCGCCGTCCACCTCCGCGGCGATGGCGTTGGCCGCCTCGTCGACCTCCAGCAGGGTCATGTCCATGCCGCCGGTGATGTTCACCAGAACGGCCTTGGCGCCCTTCAGGCTGGTTTCGTCCAGCAGCGGATTGGCGATGGCGTTCTGGGCCGCCAGCAGGGCGCGATCGTCGCCCGTGGCCTCGCCCGTGCCCATCATCGCCTTGCCCATTTCGGACATGACGGCGCGGACGTCGGCGAAATCGAGGTTGATCAGGCCCGGCAGGATCATCAGGTCGGTGATCGACCGCACGCCCGAATGCAGCACCTGGTCGGCCATGCCGAAGGCGTCGGCAAAGGTGGTCCGCTCATTGGCGACGCGGAACAGGTTCTGGTTCGGAATGACGATCAGGGTGTCGACGTAGCGCTGCAGTTCGGCGATGCCCGCATCGGCCAGACGCATGCGGTGACGGCCTTCGAAGGTGAAGGGCTTGGTCACGACGCCGACGGTCAGGATGCCGCGGTCCCGCGCGCACTTGGCGATGATCGGCGCGGCGCCCGTGCCGGTCCCGCCGCCCATGCCGGCGGTGATGAAGATCATATGGGCGCCTTCGAGATGCTGATGGATCTCGTCGGCGCTTTCCTCGGCGGCGTTCATGCCGACCTCGGGGTGGGCGCCCGCGCCCAGGCCTTGGGTGATCGTCTCGCCCAGCTGGATGCGACGGTCGGTCTTGGCGAACGACAGATGCTGGGCGTCGGTGTTGGCGACCACGAACTCGACGCCTTCGAGACCGGCGTCGATCATGTTGTTGACGGCGTTGCCGCCGGCCCCGCCCACGCCGAACACGACGATGCGGGGTTTCAATTCGGTATTTTGCGGCTTGACCAGCGACAGCGACATTTCAGTTCCGACCCTTCGACCCTTTGCCCCGTTAGTCCCCGATGCGAAATCCCCGCCGAATCGCATTGGTTATGAGCGCGTTAAGAAAAGCGCGCTCGGAGTTAACGAGAGGTTACCGGTAGCCTGAGTCGGACCAAATGAAAGCGGTGCAGGAAAGCGTGGCCGCAGATTCTCCACGACTTTCCCCAGGAACGTCGATCGACAAAGAAAAAGGGCGGCTCCGAAGAGCCGCCCTTTCCAGTCCTATCAGTCTGATCAGAAGCGGTAGATCAGCTGACCCAGATACGTCCGGCCGAAGCTGACCGGCTGGAACGACTGCTCGTAGTTGAACGACGGGTAGATGGTGTCGAAGACGTTATCGACCGTCAGCTGAGCGCGAGCACGCTCGGTCACATCGTAGGCGAAGGTCGCCGAGTGCAGCCAGTAGGAGCGGCGCTCGCGGACCAGAGCCTGGTCGATGGTCGGAACCACGGTGCCGTTGCCAGCGAACACGCCGGTTTCCGACTGCCAGTTGCCGGTCCACGACATCCGGGCCTTGCCGAGGGTGTAGTTGCCGGTGAGCTGCACCTTCCACTCCGGACGAGCCAGAGTGTCTTGGCTGAAGGTGGTGTTCGACCCGAAGTTGCCGTCCGGCGAGTTCTGATACTTGATCAGATTATAGGCCGAGGTGCGCAAACCGACGCGACCCCAATCCTGAGTGCCGTCACCGAACAACTCGCTGACATCGAAGCCGTAGGCCGCGTTGATGTTCAGCGCCTGGACGCGGATGCCGCCCTGGTTCCAGAAGCCCGAGATCGAACCATTGGTGATGGCGAACTGCGGGTCGCGGATGACGTAGGGGCAGAGATCCAGACCCTGCACCTGCGGAGCCGTGTTTGGATAGGTTTCCGAGTCGAAGCAGAACTGGTTCGCGGTGGTGGCGAACAGGTTCGAAATCAGACCCTTGACTGTAACCTTCACATAGTCCGCCGAGAAGGTCAGTCCCGGCACCCAGCGCGGCTGAGCCACGAAGCCCCAGGTGTAGCTGTTGGCGGTTTCAGGGCTCAGGCCCGGCTCACCGGCGACGATCGTCTGGAAGGTCGGCACCGCAGCGGAGAACGTCGAAAGGAAGGTTCTCACGCGGGCGTCGTTCTCAGCCGCCGAGAGGGACGGATCGATAACGCCGGTCGGGAAGGTGGCGGAAGTCGGGTTGAGCGCACGGACTGCCGCCTCGCAG
The DNA here is from genome assembly GCF_004683885.1 of Brevundimonas sp. MF30-B. NCBI lineage: Bacteria > Pseudomonadati > Pseudomonadota > Alphaproteobacteria > Caulobacterales > Caulobacteraceae > Brevundimonas > Brevundimonas sp. MF30-B. The sequence continues at coordinate 1,126,956 of NZ_CP038440.1, read as the reverse complement.
TTACGACGGCGGATCGCGGGATTAGGACCCGAGTCGATCTGGGTGGAGCCGCAGACGTCCGTACCGTTGCTCAGGAACGCCGGCTGGCTGCCGAGGAACAGGTCCACGATGCCCGGCTGACGAACCGACCGAGACACGTTGCCGCGGAAGGTCAGATCCTGGAACGGAGCGTAGGTCATGGCGATCGAGTAGATGTTCTCGAAGTCGCCATCGTACTGCGGCGACACCAGAGTGCCGTTCGCGTTACGGAACGAGGCCGCCTCGCCGGTCTGCTTCACCCAGCGCCAGGCCGGGTTGATCGACAGACTGTGAACGAACGGAATGTTCATCGAGGGGCTGACCAGCGGGATATCCAGCTCCACACCATACTCTTCGGTGTCGATCGAGGCGTCGGTCAAGGCCGTCGGCGCCGAACGCGAGCGTCCCAGGATGCCGAGTTGGTCGCCGCCGTAGTTCAGGCTTTCAGTCCGCTTCTCGGCCGACAGCGCGAACGCCACCGAACCGGAGTCAAGCTTGAAGATTTCGCCCGTGAAGACGCCCGAGAAATACTCTTGGCGCGCTTCGTTGGTGATGAAGGTTTCCGCCAGGATGTAGTTCAGAGCCGCCGGATCAGCGCGACCGTCGCCGAAGAGGTTCAGCGGCCGGCAGCCATCGACCATCGCTTGAGTGACGACCGGCTGATAGTTCTGGTCTTGCGGCACATCTCCGGTCACCGGCACCGGACGGGTCACGCCGGTAGGCAGATCGACCGCGAACGGCACGCGCACGACGTTGTTGGTGATGCCCGGCAGGGTCGTTCCAACGATGCCTGCGCCCGCCGCAGTCTGGCTGCGGCAGCGGATGGTGCCGCCGTCATTGACGGCGTCGATGGCCAGCAGGAACTCGAGGTCCTTGATCCAGGTCGTACGGTACTCGAAGTCAGAACCGCCGTACGAGTGCGCCAGCTCCCAGGTGAATCGACGATTCCAGACATCGAAGTCGCCGCGCAGGCCGTTCACGGTGCGGAAGGTCTTCGAACGGCCGATCGCTTCATTGTTCTCGCCGTACAGCGAGTAATAGTCGGTCGACAGAACGAAGTTGCCGGTGATGCCGCGAGCGGCGAGGTCAGCGCGATTCTGAGCGGTGAGGAACGGGTTGGTCTGGCTGTTGACCAGGATCGCGCCGTTTTCAACGCCGGTCGAACCGATGCTGCTGAACGCGCTTTGCTGGTTGATCGGGTTCACGCTTTCGATGTCCGAGTACAGGTTCTCGGTGAAGAAGGTGATCCGGTCGGTGATGTCGAAGCGAGCGTTCAGGTTGCCGATGGCGCGGGTCTGTTCAAAGCGCGAGACGTTGCGGTCCGTAGCATTGTACAGATCGGAGCTGTTGCCCGGCGCGCTGCCGAACTGGCCCGGCGAGTTGGGGCCAAGCGTTCCGGTCGAGAACTGGACAATGTTGCCCGAGCTGTCGAAGCGAAGCGGCTGGGCCAGGATCGGAAGGATCGCGTTGCCGCTGGCGACACCGGGATAACCCTGGATGAACGAACCGATGAACAGGTTCGGGTCAAGGCCGGGGTTGGCCTGGAAGTATTCGCGGGCCGTCGGCAAGTTCGCCTGCAAGGTGTCAAGCGCCAGGCGATTCAGCTGGGCTTGCGTCAGACCGGCCGTGGGCGTGACGCCATAGGCGGCGAAAACGCGAGCAGCGTTGGCCGCCTGTTCGGCAGCCGTAGAGCCGGGCAGCGATGCGGGCGCGAAGTTACAAACACGAGCATTGGCCGTGGCGGCGGCGGAGATCTGCGCCGCCGAGAAGGCGCCCGCATTACACAGCGCCGGCTGGTTCGGGAAGAACTGGCCCGAGTACCAGGCGCCGGAGTCGACGGACAGAAGGTTGAAGTTAGCGTTGACGTTCGGCGTCGTGCTCGCCGCGCCGCCTTCCCAGACCTGCGCGGTTGCGCCGGGCTGAAGCTGACGGATGGGATTGGCGCGCCAGATCGTTCCACCGGGCAGAGCGGTGTGAGACCGGAAGCTATCAACGTACAGAGAAGGCGGGAGGCCATCGGCGTTGGCGGGGAAGAAGACGCTGCCGACGCCCGAACCCAGGACGTAAGCCGGATTGCGACGCGCAATCGGGAAGGCGTAGGTGTTGTCGTTGCGGGCCAGGAAGTCGAAATCGCGAGCGTAGAGCGCGTCGGTCTTCGAGAAATCGCCGGACAGAGTGACGTTCAGCCGGCCATCGAGGAAGTTCTTACCGGTGGTGACGCCCAGCGAATAGACTTCGCCCTGCCCGCCTTCGTAACCGCGCACCGACGTACGCAGGTCGAAGCCTTCGAAGTTTTCACGCAGGATGTAGTTGACCACACCGGCGATCGCGTCCGAGCCGTAGGCGGCGGCGCCGCCGACCGTCAGAACGTCGACGCGCTCGATCAGCGCCGGCGGAATGGTGCTGGCGTCAACCTGGTTGCCGGGCTCGTTGCCGGCCACGAAGATCGTACCACCGTTGTTCGACACCATGCGACGGCCGTTGACCAGGGTCAGCGTGCGGGCCGAGCCAATGTCCAGCAGATCGACGTACTGGGCGCCCAGGTTGGCGGGCTGCGCCGTGCCGGTCGAGACCGCGGAGACCGGAGGGCCGACCAGCGGGATGTCGTTCAGGATCTGAATGGCGTTGGTGAAGCCGCGATCCTCAATGGTGTCGCGCGTCACTTGGGCGCCGGGGATCGTGCCTTCGTACTGGGGACGCGGGATGCGCGAACCCGTGACGACCACTTCTTCAACCTGGACCGCTTGGTCTTGAGCTTGTTGGGCTGGAGGCGTCTGCGGCTGAGGCGCAGTTTGCGCCCAAGCCGGCGCAGCCAAAGCCACCATTCCTGCGAGGAATGTGGTGCCAAACAAAATCTGACGGTGTCTCTGCATAAGCAGCGCCCCCTAGCGGTTGATAGACGTCGCAGCGCGCACCTTGCCCACTGCTGGTGCATTGGGGTTACCCGCACGGGCTTGGTGGAGGCAACCCGCGGGAGCCAACTGCCGCCACATTCCTGCCCGGTTGTTACAATCTGGACACAGTTCACCACTTTTGAGGTGACGCTTGCGGTCGCCGGGCGGCTGGAGCATGTGTCTGGGTCTAGAGCGCGGCTATAGAAGCCGGGGTGTTGAGGGGAGTTCGTCCATGAGTTTTAAGCTGACCTTTCTAGCCGTGAGCGCAGCAGCGGCCATAGCCTTGGGCGCAACGCCTCAATCCGCGCACGCCAGCGGTGGCACGGCAGTGGAATCGAGTTCCGGCGGTGGTCAAAGTCGGGTGGGGCGAGCTCGACGTGAGGCGGCTGCCGCAGCCGTGGAAAGTGCTCGTGAGGATGTGCTGCAGGGCGCTCGCGAGGTAACTGCGCGCGCAGTGCAGGGTTGCGACGTGACCGATGCGCGCCTGCTAGGACGCGACGCTGAGCAACACCCCTACTATGAGGTCGCCTGCGCGAAGGGGCCGGGCTACCTGATCATCGCTTCCGAGCCCCCTCAGTCATCAGACTGTGTGCTGCTGGCCAGCCAGGCTGTCCGCGAGCGCGAGCGTAACCCGGAGGCCGACGTTGGCACCCAATGCACGCTGGAAAGCAACACGGACATCGTCCGAGTTATTGCCGACTACGCCCGTCAGGCGGGCGTGCCCTGCGAAGTGGACCAGGCCTTGGCGATCGGTCGCACTGAGGCTGGACTGGCGATGTACGAGGTCGGCTGCAACGGTGTTCAGGGCTATTGGGTCGAGCAGGTTTCAGACGGATTCGCAGCTTCTGAGTGCCTGCAAATCATCACGCAGAACTCCACCTGCCGCTTCACTACGGCCGCGGAGGGCGCCGCCAGCGTGAAGGCGATGCTTGCGGGATCAGAGGGCGCAGCCTGCGACGTCAATCAGGCGCGGTTCATCGGCGAGAACGCCAACGGCCGCTTCTATGAAGCCAAGTGCGCAGCCGGGAACGGACTGATCGCTCGCATCAAGGACACCGCCGTGCAGCAGGTTTATCCCTGCGAAACCGCCCAGCGCATCGGCGGCGGCTGCACCCTGACCCAGGTCGCCGCCGCTCCGGCGACGACCGAGCAGAACTAGGGCTTCATTCCCCCCGGAATGAACGAGGCCCGGCGGAGCGATCCGCCGGGCCTTTTGCTTGCCGCATTTGCCGACGCGATCTAGCGTCCGCGCCATGCGCATCGCCACCTGGAACGTGAACTCCGTCAACGCCCGCCTGCCGACCGTCCTGGCCTGGATGGAGGCGGCCCAGCCGGACGTCGCCTGCTTCCAGGAGATCAAGTGCGTCGACGAGAAGTTCCCGCGCGAGGCCTTCGAGTCGCTGGGCTACAATGTCGAGGTCCACGGCCAGAAGACCTACAATGGCGTCGCACTGCTCTCCAAGCATCCGGTCTCGGACGTGCGGCGCGGCCTGCCCGGCCACGAAGAGTCCGGCCTGGAGGGCGACGATGACCACGCCCGCTACATCGAGGCGGTGATCGAGGCGCCGCGCCCGATCCGTGTCGGCGGACTTTATCTGCCCAATGGCAATCCGATCGGCACGGCGAAGTTCGATTACAAGCTGCGCTGGATGGAACGGCTGAACGCCCACGCCCGCGACCTGCTGGCGCTTGAGGAAGCCTTTGTCCTGTGCGGCGACTATAACGTCATCCCCGAGGCCAAGGACGCCAAGACCCCCGACGCCTGGACCGGCGACGCCCTGTTCCAGCCCGAAAGCCGCCAAGCCTGGCGTGCGCTGAAGTGGCTGGGCCTGACCGACGCGCACGAAGCCGGCGGCGAGCCGGCCGGGACCTACACCTTCTGGGACTATCAGGCCGGCGCCTGGCAGCGCGACCACGGCATCCGCATCGACCACCATCTGATGTCGCCGCAGGCCGCCGACCGGTTCCGCGGCATCGAGACCCACCGGGACGCCCGCGACATGGAGAAACCTTCCGACCACGTCCCGGTCGTCATCGAGATCGAGGACTGAGCCATGGGCGAGGCGGTGCGCGCCGTCCTGCTGATCGGTCTGGCCGCGGCCCTGCTGACGACGGCCGCCCTGACCTTTTCCTGGTGGATGGAGCCGGCGCGCCGACTGCGCCGGGCCATGACCAAGGCCGTGGTCGGCCGCATCGAGACCGAAGCCTTCTCGCCCGCCGAGGGTCGAGCAGCCGTTCTGGATTTCGACGCGGGCCAGGTCGTCGTTCTGTGGGACCGAGGCTCCAACGGCCTGATTTACGGCTTCGAGGAGACCGAGGGCGGAGAGATCATCGTCGACGGCCACGTCGTCGCCCGCGTGCGGCGCGGCGAGGCGCGCAAGGCGCTGGATGTCATGGCGCCCGACGCCGAGCAGGTGGTGCTGCGCCTGATGTTCGCCGATCCGCGCAATCCCGAGTTCGAGTTGTCACTGTGGAACGCTGACCGCCCCGCCCCCACCAGCTCGCCGGCCGAGGCGCTGAGACTGGGGCGGCGCTGGCTTTCGCACATCGAGGCCCTGCTGAAGGCCTGACGGCCTTTCGTCCGCCACGCGAGAGGGCTAGAAGGCCGGCATTCCTGTAACGCCTGCCTGAGGAGGCCCGCCGTGGCCCGCCTTTTCGACGCCTACATCATCGCCGACTGGACCGCCGCCGAAACCAAGAAGCTGGGCGACCAGTCCGTCTGGATCGGCGTGGCCAAGCGCGACGTGCGCTTCCGCCTCTATGCCGAGACGCACAATGTGGCGACGCGCGCCGAGGGCGAAAAGCTGCTGCAGGCGCTGCTGGCCGATCACCGCAAGCGCGGCGACCGCGTGCTGCTGGGCCTGGACTTCAACTTCGGCTTCCCCGCCGGCACCGCCGAGCGGCTGAAGCTGGATGGGACGCCGTGGCAGGCGATGTGGAAGTTCCTGGCCGGCAACGTCGTGGACAAGGTCGACAACACCAACAACCGTTATCAGGTCGCCGCCAAGATGAACCGGCTGATGACCGATCAGCCCTGGCCCTTCTGGGGCGCGCCGGCCAAGCAGGCGCAACGCTGGCTGACCACGACCAAGCCGCCCGCCGGATCGGGCGCCGACATCCCCGAGTTCCGCGCCACCGAAGACGCCGCCCGCAAGGGCCGGCTGCAGCCCAAGAGCGTCTGGCAGATGCACGGCGCGGGCGCGGTTGGCGGTCAGACCCTGGTCGGCGTGCCCATGGTGCGCCGCCTGCTGGAGACACTAGGCCCGTCGGGCGCCGTCTGGCCCTTCGGCACCGGCTGGCGTGCGCTGGACGCCGCCGACGTCGAGCCGCTGTCGACCCTGGTGGTCGAGGTCTGGCCCTCGATGTTCGACACCAAGCCCCAGCCGGGCGAGTTCAAGGACCAGGCCCAGGTGCGCACGACGGCGGAGGCTTTCGCCCGCATGGACGAGACCGGCGCCCTGGCTCAGGCCTTCGCTCCGCCGAAGGGCGCCGACGAGGCCCTGATCGCCCGCGTTGAAGGCGAAGAGGGCTGGATCCTGGGGGCCTAGGCCGCCCCTGAAGCCGTCATCGTCGGACTTGATCCGACGATCCAGCTCCGTCGCCGGTGAGGTCCGAACGCCTGGATGCTCGGATCAAGTCCGAGCATGACGGCCAAAAGCCGCCTGCGTCAGATCGAGAAGCTGACGCCGCAGCCGCAGCTGGAGGCGGCGTTGGGGTTGCGGACCACGAACTGCGCCCCGGCCAGTTCGTCGACATAGGCGACTTCCGACCCCTTGAGGAACGGCACGGACACCGGATCGACCACGAGGGCGCGGCCGTGGGCTTGGATCACCAGATCGTCGGCGTCCGCCGCCTCGATCAGCTCCATCCGATACTGGAAGCCCGAACAGCCGCCGCCGTCGACCGCGACGCGCAGCATCAGCTCGCGGCCCTCGGCCTGGGACAGGGCGTCCAGCCGGCGCGCGGCGCTGTCGGCGAGCACGATGCCCTCGGGCGATCGCGGGGCGATCGTCAGCTTCAGTTCGGACGGGGCGGATTGGACGCTGCTCACGGGGCTCTATATGAGGGCGGCGCGGGCGTTCGCAAAGGGTCCGCGACCATTCAGGCCCGATCACTTGAGCCAGCCCGACCGCGCCCCTTACGCCGAACGTCCCGACGCCACGCGCGGGCGTCGCTTTCCAGAGGGCGCCAGCCGCACCCGCACCCCCTTCGCGCGCGACCGCGACCGCATCATCCACTGCACCGCCTTTCGCCGGCTGAAGGGCAAGACGCAGGTCTTCGTCGCGCATGAAGGCGACCATTACCGCACCCGCCTGACCCATTCGCTGGAGGTGGCGCAGATCGCGCGGTCGCTGGCCCATGCGCTGCGCCTGGACCTGGACCTGGCCGAGACCGTCGCCCTGGCGCACGACCTGGGCCATCCGCCGTTCGGTCACGCGGGCGAGGACGAGCTGCAGGCGCGCATGGCGGACTGGGGCGGCTTCGACCACAACGTCCAGACGTTCCGCGTCGTCACCAAGCTGGAGAACCGCTATCCGGCCTTCGACGGCCTGAACCTCAGCTGGGAGACGGTCGAGGGGGTCATCAAGCACAATGGTCCCGTGGCCCACCGTCTGGACGAGCCGGCCTGGCGCGCCATCGCCGAATACGCCGAGGGCTGGGACCTGCGGCTGGACACCTTCGCCTCGCTCGAGGCCCAGGTCGCCGCCATCGCCGACGACATCGCCTACAACAACCACGACGTGGACGACGGGGTGCAGGCGGGCCTGTTCACCCTGGACGACCTGGCCGACCTGCCGCTGATCGGGCCGGTGCTGGCCCAAGTGCGGCGCGACTGGCCTGAGATCGACGGGCGCATGACCCGTATGGAGGCCGTGCGGCGCATGATCGGCGTCATGATCGACGACGTCTTGGCCGAGACCACCCGTCGGATCGCCGAGCACGACATCGCCTCGCCCGAGGCCGTGCGGGCCGCCCCGCGCACTCTGGTGCAGTTCTCGGACGCCATGATGGCCGACCTGGGCGTGCTGCGGGCCTTCCTGCATCAGCGGATGTACCGCCACTATCGGGTCAATCGGATGCGCAGTCAGGCGCGGCGACGTCTGGCCGAGATGTTCGACCTGTTCCTGGCCGATCCCGGCGTGCTGCCGCCCGAATGGGCCGCCCGCGCGGTGGCCGACGACCCGGTGCGCAAGGCGCGCGCGGTGTGCGACTACATCGCCGGCATGACCGACGGCTTCGCCATTGAGGAGCATGGGCGGCTGTTCCGCCTCGACCTGCATCGCGATCTGTGATTCGTAGAACCGCGGGGGCGGGTTAGACTGGACGGCCGGCGCGACGATTCGCGGCCGGGCCTATGTGCGAGAGCCCCGATGTCCCACCACGACGACGACCGCTACAACCGCGACCGGGGCGCCTATACGCCGCCGACCGACGACGACCTGCCCTTCCGCCGCGGCGATTTCGACGCGCGGCGCGGCCCGGCGTCCAAGGCCCCGCCCGTGACCCTGATCGTCAGCGCCGTGGTGCTGCTGCTGCTCATCGTGGCCGTGGTGGTCTTCTATCGCTCGGGCGTGCGCTCCTCCACCGACGCGCCCGCAGCCGTCGGCTCGCCCGTTGGTGAGATGAAGGTCGAGGCCCCCATCGACGCCCAGCCGGTCGACCCAGAGGCCGACATCCGCGTCTATCGCGACGCCGGCGAGCCGACCGACGCCGCCCCCACCTTCACCCCCGGACCCGAAGCGCCCCAGCCGCGCCCCGAACCCCAGCCCCTGCCCGCCAATCCGCCCGTGACCGGCGGCGGCCTGGCCCCGGCGGCGCCCGCGCCCGCCGCGCCTGCCCCCGCCCGTCCGGCGCCCGCCACCCCGACTCCCGCGCCGGCGACCCCGCCCGCAGCGGCCGGCGGCGCCTCGGCGGTGCAGATCGGCGCCTTTTCCTCGACCGCCATCGCGGATCGCGAATACGCCACGGTCGCCGCCCGCTTCCCCGAGTTCGCGCGCGGCGCCGAGAAGCGCGTGCAGGAGGTCACCACTTCGTCGGGCTCGACCGTCTATCGCACCACCTTCACCGGCCTCAGCCGCGAGCGCGCCACCGCCTTCTGCAACGCGCTCAAGGCCGCCGGCCGCGACTGCCTGGTGCGGTAGGGGTTTGACCAGCGCCGCCATCTACGCCTGCTCGGGTCCGGTTCTGACCGAGGCCGAGCGCGCGTTCTTTTCGGATGTGCGGCCCTGGGGCTTCATCCTGTTTCGGCGCAACGTCGAAAGCCCCGAGCAGGTTCTGCGCCTGACCGAGGCCCTGCGCGACAGCGTCGGCTGGCGCGCGCCCGTCCTGGTCGATCAGGAAGGCGGCCGCGTCCAGCGGCTGGGGCCGCCCCACTGGCCGAAGTATCCGCCGGGCGACGCCTATCTGAAGGCGGCCAACGATCCCTTTACCGCGCGCGAGCTGGCCCGGCTGTCCGGCCGGCTGATGGCGCATGATCTCAAGGCCGTGGGCATCGACGTCGACTGCGTCCCTGTGCTGGACGTGCCCACGCCCGGCGCCCACGACATCATCGGCGACCGCGCCTATGCCCGCGATCCCGCGATGGTGGCCCGGATGGGCCGCGCGGTGGCCGAGGGCCTGCTGGCCGGCGGGGTCCTGCCGGTCATCAAGCACATGCCCGGCCACGGCCGCGCCTTCGCCGACAGCCACAAGGAGCTGCCGGTCGTCGACGCCGATCTGGACGCGCTCGACGCCTGGGACTTCGCCCCCTTCAAGGCCCTGTCCGACATGCCCATCGGCATGACCGCCCACATCGTCTTCGACGCCATCGACCCGAAACGTCCGGCCACCCAGTCGAAGACGGCGATCCGCCTCATCCGCGAGCGCCTGGGCTTCAACGGCCTGCTGCTGTCCGACGACCTGTGCATGAACGCCCTGTCCGGCACGCTTGAAGAGCGGGCCAGTCAGTCGCTGAAGGCCGGCTGCGACCTCGTCGTCCACTGGACCGGCGACATGGCCGAGATGCAGCAGGTCGCCTCTGGCGTGGGGCGCCTGAAGGGCAAGGCCGCCGCTCGCGCCGCCACTGCCCTGTCGCGCATTGTCCATACGCCCGAGCCGCTGGACCTGCCGGAGGCCCGCGCCCGCTTCGACGCGCTGCTGGCGGGCCGGCTTGACGCCGCCCGAGGCCCAGACGTGGGCGAGGCCCAGGCCTGAGCATGACCGACGCCTTTCAGCCCACGCTGAACTTCTCCGCCGTAGAGGAAGTCGATGCGCGCGAGGCGTTCGTGGTGGATCTGGATGGGTATGAAGGGCCGCTGCACGTCCTGCTGGCCCTCGCCCGCACCCAGAAGGTCGATCTGCTGAAGCTGTCCATCACGCGCCTGGCCGAACAGTATCTGGCCTTCGTGCACGAGGCGCGGCGGCTTAACTTCGCCCTGGCGGCCGACTACCTCGTGATGGCGTCGTGGCTGGCCTATCTGAAGTCGCGCCTGCTTTTGCCCCGCACCGAAAAGGCCCAGGCCGAAGAGCCCCCGGCCGAAGAGATGGCCGCCGCCCTCGCCTTCCGCCTGCAGAAGCTGGAAGCCATGCGCCGCTCGGTCGACGCCCTGATGGAGCGGCCCCAGCTGAAGCGCGACGTCTTCACGCGCGGCGACCCCGAGGCGACGGTGGTGATCCCGTCGGATCAGATCGACGCCAGCCTGTACGACCTGATGGCCGCCTATGTGACCCAGCGCCGCCGCGAACAGGCCCGCCATTACGCCCCCGGCCAGCGGGTCGAGGCCTTTCCGCTGGAGGCCGCACGCGACTGGCTGCGCGACCGCCTGCCCCGCCTGGACGCCTGGACGCCGCTGGAGCAGATCGCACCTCAAGCCAGCGTCGGGATCGAGCCGGAGGTCGAGGGACCCAGCCAGGCCAGCTATGTCGCCTCGACCCTTTCGGCCAGCCTGGAGCTGGTCAAGGAAGGCGCGCTGGACATGCGCCAGTCCTCGGCCTTCGCCGAACTGCTGCTGAAACGCCGAGGCCAGGGCCAGCCGCTGGAGCTGACGGGATGAGCCTGTCCTTCGCCCCCGATCCCGCCGAGTTGGAGCGTCGCGTCGAGGCCCTGCTGTTCGCCGCCGCCGGGCCGTTGTCTCTCGCCGACATCGCCGCCCGCCTGCCGGAGGGCGCCGATGCCGAGAGCGCCGTGCGCGCGTTGCAGGCCCGCTATGCCGATCGCGGGGTGGTGCTGGACGCGGTGGCCGGGCGTTTCCGCTTTCGCACGGCCGAGGACCTGTCCTTCCTCATGACCGATCAGCGCGAGGAGCCTCGGCGCTTGTCCAAGGCCGCGCTCGAGACCTTGTCGATCATCGCCTATCACCAGCCCTGCACCCGCGCCGAGGTCGAGAGCGTGCGCGGCGTCTCGATGTCGCGCGGCACCCTGGATCTGCTGCTCGAGATGGGCTTTGTGCGCCTGCGCGGGCGTCGCCGCACGCCAGGCCGGCCCGTAACCTACGGCACCACCGACCATTTCCTGGAGCATTTCGGCCTGGCGTCGCTGATCGATCTGCCGGGCGCCGCCGAAATGAAGACCGCCGGCCTGCTGGACCTGTCCCTGCCCGCCGGCTTCGAAGTCCCCAACCCCGCCCGCGCCGACGACGGCGACGACGAGCCCCCGCCCGACGCCGAAGACGCGCCGGAGTTCGCCCAGGATTTCGTGAGCGTGGATCCCGAGACCGACGCCTGACGCCGCGCAGGTAGAGGCGTAGACAGCCTGATCCGCATTTCAGACTTTCTTGAGCTTTGCGAGCGATCCTGAGGGGGTTCGCCTCACGGGCGTTCGCCAGCCGGGTCATTCGGATGAAGATCGTTACACTGCTGACCGCCGCCCTCGTCCTTGCGGGCGCCATGGCGACCTCGGCGACCAGCCAGTCAAGCGGCGTGCACGTCGAGATTGACCGTTCAACCCGGGTGAGCCTGCGTGCGCCGGCCGCCTCCGTCATCGTGGGCAACCCCGCGATCGCCGATGTCACGGTGGTGGACGCAAACACGCTCTTCATCACAGGCAAGGGCTATGGGGTCACCGAAGTGGTGGCCGTGGACCCGATCGGCCGGACGGTGTTTCAGAGCCCGATCGTGGTGACGGCGGGCGCCAACAATGCGGTCCGCGTGTGGCGCGGCGGCCGCGCAACGGAAATGGCCTGCGCCGGATCGTCGTGCGCGCCGTCGGTGCGCGCCGGCGGCGGCGTCGGCTCAGAGGCCCCCTGAGCCGTAGATGCGTCGGGTGATGAAGAGCCGTCGATCGACCGGGCGCAACCGACGCGAGGGGGCGGCCGCCGTTGAGTTCGGCATCGTCGCCCTGCCGTTCTTCTTCATGATGTTCGCCATCTTCGAGATTGGGATGGTGTTCGTGACAAGTTCGCTGCTGGAGAACGCGACGCTCGAGACGGCGCGGCTGGTGCGGACCGGACAGGCGTCGACCCGCAACTTCGATCAGGCGGCTTTCAAGGCCGAGATGTGCGGCAGGATGAGCATCTTCGCCGGAGACTGCGAGGGCCGCGCCCAGGTGGATGTGCGCGAGGTGCCGCGCTTCGGCAATCCCGTTCTGCCGGATCCCATGGCGGGTGGAACCTTCGACACCAGCCAGATGACCTACGCCAACGGCCAGCCGGGCAGCCTGATGGTGGTGCGGGCCTGGTACCAGCAGCCGCTCGTCACTCCTTTTCTCTCGCAGGGCCTATCTCGCCTCAACAACGGCAAGGCCATGCTGACGGCCACCACCGCCTTCCGCAACGAGCCTTGGGGCTGGGGAACGGGAACCAACCCATGACCGCCCTGCTTCGCCGCCTGCGACGAGATCAGAGAGGCCTGTCGGCCGTAGAGTTCGCTCTCCTGGCCCCGATCATGGTCTTCTTCTATTTCGGCCTAGTCGAATTCTGCCAGGGCTATATGGCGCAGAAGCGCATGGGGCACGTGGCGTCGCAGGTCGCCGACCTCGTGGCTCAGTCGGATTCCGTGACCGGCGCCCAGGTGGATGACATTTTCAGCATCGGCGCCCTCATCATGCGCCCCTTCACCGCGAGCGGTCTGACCCAGCGGGTCAGCAGCGTGACTCGAGACTCCTCGGGGGTGGCCAAGGTCGACTGGAGCCGCGGGTCGGGGGAGGACGCGCTCGAACGCAACTTCGTCGTAACGGGGATACCGACGGGCCTCATCGGCAATGGTGAAAGCCTGATCATGGCTGAAGCCACCTACAACTACAGATCCCCGGCCAACTATCTGATGCCGGGACTGACCAAGTTTTCGCAGCGGTACTATCTGCGGCCGCGGACCGTGAACCAGGTCGCCTACAGCGAATAGGATCCGATCAGCGCCTCGCGAAGCGCGCGAATCTTGGCCTCCGTTTCGTCGGCCTCCGCATGCGGGTCGCTGTCGGCGGTGATGCCTGCGCCGGCCAGGGTCCGATAGGTCCAGCCGTCGGCCCCGCGCTCGAAACCGGCGGTTCGGATCAGGACCGACGCCGCAAGCCGCCCCTCGTCGTCCAGGTGAAACAGGCTTCCGCACCACGGGCCGCGGGGCGGCTCCAGGTCCGCGATCACCTTCATGGCTTGATGCTTGGGCGCCCCTGTGATCGACCCGGGCGGAAATGCGGCCTGCAGCAGGTCGGCCGCCTGGACCTCTGCGCGCGCCCGGGCCGAAACGGTCGAGACCAGATGGTGCACGGTGGGCAAGCGCTCCACCGCGAAAAGCCTATCGACCGTGACCGAACCCGGCTCAGACACGCGCGCCAGATCGTTGCGCATCAGATCGACGATCATGAGGTTCTCGGCTCGATCCTTGGCGCTGTGGGCCAGGGCGTGGGCCTCGGCGGCGTCGGCGGCGGCGTCGGCCCGTCGCGGGCGGGTGCCCTTGATAGGCCGCGTCTCGATGCGTCGACTAGCCGGATCGAAGGTCAGGAAAAGCTCCGGCGAGTTCGAGACCAGGGCCCGGTTGTCCAGTCGCCAAGCGGCCCCATAGGCGGATGCACGCCCGGACTGCAGCCTGAAGAAGGCGTCGATCGGATCAGCGTGGGCCTTTAGTCGTCCGCTCCAGGCGCGAGCGATGTTGGCCTGAAACAGCTCGCCTTCGCCGATGCGGCGCACCACCTGCGCGACCGCCTGACGGTACGCATCCGCCGACACCTCCTCAAGCCAGGTTTCGGCGGGCGCGCGCACTGTGTTCATTCGTTCCGACCGATCCAGCCAGGTTTCGGCCATCGCCCGCGCGCAACGCGCGGCTGTCTCGTCGATCCCGTGACCGATCGCAGTCAGGCGGCGCGTGTGATGGTCGAACCTGAGCCAGGCGGGATAGCGGCCAAGGATCAGGTCGGGCCAGCCGCCGCCCCGGTCCCCTGTCGCCGGGCGGGCGCCGACGTCATAGGCCGCCAGCCCTGCAACGCCGCGGGACCAGAGGGGATCGCGAAGGGCTGCGAACAGATCGCCTCGGACCCGGTCGCAGATCTCGATCCGTTCAGGCTGCGCCGTGAGCCAGGAGTATCGGCCGAGAGGACCGCCGTCGGACATCAGCAGCAGCGCGCCGGGCGCTGGAGCCAGCCCTGCCGCCACGGCCTGAGGATCGCGCCAAGCCAGCTGGCGCCGATCGGTCGCCGTCCACAGGCTCATTCCACCAGCCGCTCGATCAGGCGCGTCCGCAAGGCGTCGTCCACGCCGAGCGCCCGTTCAGCATAAGCGTCCAGGTCGCCATGACGAGCTTCGACCGCCGCGAAGGCGGTGTCCAGATAGGCGGCGTCCACACCCAGAAAGGCGACGACCGCGTCGTTGGATGGGCGCCGGCCGGTCATTCGCTCGATCTGCAGGGCGATCGCCGGAGCGCGACCCACCAGGCCCACCGCGCGATTGGTCTCCAGATAGTCGGCGATCAGCGGCTCGCGCTTCACACCGAGCAGGTGGAGCGTCAAGGCCGCCAGAACCCCGGTCCGGTCCTTGCCCGCCGCGCAGTGGATCAGCACCGGCCGGTCGCTGTCGGCCAGGCGCCGAAAGTATCGCGAGAAGACGTCGATGTGCGCCGGATCGAACATGAGGGAGGCGTAGGTCCGGGTCATGAAACGGCGGCCCGCTTCTGCGGTCAGGTCTCCCGACTTCAGAAAGGCCAGGTGTGGCGCCTCGGCGCCGTCGTCGACCCCGCCCTCGATGATCAGCCCCTCGAAGTCCGGCGGCCGGCGGCTGGGCTGGTCCCGGCGCTCCCCGGGGCGGCGCAGATCCACGACGCAGCCGAGGCCGAGCGCGCCGAGCGTAGCCAAATCGCCTTCGGTCAGGCGCGCCTGATGCGCCGCGCGAAAAAGCCGTCCCTTGCGGACGCGGCGGCCGTCCGCCGTCGGATGGCCGCCGAAGTCGCGAAAATTGTCCAAGGCCTCGAAGGCGTGCAGGCGGTCGCTCATGACCGCCTGCTTAGTCCGCGCATCCAATGCGTCAAAGTCAGTTCGTGGGCATAAGGGAGGACAGGGCGTCGAGATAGGCGACGAAAGCCTTGCGCCCCGGCTCGGTGAGGCGCGCCCGCGTCAGGGGCTTCTTACCCTGAAAGCTCTTGTCTATGGCCACGAAACCGGCGTCCTCAAGCTTCCTAAGATGGACGGACAGATTGCCGTCCGTCGCCTGCAGCCGTGTCTTGAGATCGTTGAAGTCCGCCGTACCGGCCGTCGAGAGATAGGCCATGATGCCCAGTCTGACGCGACCGTGAATGACGTCATCGATGCGACCGATGTCGAAATCGTCGGCCATGCTCAGATCACCTCGGCCGGTTCCTGACGCATCAGGATCAGGCCGGGGATCAGCGCGACAGCCATCAGCATCCCGGCGAAGACCAGATAGACCCAGACCGTATGAGACAGGGCGCCGAACAGCACCGCGCCGCCGAAGGAAACCAGGGCCACCAGGTTCATCCACTTCAGACCGCTCATGGCGGCGGCGACCAGCCAAGCGGTTCCGTAGGCGGCGAACACCAGGGACGGCATCAGGCGCATCGGCGTCCAATCGCCGGTGGAGAAGCCCACGGCCATCATCGACAGCCAGACCGTGAAGATCAGATAGCCCACGCCGGACCAGGCCACGCCTATGGCCTCGTTGCGCACTGTGCTGGCTCCCGGCTTGGTCTTCACATTGCGGATCAGGAAGACCAAGGCGACGGCGAAGGCGGCGCCCGCCGCCAACCAGACCCACAGCTGAGCCCAGGGGTTGACGTCGACCAAGCCGCTCTGGATCGCCCACTGCGCCACACTGGCGCCGCCGAAAATCACCGCCGCAGTCACCAGGAAAGGCCCGTTCAGAGGCGGAGCGTGGCGCCCCTCCTGAGCCAGGGCGCGGATGTAGGCGATGTCGTCTTGCGCTTGGGGCGCTGTTTGGTGAGCAGCCATGTCGACCTCCCGTCGTTGATGGCGCAACATTGCATCAAGTACTTTGCGTTGTAAAGCGATTTGTTTGGACACATCTGTTGGCCTTGCCTATGCGTCGGACATGCGCACCAGCTTCCACAGCATAGCCTATGCGGCGCTCGACGCTTGCAACGCCCTGGAGATGTCCTCGGTCGATCAGGCGGTGGCCCAGACCGGCCTCCCGGCAGGAAGACGCGCCCTGGACATCGGGTGCGGCAACGGCGCGATCGCCGTTCGGCTGGCCGAAAGGTTCGGGTTGGACGTCACGGCCATCGAATTGGATCCCGCCATGGTCGCACTGGCCCAGGCGCGAATCGGCGCCTCTCCGGCCTCGGCGCGCGTCGCCCTGAACCAGGGTCGGTCAGGAGAGACGCTGGAGACTCACGCGCCTTTTGACCTGATCGCCGCCATCGGCGCGACCGACCCTGTCGGGGACGGCCGCCTGGACCCCGCCGACGTGTTCCGCGGTCTGCGCCGAGGCCTGGCGCCGGGCGGCTGGCTGCTGTGGGGCGATCTGGTCTGGACGGCCTCGCCGCCTGACCCGCTCCGCCAGATCGTGGAGCTGACCAACACCTACGCCTCCGACGAGGGTTGGCGATCTGCGGCCGAGGGCGCCGGCCTGGACGTCGTCAGCGCCGTCATGTCATCGGACGAAACCTGGGCCCGCTACATCGCCGCCATGGATCAAGCCGTCAGCGCTTGGCTGGAAACCCATCCCGACGACGAGGCCACGCCGCGCGTGCAGGCGACCGCCGACCGGATCCGCGCCCTGTTCGAGTTCGGCCGACCCTATTTCGGCTTCGGCCTGTATCTGCTGCGCAGCCGCTGAGGCGACGCCCGCCCCGCCGCCTTATCTGAACGGCGGCTCGTCGAAGGCGCGCAGCTTGCGGGAATGCAGACGCGACCCCTCCTGGCGCAGCAGGTCCACGGCCCGGATGCCGATCTGCAAATGCTCGGAGATCGAGCCCTCGTAGAAGCGGTTGGCCTGACCCGGCAGCTTGATCTCTCCATGCAGCGGCTTGTCCGAGACGCACAGCAGCGTCCCGTAGGGCACGCGGAAACGATAGCCCTGGGCGGCGATGGTGGCGCTTTCCATGTCGATTGCGACAGCCCGGCTCTGGTTGAATCGCAGCGCCGACTTGGAATAGCGCAGCTCCCAGTTCCGGTCGTCCGTGGTGACCACGGTGCCGGTGCGCAGGCGCCGCTTGACCTCTTCGCCCGGCGCCCCGGACACGATCTTGGAGGCGTCGTACAGCGCGCGCTGGACCTCTGCGATCGAGGGGATCGGAATGTCCGGCGGCAGCACAGCGTCGAGCACGTGGTCGTCGCGCAGATAGGCGTGGGCCAGAACATAGTCGCCGATGGTCTGGCTGGGACGCAGGCCGCCGCAGTGGCCGATCATCATCCAGACGTGCGGGCGCGTGACCGCCAGGTGGTCGCAGATGGTCTTGGCGTTGGACGGGCCCACGCCGATGTTGACCAGGGTGATGCCCTCGGCGCCCGGCGCGGTCAGGTGATAGGCCGGCATCTGGTGCTTCTTCCAGGCCGAGTCCGAGATGGCCGTCTGCGGGTCCGCCGTCTCGGCGGTGATCACCAGTCCGCCCGCGCACGACAGGGTCTGATACGGGCTGTCGGGATCGCGCACCTGTTCGATGGCCCAGCGCACGAACTCGTCGACATAGCGGTTGTAGTTGGTGAACAGGATGTAGCTCTGCACATCGTCGACCGGCGTGCCGGTGTAGTGCTTCAGCCGCGCCAGCGAGAAGTCGGTGCGCAGGCCGTCAAACTGCGACAGGGGGAAATCCTCGCCCAGGTCGAACAGGCCGTCGGAGATCTCGTCGCCGATATGCGCCAGATCCGTCGTCGGGAAATACCGGGCGATCGAGGCGGTTTGCGATCGGTCCAGCGCCACGTCGGAGCCGTCCAGCACATAGGGGAAGGGAATTTCCTGCTCGGACGGCTCGACCTCGAAGGTCGCGCCATAGTCCTGCTGAAGCAGGGTCAGCTGTTCGATCAGATAGGGTCGGAACAGGTCCGGCCGCGTCACCGTGGTCGAATAGACGCCCGGCCGCGACAGGCGGGCATAGGCCCGCGTCTCCAGATTGGCCGGCCGCTCGCCGAACCAGCTGATCTTCAGTTGGGGATAGGAGAAGAGGCCCTTGGCCCGGGCCTGGGGGTCGGCGCGCTGACCGGTGTCCAGGAAGATCTTCACCGCCCGGCGCAGATTGGCCACGGCGTCATCATAAAGGGTTTGCAGGCGGTCCAGCGCCGCCTCGGCTGTCATCAGTTCTGTCATGGCCTCCTCTAGACCATTATCGTCTCGGATCAATCCGCAGCCAGTCAAATGCTCCGAATTGATGCTGCGGCGACCCTTCCGCATTCAAGTGCGAAACCGCGGCCGGCCCGACCTCCATCTCTAGCGAAGCTTGGTGACCTGGATAAGACGGCTTGACGGTCTGGCCCGCAGCCCGCTTCCTGAAGATAGGAGGCACCCGTGTTCAGACCCGCGCCCATCATTTTGTCGACACTCGTCCTGTCCCTCGCCGCTCCGGCCGTGGCCGATGTCCGCGTCGCCGACGCGGGTGGGTTCAAGATCGGCGGGTCAATCGTGATTGCGGCCTCTCCCGCAAGGGTCTGGACGGCGCTGGTCCACCCTGACGATTGGTGGAGCCGCTCCCATCGCTGGTTCGCCGGGTCTCGACTGACCCTGGACGCGACGCCGGGTGGGTGCTGGTGCGAAGTTGCTCAAGATGGCGGCGGCGCGCGACACCTCAGCGTGGCCATGGTCCAGCCGGAACGAAGGCTGGTGCTGCACGGGGCTCTGGGTCCTCTGAACACCTTGGGCGTCTCGGGAGCGTTGGACATTGTCCTGACACCGACCGAGACTGGAACCTCGCTGGAATGGACCTATTCCGTCGGCGGTTTCGCCGAAGGCGGGCTGCAGGCCTGGGCGGCGCCGGTGGATGCCGTGCTTTCAGCCCAGATTCAGGCCCTCGGGATCAGAGCCGAAGCGCCCTGACCCTAATCTCTTCTGAACACACGCGACGCGGCCCAGCCGGTGAACGCCGCCAGGAACACGCAGAGAAGACCATAGGTCCAGGGTCGGCGATGGGCGAACTCATAGATGTCGCGCTCCAGCCCGACCTTCTCGACCGTCAGGGTCAGATTGGACACCGAGACGGGCGCTCCCTCTTGAAACAGCCACACCTCCGCATGATAGCGGCCCGTTGGGGCCACCGTCGGCAGCTTGACCTCGGCGCGGAACAGGCCGCGATCGACGAATGACACGCCTTCGGGATCGGTCGCGTAGAGGGCCGCCGCCTCTCTCAGCCGGATCACGGCGCGCCGCCAGTCCAGATAATCGTCGCCCAGCCGGCTGACGACCACGTCGCGAACGCCGTAGCGGGTGACGGTGCGGGCCTCTTCAGGCGCGTCGATGCGCAGGTGATCGACCCCCACCCCCAGGCGACGCAGCTGGCCGAAATCCGTGATGTCGCTGAGCGGCCGGGTTGAGGCCGTCATGTAAAAGCCGGGCGCGCCCTCGAACAGCACGGGCCGGCTGTTCAGCCAGACACCCATGTTGCGCGTCTTCTTGACCAGGCGCACCGGCGCGTCGGGGCCTCTGACAACGACGACCACATCGGCCGGCTGGGGGGTTGGATTGAACACCGCGCCGTACAACACGATCGAAGCGCCGGTGAAGCTGGAGTCGACCTGGACCCGGGCGTCGGTCAAGGCGGCGGCGACCCGCACCTCGTCCAGCGTCGCCTGAGAGCGTTCCGGAGCCGGCGCCTCTGCCACCGGCGGCGTGGGAGGGAGGACCTGGAACATCATCAGTCCGCGATCCCCGGCGCCAACAGGAAAATGTCGCTGGGCCGCACGAACAGCTCCAGCCCCATCTGGATGCCGACCAGCAGGACGATCAGGCCCAGCACCGCGCGAAGCTCCTCGGCCCGGAAGCGGCCCGAGTATTTGGCTCCCATCTGCGCTCCGACAACCCCGCCCAGCAGCAGTATGGTCGACAGGACAATGTCCACAGTCTGATTGCGCCCGGCCTGAAGCACGGTCGTGATGGCGGTGGTGATGATGATCTGGAACAGGCTGGTGCCGACCACGACGCTGGCCTTCATGCGCAGCACGTAGAGCATGGCCGGAACCAGAATGAAGCCGCCGCCGACCCCCATAATGGCCGACAGAATGCCCGCGAACACGCCCAGGCCGAAGGGCGGGATGGCCGAGATGTAGAGGCCTGAACGAGGAAACTTCATCCGCAGCGGAAGCCCGTAAAGCCACATGGGCCGACGTCGATCCTTGCGCGGCGGCGTTTCGCCCCGTATCCGGCGCAGAATCTGCGTCAGGCTCTCGTAGAGCATCAGCGAGCCGATCGAGCCGAGGAACAGCAGATAGGCCAGGGCCACCACCAGATCCGCCTGGCCGAGCAGGCGCAGGTAGCGGAACAACTCAACGCCCAGCAGCGCCCCCAGAACGCCGCCCAGCGCCATAACCCCGCCGATGCGATAGTCGACCATCTTCTGACTGGTGTACCGGATGACGCCGGACGTGGAGGATGCGACCACATGACTGGCCTGGCTGGCCACCGCCACCGTAGGCGGAATGCCCAGGAAGACCAGGATCGGCGCCATCAGAAAGCCGCCGCCGATGCCGAACAGGCCCGACACGAACCCGACCACCGCCCCCAGGATCACCAGGGTCGGCCAGTTCACCGAAACCTCGGCGATCGGCAGATAGATGTCCAAAGGGCGCGCCTTCGGCTGGACGGTGAACACTACGCGCCGAAAGGCGACTGATCGGTCTTAGAGGCGCGGCGCGCGCCGCGCCACAGGCGGCGTCAGCCTTTCAGCGGCTCCGCCTGAAAATCGTCGGCCGCGCGACGCGCGGCCTGGCGCGCCTGCGGGGTGGCCGAAGGCGTCAGGCGTTCCAGCCCGATCTGGGCCTGCTGGTCGCCGCCGCGGGCGGCAATCGCATACCACTTGAGCGCCTCGGTGGGATTGGCCGCAACACCCTGCCCGTCCTCATAAATCTTGGCGAGGTTGTACTGGCTGTCGACAAGCCCCTGCTCGGCGGCCTTTTTGAGCCAACTGACGGCCTCCGCGCGATTGGCCGGCCCGCCCACGCCGTCAAACAGATACATGGCGTAGGCGTGCATGCCCTTGGCGTCCCCGCCTTCGGCGGCCCGCTTCGCCCACAGCCGCGCCTCTGGCCGATCCATCGGCGCACCGTCCCGGCCCTGCTGATACAGACCCGCCAAGTGGAGCTGAGCGGGCGGATACCCCAGGTTGGCGGCGCGCTTGAGCGTCTCCAGGGCCGTCGGGTCGCCCTCAGTCAGAAGGCGGGCGGCGCGTGCATACAGATTGGCGCCCTCAGCCGGATCCAGCGCCGGCGTGGCCGTAACCGAGGCCAGCGCCGCCACTGGCGCCGCGTCGCCCGGCGCAGGCGCGGTGGCGTCCTGAGCTTGAAGAACCTGCGACAGCCCCTGCGGCATGGGCAGTCCGAACTCGCCCGCCACCCGGGCGTATCCATAGCCGCCGGCCGTAACCAAAGCCGCGGCGGCTGAGACCGCCAGGGCGCGCCGAACAGTCGATCCCTCCTTCGCCGCCTGGCGGTCAAGCCTCTCCTGCAACTGCGATTTACCGCCGCGCTTCAGCCCGAAACCGCTTCGCGCATCCTCAGCCGGCCCGGCCATGGCCGCCCGCGCGGCCTGAACGGCGTCGATGGTCGACACCGACTCAGTCCCGCTGGCGGCGCGGCCGGCGGCTGCGGCGGCGCGCAGAGCCTCGCGGTCGACGTACTCGGCGTCGGCCGCGTCGGCGGCGTAGTGCGTTTCGACAGTGTCGAAGTCGTCTTCGATTGCGGCCTCGATCGAGGGCGCCGTGGCGGGATCGAGAGCGCCGAAAGGCCCTTCGCCGAACGCAGCCGGCGCGGCCTGGTCGTCCAGGTTTTCAGGGCTTTCTAGATCGGACTGCGGTGATGGCTCCGCCACGAAGACATCCGGCTCGTCGCCGACCTCCAGGCCTGCGGGGAACGGCTGGGGGGGCTCGTCCGACAGGGGATCGCGAGACCAGTCGGCCGTGGGCGACATCGGCTCGAAGGCGTCCTCCGGGAAGGCTGCGGCGCGCCAGTCGGCCACGGGCGGCGCGGCCGGCCGAGACGTCCGTCGCTCTATGCTTTCGCGCGCCTCGGCAAGCAGCCGGGCGGTGCGCTCTTCGGACTGACGCATGCGTTCAGCCAGCTCGCCAGACGTGCGGTCGTGGCGTTGCTCGATCTTCTCCGAGCGATCCGCCAGTCGACGGCCGATGTCATCCAGCGCCTCCGCCGAGCGACGTTCCGACTGGGCGATGCGCTCGCTCAGGCGGTCCGAGATGCGCGTGATCTCGCCGCCCAGACGCTCCAGCGCCTGGGCATGACGTTCGTCGCTGGCGGCCAGCCGCTGATCCACCGTCTGGGCGTGACGGGCGAAATCGCGATCGATTCGAGCCGACAGGGCTTGGGTCAGTTCCGTCAGATCGACGCCGCCGGCCGACCGCTCGACCCTCTCGACGCGATCGTCGAGGTTGCGCGCAATGCGCATGATCTCGCGGCCCATGGCCTCGACGGCGGCGACGGAGCGCTGCTCGGCGGCGCGCGCCTGATCGGCCATGGAAGAGACCGCGCGCTCGATGCGGTCCATGCGGCCTTCGGTCTCGGCCGTGTCCAGCCGCCGCAACAGCTCAGCTCGGCTGCTCTCCACTTGTCGAGTGAGGCTTTCAGCCAGCTTTTCGAACCGGGCGCCCTCGGGTTCGCCCCGCCCTTCCGCCAGACGAACACGCGCGTCCAGATCACCGAAAGACCGTTCGAGCTGGCGCAGGGCCTCGGTGGTGCGCGCCTGCGCCTGGTCCAGCCGCTGACCGATATGGGCGAGCGCATCGCTTTCCGAGCCTGCGGCCGTGGTCTTCTCGACCGCGTCCAGACGCTGGCGCAGCTCCATCACGCCCGTGCGTTGGCGCTCTTCGATATCGTAGAGCCGGCTGGACAGCCCCCCCAGAGAGGCCTCGACCTTTCCGAAGGCTTCCGTTGTATGCGGGCCTGTCTCCTGCTCGAAGCGGCGCAGACGACGGTGGCCCTCTCTCAACTCCTGGGCGATGTCGTCAATTCGACGGCCCGATTCCTGAGCCAGGACATCTGCGCCGTCCAGCCGACGAACCAGACCGGCCACAGCCTGATCGACGCCCTGTATGGCGACGGTCGCGCGACGTTCCGAAGCCTCCAGTCGCGCGCCGATGGCCTCGATCGAGGCGCCAAGCCTCTGCACCGTCTCGTCGGATACTCCGTAGGCGTCCTCGAGCCGGCGGCTACGGCCCCGGCGCTCATGGACCTCGACGTGGGGACGACGGGCCAGCGGCACCACGTCGTCATCGTCATTGTCCTCCATGATCATGGAGTTGAGCCATTCGCCCAGCGTCATGCCTGACCGGCGCGCCAGGTCCTTGGCGACTTCGCGCGCCTTGGGATCGATACCCTTCACGCTCCACGGCGCGGCTGCGGTCACTGATTCGCCTCCCGACCCATGGCAAGGACGCTAACCGGCAAGATGCGGGGTGTAAACGCGCGGTTAACCCCAATATCTAGCGCCGATCCGGCATTCCTGTGGACACCTGTCCCGCCGGTTCCGTTCTTCGCTCCGGCGTGGTTAACGCGCCTTTAAGATTAACCCCTGCGAAAGATTTCCTTGCGCGGGGCCGCAAGCAGCGCCAAACGCCCGCCGATGTCCGGCCCAATGACTTTCGCTCTGTTGATCGCCGCGCTCGCCCTCGCCGGCTTTTCGGGATGGCGTGGGGCGCGCGAGCCCGATCCGTTGCGTGGGCCGCGGCTGGTGCCCTGGCGCTTCTTGATGCTGCTGAGCGCGGCTCTGGCCCTGCTCCTGCTCATCCACGCCGCACGCCTGGCGGTCGGGGCCGAATAGCGGAACCGCGACGCCAGCCGTCGGTTTGATCCTGGCCCCCGAAACGGAGAGACCGATCATGACCGACGACACCCTGACCCCTCAGGACGCCGAAAAGGAGTTCTGGCGCAGCCTGAAGGAGTTCAACACAGGCATGCTGGGCCTGGATCGTCCGGGCGCCCACAGCCAACCCATGACCGGCTTCGGCGAGCCGGAGACCGGCTCGATCTGGTTCTTCACCCGTAGTGACACGGATTTGGCGCGTGACATCGGAGGCGGCGCCCAGGCGGGCATGTTCACCTATCAGTCGAAAGACCAGGAGGTGCAGGCCTGCATACATGGCTCCATGACACTCGAGCATGACCGTGAGCGTATCGACCAATACTGGAATCCGGTCGTGGCGGCTTGGTATCCGGACGGCAAGGACGATCCCGCCCTAACCCTTATCCGCTTCGACGGAGACGACGGGCGCGTGTGGGTGTCAAAGAAGGGCCCGCTGGGTTTCGGCTTCGAGGTGCTGAAGGCCAATCTGACCAAGTCGCAGCCCGACGCTGGCGGAGTGTCGGACGTGGTTCTCGACTAGATCCCGCTGTATCGCGGCCGGAATAATCAAGCGGCCGCCGCATCGACGGCGTCGGCGTCCGTGACGCGGTTGCGGCCGCCTCTCTTGGAGGCGTAAAGCGCCTCGTCCGCCCTTTCGAGAAGCGCGGAAGCGTTTTCGCCCAAGCGATGCTGCGCCAAGCCGGCTGAGATTGTGATCGCGCCCAGTTCGTCGTTGGTCGACCGCCGGCGAAGGGCGCGGCTGCTGATCTCCTTGCGGGCCGCCTCGAGCGCCTCCATGACCTTCATGCGGTTCTCGGCCGGGAAGATCAGGGCGAACTCCTCGCCACCGTAGCGGGCCGCCACGCGCGGATGGCGCGCCAGGCGATTCAGCACGCTGGCGACATAGCGCAGCACCTGGTCACCGGTCTGGTGGCCCCAGGTGTCGTTGAAGCGCTTGAAATGGTCGATGTCGACGACAGCCAACGTCAGCGGGCGCTGCGAGGCGTCCGCCTCCGCGCAGGCGCGGACCAGTTGTTCATCGAACGCCTTGCGGTTGGCCAGATTGGTCAAGGCGTCGGTCATGGCGTCGCGCCGCGCCTGCTCAAGATGTTCACGCAGCCGGGCGATCTCCCGGGTCGAGGTGTCGAGCCGTTTTTCCAGGCCCGCGGTCTCACGCTGCACCTTGCGGGTGGCGCTCGACAGTCCAGCGACGATCTTCTTGAGCCGCGTGGAATCCACCGAAGCGCTCATGCTGCGCCCCGCGTCGGCCAGGGTGGCACCGTAGTCGGAATGGGTGCGATACGCAGCCGCGATCGCCTCAGCCACCGTGCGCAACTCGCGATCAAGGACCACGCCGGCGTCGCGGATTTCTTCAGACAGGCGGCCGCGCGGCAGATACTCGGCGGCGAGCATTTCAGCGGTCGATTCGCTGAAGGGTTCGCCCGCGCCCAACACCCGCTGAATCTCGCGGCCTAGAGGACCTTCAGGATCACCCAGATAGTGCAGCCACAGTTCGAAGTTCAGCGGCGTCGGCCAGACCCCGGCCTGTTCCATCTCGTTGATGACGCGGCGGGCCAGACCATACGCTTCCGGGCCCCGCACTGCGGTTTCGACCTGAGTGGTCATGAACAGTCCTCGCCGCGCGCCGGAACAGACGCGACGACGAGCGTAGATCAGCTTCCGTAACGGCGGGTTAAACGCGCCGCCTCGGCAGGTTGAATTCAACCCTTGATTAGCACCGGACGCCGCAGGAAGGCCGGTATGTCGTCACCGAAGCCGCGCGCGTTCTGGCGTTCGGGCTCGGGCTGGCGCTGCTCGCCGCGACGGTCGGACTGACGCAGCTGAGGGGCCTGGACCGGACGAGCCGGGGCGGAAACCGGCGCGGCCTGTTCGGTTGCGGCGACTTCGACCGGAGTCGCATCGGCGGCCGGCTTGCGGCGCGAGCGGCCGCGCTTGGGCGCCGGCGCCTCGGTTTCGATCGAGGGGGCGGCTTCGATCGCCGCGACAGGCGCGGCTTCGGCCGGGGCGGCCTCGGCGCGCGGCTTGCGGTCGCGCCCGCCGCGTTCGCGGCCGCGTCCACGACGCTCGTCGTCACGCGGCCGGTCCTTGATCGAGGCGAAATCGATGCCGTCCAGCGCCAGTTCGACCGGGTCCTTCTTGATCAGCTTCAGCACCTTGTCCAACGACTTGTCGTCGGCGGGAGTGACGATCATGAAAGCCTGGCCCAGCTTGCCGGCGCGACCCGTGCGGCCGATGCGGTGCACATAGTCGTCGGCGTGGTGCGAGACGTCGTAGTTGAAGACGTGGCTGACGTCGGGGATGTCCAAGCCGCGCGCTGCGACGTCGGACGCCACCAGGATCTTCAGCGCACCCGAGCGGAAGTCCGCCAGGGTCTTGGTGCGCAGCGACTGGTCCAGATCGCCGTGGATCGGCGCGGCGTCGAAACCGTGAGTCTTCAGCGACTTGGCGACAATGTCGACCTCGCTCTTGCGATTGCAGAAAACGATGCCGTTCTTGACGTCCTCGCGACCGACCAGGGCGCGCAACGCCGTGCGCTTGGCCTTGGGGTCCGAGGTCGGGATGCGCACCACATACTGGGTGATGGTGTCGGCGGTCATGGCCGGACGCGAGGCCTCGATCCGGGTCGGATCCTTGAGGAACTGCGTCGTCAGCCGGGTGATCTCGGGCGGCATGGTGGCCGAGAAGAACAGGGTCTGGCGCTTGGGCGGCGTCAGTTTGAAGATCTTTTCGATGTCCGGGATGAAACCCATGTCGAGCATGCGGTCAGCTTCATCAACGACCATGATCTCGACGCCGTTCAGCATCATCTTGCCGCGTTCGAACAGGTCGATCAGGCGGCCGGGCGTCGCGATCAGAACGTCGACGCCCTTGTTCAGCGCCGCGACCTGGTCGCCCATGGAGACGCCGCCGATCAGCAGCACCCAGTTCAGCTTGGTGCCCTTGGCGTATTTGGCGAAGCTCTCGGCGACCTGGTCGGCAAGCTCGCGGGTCGGCGCCAGCACCAGGGCGCGCGGCATCCGGGCGCGGGCACGTCCCGAGGCGAGGCGGTCGACCAGCGGCAGGGTGAAGGCCGCCGTCTTGCCGGTGCCGGTCTGGGCGATGCCCAGCACGTCGCGGCCGGCGAGCGCCACCGGAATGGCCTGGGCCTGAATGGGGGTGGCGGTGGTGTAGCCGGTGTCGGCGACGGCCTGCAGGGTCGTGGGCGAAAGGCCCAGTTGGGTGAATTCAGTCATGAAACCTATGGGAACGAAGGGTCGCGTTGCGGACCTCGGAACCGCCCAAATGTTCAGGGGCGAACGGGCGGCGCGCATCGCAGACCTGTCCCGGGGTTGGGGCGCATATAGAAGCCCCTAGGAAATAGTCAAGTATTCCGCCCGATCAGGCCGCGTCGAAAACCGGCAGCTCCTTGACGCGCGGCGCCGACATCAGCGCCTGCACGAAGTCGTCGCGCCAGATCGACACGTCGGTGTCGCGCACCACCTTCATCAGCGCTTCCCATTTCCGAATGCGTTCGGCCAGGGGCATGGTCAAGGCGTTCTTGATGGCGTCCGACAGCTCTTCGCGGCTGAACGGATTGACCAGCAGGGCCTCGCCCATCTGCTCGGCCGCGCCGGCGAAGCGCGACAGGATCAGCACGCCGGGATCTTCCGGGTTCTGGGCCGCCACATATTCCTTGGCGACCAGGTTCATGCCGTCGCGCAGAGGTGTCACCAGACCCACTCGCGCGGCGCGATAGATGCCCGCCAGCTGGTCGCGGCGGTAGGTGCGGTTCAGGTAGCGGATGGGCTGCCAGTCCATGTCGGCGAACTCGCCGTTGATCCGCCCGGCCAGGGCGTCCAACCGCCCGCGAATGTCCTGGTAGGTGTCCACGTCGTCGCGCGAGATCGGCGTCACCTGCAACAGGAAGACGTCGCCGCGCATGGACGGATTGTTGTGCAGGAACTGCTCATAGCCCAGCAGACGCTGCTCCAGACCCTTGGAGTAGTCCAGCCGGTCCACCCCCACGATCATCGAGCGGAAGACCGCGGACGCCGCCATCCTGTCGTAGGTGCGCGCGCCCAGGGTCGAGTTTCGCGCCTCCAGGAAGCCGTCGACGTCGATGCCGATAGGAAAGACGCCGACCTGCACCTGACGGCCGAAGCATTCCAGCCCGTTCTCGCCGGTCACATCGCCCTTGGCCTCGCTGACCACATAGTCGGTGAACAGGTCCATCCACTCGCGGGTGTGGAAGCCGATCAGGTCGAAGTCGAACAGGCTTTCGACCAGCCGCCGATGATACGGCAGGGTCACCAGCAGCTGGCGCGCCGGCCACGGCGTATGCAGGAAAAAACCGATGCGGTTGGTCACGCCCAACCGCCGCAGATCCCGGGCCAGCGGGATCATGTGATAGTCGTGAATCCAGATCAGGTCGTCGGGCTCGATCAGCGGCGCCAGCACCTCGGCGAAGCGCGCATTGGTCCGCTCGTAACCCTCGCCGAAGCTGCGCTCATAGGCGGTCAGGTCCACCCGATGGTGGAACAGCGGCCACAGCGTCTTGTTGGCGTAGCCGTTGTAGTATTCGTCGACGTCCTGGGCTTCCAGATCGACCAGGGCGACGGTGACGCCGGCGCGATCCTCGAACTTGGCCTCGGGCTTGAAGGTCTCCACCGTCTCGCCCGACCAGCCGAACCAAAGGCCGTCGTATTTGCGAAGGGCGGCGGACAGGGCCATGGCCAGTCCGCCCGCCGATCCGGCGGCGGGGTCCTTGGGCGCGGAGACCCGGTTCGAAACGACGATCAGACGCGACATGGCTTCAGCGGGCTTCCGTCCAGGAACGGCTCAGCAGCACCGCGCAGTTGATGATGCCCACCAGCGAATAGGTCTGCGGATAGTTCCCCCACAGTTCGCCCGTCTCGATGGCGATGTCCTCGCTGAGCAGCCCCGCCGCCGTGCGTCGGTTCAGCATCTCGGCGAAGATTTCGCGCGCCTCTTCGGTGCGGCCGTTCAGGTGCAGGGCCTCGATGAACCAGAAGGTGCAGAAGTTGAACGCCGTCTCCGGCTCGCCGAAGTCATCCGGCTCGACGTAGCGGAACAGATGGCTGCCCTTCTTCAGGTCGCGCTCGATGGCGTCGAAGGTCTGGACCTGGCGCGGGTCCGCCGGATCGAGGAAGCCCAGATCGGTCATCTGGAGCAGACTTGCGTCCAGCTCCGTCCCGCCGAAGCTGGCGCCGAACCGGCCCTCGTCGGGCAGGAAGGCCTCCTTCTCAATACGGGCGCGGATTTCGGACGCCCGCTCGCGCCAGACCTCGCCGCGAGACTGCAGCCCCAGATGATCCGCCGCCTTGGCCAGGCGATCGCAGGCGGCCCAGCACATGACCGACGAATAGGTGTGCACCCGGGCGATGGTGCGGAACTCCCATAGGCCGGCGTCGGGCTGATCGTGCATGGCGTAGGCGCGCTCGCCCACCTTCTCGAGCGCGCAGAAATCCTCGACAGATCCGGGCCGAAGCAGGCGATGGTCGTAGAAGCTCTGCACCAGCGGCAGCACGATCTGGCCATAGACGTCGTGCTGCAGGTGCTCGCGCGCCTGGTTGCCCACGCGCACTGGTTTCATCCCGCGATAGCCCTCGACGGTCTCGGTGATGCGCTCGTCGATGTCCTCTTCCAGACCGACGCCGTACACGGGCTGGACGTGGCCGCCGCCTGAGGCGTCGACGAGGTTGCGCAGATAGACGAGGTAGTTCTCCAGAATGTCGACCGCACCCAGCCGGTTCAGCGCGCGCACCGTATAATAGGCGTCGCGGATCCAGCAGTAGCGATAGTCCCAGTTCCGCCCGCTCTCGGGGAACTCGGGCACCGAGGTGGTCATGGCGGCGACGATGGCGCCGGTCTCCTCATAGGCGCAGAGCTTGAGCGTGATCGCCGCGCGGATCACCGCCTCCTGATAGTCCAGCGGCAGATACAGGGTGCGCACCCAGTTCTTCCAATAGGACGCCGTCTGTTCATAGGCGGCCGTGACGCCCGACAGCACGGGCTGGTCGTAGCCCTCGTCCGGCCCCAGGAAGAAGGCCATCTCGTTTTCCAGCCGGAACGTCCGCTCGTCCAGCACGTGCGAGACCGGGCAGTTGGTGGTCAGCCGCATCACCACGTCGCTGCACAGATAGCGGATGTGGTTGGAGCCCGAGGTGATCTTGGCCCGGCGCGCGCCCCAGTCGGCGGACGGCCGCAGGCGGATGGTGATCCGCGGCGCGCCCTCCAGCGGCCGGATCAGCTTGCCGAACGCCAGCGGGCGATAGGTGCGGCCCTGCTTGGAATGACGCGGGGCGAAATCCAGGATTTCGACCGAAGCCCCGTCCTCGGCGGTGAGGACCGTACGCAGGATCGGGGTATTGCGCACATAGGTCTGGCTGACGTGTTTCACGTCCGCCAGTTCGACCGACCAGAAGCCGTGCTCAGGGTCGTCGCCGTCCATCAGGGCCGAGAAGATCGGATCGCCGTCCACGCGCGGCGCGCAGGCCCAGACGTGGCGGCCCTGTCGGTCGATCAGGGCGCTCAGCGCGCAGTTGCCGATGGGGAAGAGGTCGAGGTTCGCCTGGGTGCGTTTCGTCTCGGTCATGCGTCGACCTCCAGTCGTTCAAGCCAGTCCATGACGGCGTCCACGCCGTCCAGTCGATAGCGGGCGGCCGTGGCGCGCGCGGGCCCGACCAGGACGCCGAAGCCGCCCAGTCGCTGCGCCGCTTCGAAGCCGTGCTCGTCGGTCAGGTCGTCGCCCAGCATGACCGGGATGGCCCCGGCGAAAGGCGCTTCGGCCATGAAGGCGGTCACCGCCGTGCCCTTGTCGGAACCCGGCGTCTTGAGTTCCAGCACCATATGGCCGGGCTGAAGCGTCAGGCCGGTGCGGCCGGCCAAGTCGTCTGCCAGGCCGGCGGCCGCCTCGGCCTGATCCGGCGCCTGGCGGTAGTGCAGACCCGCCGAGACGCCCTTGTCCTCGACGATCAAGCCCTCGTCGCGCTCAGCGAACTGCTGGAAGGCCGCCAGCGCCTCAGCCACGCCCGCGTCCGGCGCGCCGCGCACGATCGAGCCGTCGCGTCGCCGCCGCTCCAGGCCATGCACGCCCGAGGCCGATCGGCTGGCGCCGTCGGCGATGCGGTCGATCTCAGCCAGGGTGCGCCCGCTGACAATGGCCAGCCGGCCCGCCAGACGGGCGTCGAGCGCCTTCAAGACCGCCGTTCGCCGGGGGTCGGGCAGCACGGCGTCCGGCGTCGGCGCCATAGGCGCCAGCACCCCGTCCAGGTCAAGGAACAGCGCTGGCCGCGCCAGACGCGAAGGCGGTGCGGGCAGGTCTCCGGCCGAGGACGGTTCGACGATGGCGGTCGCTGGCGGCATTCCGGTTCTTCTGTTTGATCCCCGGCCAGCCTAACGCCCTTGGGCCTGCAAAGTTGACCCCTCGTCGCGCATTTCTTCGCATTTGCGGCGCCGGCTGGCCCGGCGTGCGGCATTGGCCAAGCCGCTTCAAGGGTCTATCTGCCATGCATCGACCACTGCCGAGGCCCCGCCCCATGAGTTTCGACATCGCCGCGTCGCCCCCCGAGGACATCGCCCGGATGACCGAGCGCGCCCGCGAGGTCGTTCGTTTGAACATCGACGCTCTCACAGCGCTGGAGCGCGCCATTGACGTCAACATCGCGCGGGCCTGCGACATCATTCTCAGCCGACCGGGCTACGTGGTGGTGACCGGCATGGGCAAGTCGGGACACATCGGCAACAAGATCGCCGCCACCTTGGCGTCGACCGGCACCAACGCCTTTTTCGTCCACCCCGCCGAGATGAGCCATGGCGATCTGGGCATGCTTCGCGCGGACACGACGCTCCTGGCCATCTCCAACTCTGGCGAGAGCCGCGAACTGCGCGACCCGCTGCTGTTCTGCCAGCGCAGCGGCATCCCTGTGATCGGCATCACCCAGCGCGCCTCCAGCTTCCTGGGGCGCAACTCGGCGGTCTGCCTGACCATGCCGAGCGTGGCGGAGGCCTGCCCCAACGGCCTAGCGCCAACCACATCGACGCTGATGACTCTGGCCATGGGCGATGCACTGGCCATGGTGCTGATGGACCGCCGCGAGTTCACGCGCGAGGCGTTCGGCCTGCACCACCCCGGCGGCTCGCTGGGCATGAGCCTGCAGAGCGTTCGCGAATGGATGGGCGACAACGCCGCCGCCCCGGCCAGCGTGCCGCTTCACGCGCCGTTCACCGATGTGGTCTCCGCCATCACAGAGGGCCGCAAGGGCGCGGTCGCGGTTCTGAACCCTGACCAGACCCTGGCCGGGATCGTCACGGACGGCGACATCCGCCGCGCCTTCGCTCAGGACATCACGTCCCTTAAGGCAGAGGACATCATGAGCCGCAGCCCCATCATCGTCGATCCCGACGCCCGGATGAGCGACGTCGTCGATCTGCTGGCGGCCAACAAGATCGCCAATTTGTTCGTCGTGCAGGACAGCCGCCCGGTGGCGATCGTCCACATCGCCGAGTTGATGCAGGCTGGCTACGTCTCCTGACGGCCACGGTTGACCCAACCGGTCGCCGCCTTTAGGCGTCGCGCCCTTTCCCGAAGCCCGCTCCAAAGCCGCGAAGAGATTCATGAGCTCCATCTGCATCGACGGCTTCAACATCGCGCTGCCCAAGGGGTCGGGCATCGCCACCTACGGTCGCAACCTGCTGCCCAACGCCCGCGCCTTGGGTCTGGGCACCCAGGTTCTCTACGGCCCGCCCTCCTCGCGATCCAAGAACAACACCCTGAACGAAGCCCTTCTAGCCGACGCGGACCGTCCGCCGGCGAAGCAGAAGCGGTTCGAGCGGTTCAAGCGTACGTGGATGAGCCGGATGGGTCATGACGCCCATCCGATCTTGCCGTCAGGCGAGATTGTCTGGCCTTCACGGGGCGGCGGCCGGCCGGACGCCGACTACTTCTGGGCGGCGCGCGACCTGTTCGCCGTGTCTCACCGCGCTTTCCAAGCTTACGGGACCGAGACGCCCGTGCGCTTCGACGCAACCTCGGAGGCCCCGGCGCCCGGCGCCATGCACTGGACCGCGACCCTGCCGCTGTACGCCAAGGGCGTGCCCAATCTCTACACCATCCATGACCTGATCCCGCTGCGCCTCCCGCACACGACGCTGGAGAACAAGGACAAGTACATGGACCTGTGCCGCAAGATCGCGGCGCGGGCGGATCATATCGCCGTTGTTTCCGAAACGACGCGCCAGGACGTCATCCGCCTGCTGGGCGTGTCCGAGGACCGGGTCACCAATACCTATCAGGCCGTGGACCTGCCCGAACGGCTGACCTCCCGTCCTCAGCCCGAGGTGGCGCTGGAGCTTGAAGGCGTCTTCAACCTGGGCTGGAAGGACTATTTCCTGCACTTCGGCGCCATCGAGCCCAAGAAGAATCTAGGCCGCATCGTGGAGGCCTATCTGGCGTCGGGCCTGACCACGCCCCTGGTGATCGTCGGGGGCCGCGCCTGGCTGGACGAGCCCGAGACGGCGCTGCTGAACCAGGTCAAGCGCGACGGCGGGCCGATGGCGGACCGCATCCGTCAGTACGAATACATGTCCTTTTCCATGCTGATCAGCCTGATCCGCGGCGCCAAGGCCACGCTTTTCCCCTCGCTTTACGAAGGTTTCGGCCTGCCGGTGCTGGAGTCCATGGCCCTGTCCACCGCGGTGCTGACCTCGACGGGCGGGTCCCTGCCCGAGGTGGCCGGCGACGCGGCGCTGAGCGTCGATCCCTATGATGTTCAGGCCATGACGCGGGGCCTGCAGGCGCTGGACTCCGACGAAGCTCTGCGTGACGACCTGGTGGAGCGAGGCCTGGTGCAGGCCGCCAGGTTCACGCCCGCCGCCTATCAGGATCGGCTGCGCGATCTCTACAGCCGCGTCGGGGTGCTGTGAGCGTCCGCGTCCTGTTCGACGTCAGCCGGCTGCTGAGCCGGACAGAACGCCGCGTGCCGACCGGCGTGGACCGAGTCTGCCTCGCCTACGCCGAATGGCTGCTGGATCATCCCGACGTCGAAATGCGGGCGGTTCGCTGCCTGGACGAGCGGCTCGTCGCGGTCGACGACGATTGGTTCAGGGCCTGCGCCAGACGCATGCGCGAACAGTGGAGCGGCGCTTTCTTCGATCGGACGCCGACCGAGCACGAGGCTCGTTTGCTTGCCGCCGTGCGCGCGCCCGACCGCCCGGCCGCCTCGGTCATCAGCTCACCGCCGGCGACCGACGCCAAGCCTTCGCGCCTCAGGGTGGTGAAGCAGTATTTCCGTTCGCGTCGCCGCGCCGAGACGCCCGGCGGCGATCTCTATTTCAACGTCGGCCACACCAGCCTCAACACGCCCGACATCTTGGCCGGTCTGCAGGCTAGGGGTGTGCGGCCGGTAATCATGATCCACGACTTGATCCCCGTCACCCACCCTGAGTTCTGCCGTCCCGGAGACGGGCCCAAGCATGAGCGCCGGGTGCGGCACGCCCTGACCCATGCGGACCAAATCTTGGTCAACTCCGCCTATACCGGCCATGAAGTTCAAGCCTTCGCGGCAAGCGAAGGCCTGCGCGCGCCGCCCGTGCAGGTAGCTCACCTGGGACTGGAGCCCGTGTTTCTGTCGCCGGGAGCCTCGCAAGACGCCCCGCCGTACTTCCTCCATGTGGGCACGATCGAGGCGCGCAAGAACTTGGCCTTCCTCCTGACGCTGTGGCGTCGATTGGAGGAGCGGATGGGCGCCGAGGCTCCGCGCCTCGTCCTGATCGGGCGCTACGGCTGGGAGAACGAAGCCGTGCTGGACCATCTCGAACGGTCCCCCAGGCTGCGAGGCCTTGTGCACCAGGCGGCCAATCTGCCCGACCGCGCTCTGTCGGAGCTGATGCGGGGCGCACGAGCGGTTCTGGCGCCCTCCGCTGTCGAAGGCTTCGACCTCCCGGCAGTCGAGGCTTCGGCCATGGGCGTGCCGCTGATTGCGTCGGACATTCCGGCGCATCGGGAACTCGTGCCCGACGCCGCTTTGATCGACCCGCTGGACGGACCGGGCTGGATCGCCGCCCTAGAGTCAGCCACCCGCGTGCGGCCTGCGGCGCCCGCGCCCTATGTCGCTCCCACATGGGCCGCGCACTTCGCCGCCGTCGCGGCCTGCGTCGGCCTTTCGGGCGGGGGGTCCGCCGAACCTCTGGCCCCAGGCTGCAAAGCCCGGTAAATCAATCGCATCCGCGCCCAGCGGACCTAACGAGAGACGCCGCCTCCATGATGCGCTCGACCCTTTCCCTGCTCGCCATCACCGCCCTGCTCGCCATCACCGCCCTGCTCGCCGGCTGTTCGACCCTGCCTCGGGATGGCCCTTCCGGCCGCGCGATCGACCAGGGTGCGACGACCCCTGAATCCCAGGGCTCCTACGCGATCGTGCCGCTGGACTATCGGGCGTCGGAAATCATCAAGGCTGTCCCGCAGCAGTTTTTGGGCACGCTGGCGTCGGCCGACAGCGACGCCCCAACCGACCTGATCGGCGTCGGGGACGTGCTGGCCGTATCCATCTTCGAACCCTCAGGCGCTCTGTTCGGGGGCGGCGGCGGCGGCAACATCCGCGTCCAGGCCGGCAACCAGGCGCTGCCGCCCCTCACGGTCGACCGCGCGGGACAGGTGTCTGTCCCCTTCGCCGGCCGCATCAACGTGCAAGGCCTGACGTCAGGCCAGGCCGCCGACGCCATCCGGCGCGCCCTGATCGGCCGCGTGGCCAATCCCCAGGTGGTCGTGTCGGTGGCGCAGCCGGTCTCCAGCACGGTCACCGTTCTGGGCGAGGTGCGGCAGCCCGGTCGGCAACCGCTCACCGTCAACGCCGACCGCATCCTTGACGTGATCGCCGGCGCCGGGGGAACGGCGCGTCCGACCGAGGACGTCGTCGTCGCCATCCAGCGGGACGGGCAGACCTTCACCGCACCGCTCGCGGTGGTCACCACCGCCTTCGACGAGAATGTGAGGCTGCGCGCTGGCGACCAGATCAATCTGCGCTATCAGCCGCGCCGCTTCTCGACCTTCGGGGCGCTGAACGCCATCCGCGAAACCGAGATGGGCGCGGGCGAAGTGACCTTGGCCACAGCGCTCGGCCGCGTGGGCGGGCTGAATCCC
Source organism: Brevundimonas sp. MF30-B (assembly GCF_004683885.1). Taxonomy (NCBI): domain Bacteria; kingdom Pseudomonadati; phylum Pseudomonadota; class Alphaproteobacteria; order Caulobacterales; family Caulobacteraceae; genus Brevundimonas; species Brevundimonas sp. MF30-B. Next base: position 1,090,519 of record NZ_CP038440.1, on the reverse strand, counting down.
CAGCAGGCGAACGCCCGTTCGGTGCTGGTCTTCCGTTTCGAGCGTCCAGAGGTCGCGCGAGCGCTGGGCGTGGATCAGCCGCCGACGCCGCGGGGCGTGCCGGTTGTCTATCGGCTAAACCTGGCTGAGGGGTCGGGCTTCTTCATCGCCTCCAACTTCGAGATTCGGCCCGACGACGTGGTTTACGTTTCCCGAGCCGGAGCGGCGGAGGCGCGCACCTTCTTCGAGTTCGTGCAGAGCTTCACCCGCGTGATCTACGACATCTCTGTCACCAGCGCCCTGAATCTCGACTAGCCATGGCCGGCTGGCTGTCGCGTTTGTTGGGATCGCGCCGTGCGGACGCAGATCCGGGGCGAGATCCCTTCATCGCGGCTCAGGACCGGGCCCCCTCCGAGGTCGACGCCTTCGCCGACCTCCTCGAGGAGGTTGAGCGCGCCGCCCTCGCCGTCTATGCGCGCCACGGCCTGCCGACCGCGCAAGGCCACTATCGCCGCGCGCCGGGCGCCATGGACTGGGCCTTCATCGCCGAGACCCTCACGCCCGAACAGAAGTTCGCACTGTCTGCGGACCATCCGCGTGAGGCCGGGTGGCGCTTTGGGTCTCGCGATGACCTGGGGGCCGTTCATCGCGAGACGCCGGAACTGGTCCAGGCGTCCGGAGCACTGGCCGGATGCGCCTGGCTGCGGGCGCGACGCGGCGTGGCTGCGAGCGAAGCGCTTGCTTCTGCACTCAAGCTCGGAGCCCTGTGGCGTGACATGGTCCAGCACGAGGCGCTGCTGCCCGACACCACTCTGACGCTGAGACCGGTCGACACCCCGCGCCAGACGCGCAAGAAGGCGGCCCTCCCCTCTCCGTCGCCGACGCCCGATCCCGAGCCATGACCGAGCCCGTCTCTTCCGATCCCGAAGGCCAGCTGGTCGGGCGTGTCATCGCCATGCCCGCCGACACCAATCCCGAGGGCGACATCTTCGGCGGCTGGCTGCTGGCCCAGATGGACCTGGCGGGCGCCACGCCGGCGTTCGAACTCGCGGAAGGCCGCTGCGTGACCATCGCCTTGGACGGCATGGTGTTCCACCAGCCGGTGTCGGTCGGCGACGAGGTCTCGACCTACGCCCGCGTGGTCAAGCGGGGCCGCACCTCGATCCGCGTCCATGTCGAGGCCTGGAAGCGGTCGCGCAACCAGACGGGCTCTGAACTCGTGCGGGTCACCGAGGGGGTCTTCACCTACGTCGCCATCGACGACGAACGTCGCCCGCGCCTTCTGCCGCCGCCTCAGGATTAACCCAGCGCGACGCTGGGAAATCTTGACCGAGAGGGTCCGGCGTCCTACCTCGCGGTCATGGCCGTCCAACGCATCCTCACCATCGACAACGCCGCCGACCTGGCGATCCTGAAGCAGGTGTCCAAGCCGGTGGAGGGCGTCGACGACGCCGTCCGCACCCTCATGGACGACATGCTGGACACCATGTACGACGCGCCCGGCATCGGCCTGGCCGCCGTGCAGATCGGCGAGCTGAAGCGCGTCATCGTCATGGACCTGGGCGACAAGCCTGGCGTCGAAGAGGCCGAGGGAGAGGACGCCGAAGCGCGCCGCAACCCGCGTCACTTCGTCAATCCGGAGATCCTGTGGTCGTCCGACGAGATGTTCACTTACGAGGAAGGCTGCCTGTCGATCCCCGAATATTTCGACAAGGTCGAGCGACCAGCCCGCGTGCGCATCCGCTATCTGAACTATCAGGGCGAGACGATCGAGGAGGAGGCCGAGGGCCTTTACGCCGTCTGCATCCAGCACGAGATGGATCACCTGAACGGCGTGCTGTTCATCGACCACCTGTCGCGCCTGAAGCGCGAACGCGCGGCGGCCAAGTGCAAGAAGGTCGCTCGCGAGCGGATGGCCGCCTGATGGCCCGCTCTCGCCTGACCCGCGGCCGCGACCGCGTCATCGACGCCTCGGGCCGTCGCCGCCTGACCCGCAGTGAAAAGGTCGGGGTCGCCAGCCTGGCCACCCTGATCGGCGTCGCCGTCGCGGGGGCCGTGGCCGGCATCATCCTGGACCGCCTGCTGACTTTCGACGACGCCTTCGACGCCGGCGGCGAATGGGACGAAGGCGGCGGCGTCTCGACCCGCTGGGACTGACGCCGCCCTCGCCGAATCAGCCCTTGAGCCGCGCCTCGAACAGGGCCAGCAGCTTGCTCCAGCCGTCCTGGGCGTCCGCCGCGCGATAGCTGGCTCGATAGTCGGCGTGGAAGCCGTGCGGGGCGGCCGGATAGACCACGATCTCGCTGTCGGTCTTGCCCGCGCGTTGCAGGGCGGCGCGCATGGCCTCGACGGTGTCCAGCGGAATGCCCTGATCGGCCTCGCCGTACAGGCCCAGCACCGGCGCCTTGAGATCGGCGGCGATGTCGACGGGCCACGGCTTGCCGGCCTCGCGCTGTTGCTCGGTGGCGTTCGCGGCGGGAGCCAGGCGCCCGTACCAGGCCACCCCGGCGCGGATGTTGGCGAAGCGGGCCGCGGCCTGCCACACCACCTTGCCGCCCCAGCAGAAGCCGGTGATGCCGATGCGCTGATCGTTGGCCCAGGCTTGGCGACTGGCCCATTCCAGGCTGGCGGAGATGTCGCCCATCACCTGTTCATAGCCCGCTTGAGCCACGATGCGCTGAATCTCCTGAATGTCGCTGAGCGGGGCCGGGTCGGCGGCGCGCACGAAGAAAGCGGGAGCGATAGCGGCGTAGCCGGCCTTGGCCAGGCGGCGGCACACATCCTGGATATAGGCGTGCAGGCCGAAAATCTCGGACGCCACCAGCACCACCGGATACGGCCCCTCGCCCGCCGGGCGCGCCACATAAACCGGCAGGTCGAAGCCGTCGGGGGCCTGGACGCTGACCGTCTCGGTCGTCAGGCCGTCGGCGTCGGTCGTGACGGGCTGCGCCTCCTGCGCCAGGGCGGCGGGCGCATAGCCGGCGAAGACCGCGGCCGCGAGGCCCAGCGACCGACGGCTGAGGTGGAAGTCGGCGGGTTCGGAGCCTTCGGGTCGGGTCAGCACGGTCATGAAACGCCTCGTCGCAAAGGGTGAGGCGCGGACCTTGGCCCGGCGTAGGCGGCCGGTCGAGTCACGATGTCGGGCGTCAGGCCGCGCGGCGCAGGGTCAGGTTCAGCCGGCCGCCGCCGGGGATCAGGCTGGACGAGCCCGCCAGCACCCGATCGACGCCATGGCGCGCCAGTCGCGCCGGGCCGGTCAGGGCGCAGACGTCGCCTGACGCCAGCCGCACGCTCGTCGTACGCCCGCCCTCGGCCGGGCCGATGCGGAACACCGCCGTGTCGCCCAGCGAGATCGAAAGCACAGGCGCGCCGAGGTCGCTTTCATCCTTGTCCTGATGCAGTCCCATCTTGGCCGGGCCGCGATACAGGTTCAGCAGGCAGGCGTCCGGCGGCTGGGGCCAGCCGGTCAGCTCGGTCCAGAGGTCGATCAGCCGGGCCGGCATGGGCGGCCAGGGGCGGCCGGTCTCGGGATGGGTCGCCTGATAGCGATAGCCGCCCCGATCCGACACCCAGCCCAGAGGCCCCAGACTGGTCTGCCGCACAGAAAACGGTCGACCGCCGGGCGTCACCGGCTGCACCCACGGAGCGTGTTCGACGGCGGACAGCACTTCGGCGACGAGCGAGGCCTGTTCCTCAGGCGACAGCCGGCCAGGCCAGAACCTGAAACCCTCCATCAGGCCCTCACCACGACAGCGGGGGCTGAGGCGCGTCAGCCCCGCGCCGCATCCCAGGCCCTTACCGCATCGGCGTCGCGCGCCGACAGCTCGGGATAGGCGGGGTCCGATCCCACGTCCGGCACCCGCCGCCACGAGCGGGCGCACTTGGGGAGGCTTGAGGCCGTTACCGCAGTTTCAATGTGGGCGTAATCGTCGTCTTGAATGGCTTTCTCAGAAGCCGGCCCTGATGAAACGCTAGCCTCGCTGACGATGAAGACCTCCGCCGGGTCAAGCCCGTCGAATGCTTCCAGATAGCCTTCGACACTCGGGTCCAAGTACACGCGCACGGTCGCGTCCAGGCTCGACCCGATACGCTTGAAACCGCGCTCATACTCGAGCTGCGCGTTTACCGCTTCTCGCACCTTCCAGACCTTCGCCCACCGCTCTGCCTCGGCTCCGTTGCGCCACTCACCCGGCGTCTCCGGGATCACCCGGTCGCAGTTGCTCCCACCCTCGGGAAAGCGCGTGGTCCAGGCTTCTTCCATGGTGAAGGGCGTCAGCGGCGACAGCCAGGCGGTCAGCCGTTCGAACACCGCGTCCATCACCGTGCGGGCGGCGCGCCTGCGGATCGCGTCGGGGCGGTCGCAGTACAGGCTGTCCTTGCGGATGTCGAAATACAGCGCCGACAGATCGCCCGAGCAGAACTCCAGCACCGGCCGCACCACGTCCTGGAAGCGATAGTCGCGATAGGCCTGGCGGACCTGGCCGTCCAGCTCCCACAGGCGGTGCAGGATGAAGCGCTCCAGCGGCGGCATCTGGTCCAGCGGCAAGCGTTCGGCCTCGTCGAAGTCGGCCAGGGCGCCCAGCAGATAGCGGACCGTGTTCCGCAGCTTGCGATAGGCGTCGACCGTGGTCTGCAGGATCTGCTTTCCGATCCGCTGGTCCTCGGCGTAGTCCACCAGGGCGACCCACAGGCGCAGGATGTCGGCGCCGCTCTCCTTGATGACCACCGCGGGGTCGGTCGTATTGCCCCGCGACTTGGACATCTTCTCCCCGTTCTCGTCCTGGGTGAAGCCGTGGGTCAGCACGGCCTCATAGGGGGCGCAGCCGCGCGTGCCCGAACCTTCCAGCAGGTTGGACTGGAACCAGCCGCGATGCTGGTCGGAGCCTTCCAGATACAGGTTCGCCGGCCAGTGCGACGGGCGGTCGCCGCTGTAGCCATGGGCCGGGTCGCGCGCCTCCAGGGTGAAGGCGTGGGTGCAGCCCGAGTCGAACCAGACGTCCAGGATGTCCTCGACCTTTTCGTAGCGGGCCGGATCGTGGGCGCCCAGGAAGTCGGCGTCGGGGGTCTCGAACCAGGCGTCGGCGCCGCCCTCGGACACGGCCTTCAGGATGCGGGCGTCGACTTCGTCGTCATGCAGCGGCTGGCCGGTCTGGCGGTCGACGAACATGGCCAGCGGCGTGCCCCAGGCGCGCTGGCGGCTGATCAGCCAGTCGGGGCGGCCCTCGACCATCGAGCGGATGCGGTTCTTGCCCGCCGCCGGGTGGAAGGCGGTGGCGTCGATGGCCGCCAGCGCCGTCTCGCGCAGGGTCTCGCCGGATTTCAGCGGCTCGTCCATGCGGATGAACCACTGGGGCGTGTTGCGGAAGATGATCGGAGCCTTCGACCGCCAGCTGTGCGGATAGGAATGCTCCATCCGCCCGCGCGCCAGCAGATTTCCGGCCTCGATCAGCTTTTCCATCACCGCGCCGTTGGCGGGGCCGAACTTGCCGGTCTTCTTGCCCTCGGTCTCCAGCACCTTGAGGCCGGCGAACAGCGGCACGTGCTCATAGTAGGCGCCGTCCGGATCGACCGTGTCGGGCACTTCGCGATGGCCGTGGGCCTTCCACACCTCGAAGTCGTCGGCGCCGTGGCCGGGCGCGGTGTGCACGAAGCCTGTCCCCGCGTCGTCGGTGACGTGATCGCCGGCCAGCAGCGGCACGGAGAAGCCGTAGCCCGGGTCCAGAGCCGCCAGCGGATGGGCGCACTCCAGCCCCGACGGGTCGATGGCGTCCACCCGGTCGAAGGCGCTGACCTTGGCGGCCTTCAGCACATCGGCGGCCAGCTTGTCGGCGATGATGAAGCGGTCGCCCGGCTTGGCCCAGGGCTCGAACTCCAGCCCCTCTTCCATGGCCGTGACCTCATACAGGCCGTATTCGATGTCGGGACCGTAGGAGATCGCCCGGTTGGCCGGGATGGTCCAGGGCGTGGTGGTCCAGATCACCACCGATGGCGTCGAATGGCGGAAGGCGAGCAGGTCGTCGGAATGGCTGTCCGAGGCGCCGATGACCGGGAATTTGACCCAGATCGTGGGCGAGACGTGGTCGTGATACTCCACCTCGGCGTCGGCCAGGGCGGTGCGCTCAACCGGGCTCCACATCACCGGCTTGGAGCCGCGATACAGCTGGCCCGAGTTCTTGAACTTGTGGAACTCGGCGACGATCGCCGCCTCGGTGCCGAAGTCCATCGTGGCGTAGCGATTGTTCCAGTCGCCCAGCACGCCCAGGCGCTTGAACTGGTCGCGCTGCACGTCGATCCAGCCGGCGGCGTATTCGCGGCAGGCGGCGCGGAAGGCGGCCTTGGAGACCTCGTCCTTGCGCTTGCCCTGGCTGCGGAACTTCTCCTCGATCTTCCACTCGATCGGCAGGCCGTGGCAGTCCCAGCCGGGCACATAGTCGACGTCCTTGCCCAGCAGGAACTGGCTGCGGACCACGAAGTCCTTCAGCGTCTTGTTCAGGGCGTGGCCGATGTGGATGTCACCGTTGGCGTAGGGCGGGCCGTCGTGCAGCACGAACAGCTCGGCGCCCTGCGACTGACGCAGGCGGCGCAGGCGGCCATACAGGTCGCCCCACTGCTCGATGATCTCCGGCTCCTTCTTGGGCAGGCCGCCGCGCATCGGGAACGGCGTCTCTGGCAGGAAGACGGTCTCGCGATAGTCGCGACCGGTGGGAGCATCTGGGGTCTGGGCGTCAGCCATGAATTCGGTCTCGGGCAAGGGGATCGTGCGCTTGGTCTGAAGGTCCGCCGTCCGGCGGCAACCCGGCGAGCGCGAGGCCTTGGGCCCTGCGGCGCTACGCCGGGCGGCTAATCGAAATCAGGCGAGGGACGCGCGCGGTCATGATGGATGGGCGATAGCAGGGGCCGCCCGCCCGCGCCAGCCTTCGGGGCGTGTCTTGCGGCCAGTCTCGCGCTTGCCGATAGTCCACCCTGCACGTTCAGGAGACCGCCATGCGCCGCGCCGCCGTCCTCGCCCTCGCCGCCCTCGCCGCCGCCTGTTCTGAGCCGGCTCAGAACGCCGAGCCGGCGCCGACCGCCGAGACCGCGCCTGCGCTGGCGGGCAGAGAAGCTGTTTACGAGGCGGCGCGCGGCACGCCCGAAGCCTTCGTTCGCGCGCTCTACGCCTCCTACGCTGCGTCCGAGACGCCGCCGGCCGCCGGTCAGGACCCCGTCCATTCGCGCATGCTGAACGCCATGATCGGCGAGGACAGCCGCCAGCGCCGCACCCTGTCGGTCGACCCGATCTGCCAGTGCCCGCCCGGTTCGACCGACGTGACGCTTCAGTCCGTCAGCATCGCCGACGAACGGCCGACCACCGCCCGCGCCCAGGTCGCCTTCACCCAGGGCGGCGAAACCCGCACCCAGACCCTGTCGCTGCTGAAGGAAGGCCCGCTGTGGCGCGTCGATGACATCCAGCCCGAGGGCGGGCGCCCGGTCAGCGAGACGCTGATGGCGTCTATCGATTAAGCGCTGCTTTCGCGGCTTGCGCGTCGGCGTCGATCTGGGCCTTCAGGGCGTCCAGGCCGTCGAACTTCAGTTCGCCGCGCAGGAAGGCGACCAGTTCGGTCTCGATGACCTGGCCGTAGAGGCTCTCGTCGAAACCGAACAGCCAGACTTCCAGTAGGGGTTCGGGCGTCTCGAACATCGGCCGAACGCCCAGGTTGGCCACCCCGTCGATCACCCGGCCGTCGGCCAGGCGCGTGCGCGTCGCATAGACCCCGTAGGCTGGGCGCATGTAATCGCCCATGCGGACATTGGCGGTCGGCACGCCGATGGTGCGGCCGCGCTTGTCGCCGTGCACCACTTCGCCGGCGATGGCGAAGGGGCGGCCCAGGATGGCGGCGGCGCGGTCCATGTCGCCGGCCGCCAGCGCCTCGCGCACCGCGCTGGACGACAGTTTCAGCCCTGAGGCGTCGTCGATCCGCTCGGCCACCGAGACGGTGAACCCCAGGTCGCGGCCATAGGCCTTCAGCGCCTCGGGCGAGCCGCTGCGGCCCTTGCCGAAGGTGAAGTCGAAGCCGACGGCGGCGTGGACGACCCCAAGGCCCTCGGACAGCACGCGTCGCGCGAAATCAGCGTCGCTCATGGCCGCCATCTCGGCGTCAAAGGGCAGAAGATACAGGCGCTTCACGCCCAGCGGCGTCAGGGCTGTGGCCATCTGGTCGGCGCTCATCAGCCGAAAGGGGGCGGCCTCGGGCTGGAACCAGCGGCGCGGATGGGGATCGAAGCTGACGACGCCCAGCGGCGCGCCCAGGGTTCGCGCAGCCTCGGCGGCCTGGGCGATCACGGCGCGGTGGCCGCGATGCACGCCGTCGAACGCGCCGACCGCCACGGCCGCGCCCGTCAGCTCAGGGCTCAGCCCACGCCAGTCGCGGACGATCTGAACGCCGTGGGTCACCTCAGCCGCGGGTCGGACGGCGGCGGCGCGGCACACGCACCACGGCCTCGCCCTCCATGATAAGCTCGCCGTCGACGTAGCCGTCGCAGCGCAGGGCCACGCGCGCGCTTTCCGGATCGATCGAGGCCACCGAAATGCGCGCCACGACCGCGTCGCCGATCCGCACCGGCTTATGAAAGGCCAGGGTCTGGGAAATGTAGATCGAGCCGGCGCCGGGCAGGATGGTCCCCACCACCGCCGAGCCGAACGAGGCGCTCAGCAGGCCGTGCGCGATCCGCCCGCGATAGGCGGTCTTGGAGGCGAAGGCCTCGTCCATGTGCACGGGGTTGAAGTCGTCGGAAGCCTCGGCGAAGCGCGCGATCCGGTCCTCGGTCACGTCCACGACCTTTTCGGCCGTCATGCCCACGAAGAGTTCGTCGAGGATGTAGCCGCCCGACGGATGTTGCTGAACTGTCTCAACCATGGGCGGTCCTTAGACGGGGTGCGACGAAATGGCGAGCCTCACCAGCGCAGGTCGAGCGCGGCGTAGCGGGCGTAGGCCGTCTCCGCCTTCAGCAGTTCGCCGGCCCGCGCCGGGTCCAGCGCACCGTCTTCGCCACGCGCTTTGTCACCATGAATTCCTTGCGCGATGAACAGGCAATCCAGGGCCTGGGCGTTGGCGCCCAGCACGTCGGTCACTACCCCGTCGCCGATGCACAGCACGCGCGAGCGATCGACGGCGCGGCCCAGCAGCGCCGTCGCCTCCTTCAGCGCCAAATCGTAGATCGGGCCGAAGGGCTTGCCAGCCATGACCACCCGTCCGCCCAGCGCCTCGTAAAGGTCGGCCAGCGCGCCGCCGCAATAGATCAGCCGGTCGCCCTTCTGGACGACGCGGTCGGGGTTGGCGCAGATCAGCTCCAGATCGCGCTCGACCGCGGGGATCAGGCGCTCGCGATAGTCCTCGGGCGTCTCGGTCGCGTCGTCGCGCGGGCCGGTGACCGAGACGAAGGCCGCGTCGCCCGCGCCCTCGGCCAGGTCCAGCCCCAGCCCCTCGTACAGCGGCCAGTCGCGATCCGGCCCGATGATCCAGGCCGGCCCCGGCGCGCGACGCGCCAGTTCCGCCCGCGTGGCGTCGCCCGAAGTGACGAAGGCCTTCCAGCTTTCGCGCGGCACGCCCAGCCCATCCAGCTGCCCCACCACGTCGGACGAGGGGCGCGGCGAGTTGGAGATCAGCACCACATGGCCGCCCGCCGCATTGAACCGCGTCAGGGCCTCGCACGCCTCGGGCCAGCTTTCGCGCCCGTTGTGGATCACCCCCCAGACGTCGCACAGCAGGATGTCATAGTCCCCGGCGACGGCGGACAGGGCGGGCAGCGGATGAGGCAGGGTCATGGGGCCTGATAGCCGCTCGTCTCGGTCGAGAGAAGCGCGCCGCGCGTCGCACGGCGAACGGGCGTATGCTGTTCGATCTGATTCGCGCCCGCGAGGTCCGATGGCCGCCGCCCCTTCCGATATCCGTCGTCCCGCCTTCGATCCCTGGCTGCTGCTGATGGCGGTCGGGCTGGCCGTGGCGGTCGCCGCCCTGGCCTGGCCGGCCTTTCGCGCCGGACCGCTGACCACGCCCGGCCTGATCCTGATCCTGGCGGCGGCGGCCGTCGGCCTGATGGCCTTGCTGGGCTTTTCGCGCGCCGAGCCGCGCGCGCCGTCAGGGGACGCCTCGGTCGACCTGCTGGACGCCTTGGCCGAGCCCGCCGCCCTGGTGCTGGCCGGCGGTCAGGTGCTGGCCTTCAACGCCGCCTGGGCCGCCGAGAACGGCACCATGACCAGCCTGCCGCGGCCCGCGCCCGGCCGATCGGCCCAGGCGCTGTACATGGCCTTCGCCCAGGCCCGTCAGGGCGAGGCCGGACGCGCCATCGTGCCGATCGGCGAGCGAGAGGTCGAGGTGGTGGTGGCCCGCGCCGGCGAAGGCCGCTTCCTGGTTCGCGCCGCGCCCGAGGCCGCCCTGACGATCAGCCCGGCCGAGCCCGCCGCGGCGCCCAGCTTCACGCCCGGTGAGGCGCGCGCCATGGCCGCCGGCGCGCCTTTCGGATCCGCGGTGATCGGCGGGGAGGACCTGTTCACCGGCCGCATCGAGGAGGCCAACCCCGCCTTCGGCCAGCTGACCGGCCCGGCCGCCGCCGGCGACGCCGCCTTCGGCCATCTGTTCGACCCCGCCGGCGTGACCGAGGCCCGCGCCCGCCTGGCCGAGGGCTCGTCCGGCCCGCTGGATCTGGCGCCGCGCGCCTGGCCCGACCGGGTTCTGCACCTCTATGTCGCGCCCGAGGGCGACAAGCGCCGCATCTGGCTGTTCGACGTCTCGACCCAGAAGTCCATGGAGCTTCAGCTGTCGCAGGCGCAGAAGATGCAGGCGGTCGGCCAGCTGGCCGGCGGCGTGGCGCACGACTTCAACAATCTGCTGACGGCCATCCAGCTGCAGCTCAGCGGCCTCCTAGAGCGCCACCCGGTTGGCGACCCCTCCTACGAGGGGCTGAACGAGATCCGCCAGACCGCCATCCGCGCCGCCGATCTGGTGCGCAAGCTGCTGGCCTTCTCTCGCAAGTCCACGGTGCGGCGCGAGCGGCTGGACCTGGCCGAGCTGGTCAGCGAGTTCGCCGTGCTGCTGCGTCGTCTGCTGCGCGAGGACGTGCGGCTGGAGACCGACCACGGCCGCGACCTGCCCGCCGTCGTCGCCGACAAGAGCCAGCTGGAGACGGCCGTCATGAACCTGGCGGTCAATGCGCGCGACGCCATGCGCGGCGTGGTCGAGCCCGGCTCGGGGGTGGTCACCATCCGCACCCGTCGGCTCGAGGCTGCTGAGGCCCGCGTCCAGGGCTGGTCCGGGGCGCCGGACGGCGAGGTCGCCCTGATCGAGGTCGCCGACACCGGGCCGGGCGTGCCGCCCGAGCTGATGGACAAGATTTTCGAGCCCTTCTTCACCACCAAGGCGGTGAACGAGGGCACCGGCATGGGCCTGGCCACCGTCTACGGCATCGTCCAGCAGGCGGGCGGCCACATCGATGTGACGGCCGCGCCCGGCGGCGGCGCCTGTTTCCGCATCTTCCTGCCGGCCGCCGGCGAGGCCGAACTGGCCGAGGTGCAGCCCGTCGAAGTCAAGGCCGTCAAGGCGCCGCGCGACCTGTCCGGCGCCGGCCGCATCCTGTTCGTCGAGGACGAGGCGGCCGTGCGCGGCATCGCCGCCCGCCTGCTGCGCCAACGCGGCTACGAGGTCATCGAGGCCGCCGACGGCGAAGAGGCGCTGGAGCTGGCCGAGGAATGGGCCGGTCGGATCGACATGCTGATCTCCGACGTCATCATGCCCGGCCTGGACGGACCGGCCCTGCTGAAGAAGGCCCGCCCCTATCTGGGCGACGCGCCGGTCATGTTCATCTCGGGCTATGCCGAGAGCGACTTCTCGGACCTGCTTCAGGACGAGGCGGGCGTGTCCTTCCTGCCCAAGCCGCTGGACATCAAGACCCTGGCCGAGCGCGTCAAACAGCAACTCCATTCCGGCTGAAGGCGCCGCCGTGCCTGACCGGTCAGCGCGTCCGCCAGGTCGTCGGCCAGGCCTCGGGCGGCGCGCCCCAGCATTCACGCATTTCGCTTTCACTCTCCAGGGCGAAGGCGTCGCCGGTCCAGACCCAGCGCGACAGTATCCCGCAGTCGCCCAGGCCTCTTCCCTTGTTGAACGCCGTCAGGGTCTGGGTCGCCGGATCGAACTCGCCGTTGACGGTCTCGTCCAGGGCGCTGCGAGACGAGGGCAGGCTGAGCAGGCGAGACTGTCCGCCGGCCGCATCGGTGATGGTCCAAGACTGGCCGACATTATAGGCCCCGACGAAGCACGGTATGGCCCACAAATGCCGGCCGTCAGGCAGCCGCCAGCCCTGGTCCGGAATCTCTAGATCCTTGCGCTCGGCCATGTCGGCCCGACAGGCAACGATCTTGAGCAGCAGCTCGGCGGCGGCGGGCGCGCGGCGGGCTTCGAGAGGCTGCGCCAAGCCGGTCGGGCGAGGGGCCGGGGGAAGGGCCGGCCCTGCCGGCACGGCGGCGGCCGGGCGGTCGCCCTTGCGGAACACGGCAGTGTCCGTGCCCAGTCGGCCCTGACGCTCATCCAGCCATAGCAAGGCCGCCGCGGCTCCCGACGGCGACAGCACCGCGACGGGTTGACCGCCTGCGAGCAGCCTTATCGAGCGGCTCTGGCCCAGGGCGTTGATCAGGCCCGAGACGTCCTGCGTCACGACGCCTTGAGCCCCGATATCGCCGCCGTCTTGAGGCTCAGGCGCCCCCGTGGGCCACTGTCGGCCATCGACTTCGACGACCAAAGGCTGGTCGGCTTCATCCCAGGCGGCTCGCCCGGCCCAGACCGCGGGGCGCGCGTCCGGTCCCGCCGGCAGGGCGATGCGAAGCCAGCCCGTGTCCCCATCAACGGGGCCGGCGAAGGCGAAGCAGTCCCGGCCATTGTCGCAGACCGCCAGCCAGCCGCGAAACTTCCGCGTCTCGGTATGGCTTTCGGACGGGCTCGCCGCCGCCGGGCCGGGGACGTTGGGCCCAGCCGGGCGGGGCGCATCCTCTTCGGCGCTGCAGGCCGCCAGCAGGGTCAGCCCAAGGGCGGCGGCGACGGCCTGTCTCGCGCTCACGCCTTTCGCAGCTCCTGCGGCCGGTGCGCCGCCCGCGCACCGGTCTTGCCGCTTTCCACCAGATATTCGGGATGATTCTTGGACGCGGCGACCTTGTGGCCCTTTATCTGGGTGGCGGAGGTCAGCTTCTTGACCACCTTGCCGGTGGTGGACCCCTGACTGTGGTCCCAGCGCACCTTGTCGCCAGCCTTGAAGGTTTTTTCCGTCATGTCTCGGGCTCCTGATATTCGACCTGCTCAGCGAGCAAGGCCGTCATCAGTTCCGCGTCCGCCACCGCTGGCGGCTCTCCGAACGCATCGAGCCATTCCGCCATCAAGGCGTCTGTCGCCGTCCTCATGAACGCATTCCCGCGCAGTTGATCGCCCTTCCGAAAAACCCAACGGACTCAGGGTGATTCGCGTTCAGCTTCGCCGTGGGAGGCGATTTCAGGGCAGGGTTAACGCACGCGAGCCGCTCGCCCGGCGAACCAAACCGGCCGCCGGGCGAAACAGACCGATCAGACCTTGGCGTTCGGCTCGGCCTCGGCGCGAGCTTCCGCCTTCTGCGCCTTGGCTTCAGCCTCATCGGCCTCGGCGCGGGCCAGCAGGGCCTCTTCGGCCGCAGTGCGCTTGGCCGAAGAGCGGCGCCCCCACATGTTCAAAGCCTCGACACCCGCCGAGAAAGCCATGGCGGCGTATATGTAGCCCTTAGGCACATGGGCGCCGAAACCCTCTGCGATCAGCACCATGCCGATCATCAGGAGGAAGCCGAGGGCCAGCATGACCACGGTCGGGTTCTTGTCGATGAAGTCGCCCAGCGGGTCGGCCGCGAGCAGCATGACGGTGATGGCCACCAGCACCGCGATGACCATGATAGGCAGGTGCTCGGTCATCCCGACCGCCGTCAGGATCGAATCGATCGAGAAGACGAGGTCGATCAGGATGATCTGGAAGATCGCCGCACCGGCGTTGTTGATTACGATATCCTTCTTGTTCTTCTCCAACAGGTCCTTGCTGGGCTTGGGATCGACCGTGTGATGGATCTCCTTGGTCGCCTTCCAGACAAGGAACAGGCCGCCCAGGATCAGGATCACGTCCTTCCACGAGAAGGCGTTGCCCATGACCGAGAAGATCGGGGCGGTCAGAGTCACGATCCAGGCGATCGTTGAAAGCAGCGCCAGGCGCATGATCAGCGCCAGCGAAATGCCGATGCGCCGCACCCGCGAGCGATGCTCGGGCGGCAGCTTGTTCGACAAGATGGAGATGAAGATCAGGTTGTCGATGCCTAGCACGACTTCCATGACAATGAGCGTGACAAGGGCCGCCCAAGCCGCCGGGTCGGTGACGAGAGGTGCGATATCGAACATTATGTGCGGGGATCCAGATGGAGAGGTCGGCGGGCGCCGAACGCGTCTTCTACCGCGCTGGTTCCCATCGCTGCAACGGGGTCGGGTGTGGCGCGCTGCCTCGGTTGCGGGGGGTAAGGCCCCGTGCTATCAGGCGCCCGGCTTAGCCAAGGGGCGCGTCGCAAGGCGCGTCCCCGGCGTGCTTTCTGCAAGCATTTCAAGCCCCTGAGATCGTCGCGACAGCATTCGCCGGCGCGACCCAAAGCTTTTCGTGGCGGACTATATAAGTGGCTGATCTTTTCAGAACGACCGAAGTCGGCGGACGCTACGCCCAAGCGCTGTTCGATCTGGCCGACGAAACAGGCGCGCTGGACGCCGTGCGGGCCGATCTGAAGAGCCTGCGCGCTGCGTGGGGCGAGAGCGCGGACCTGCGCCGCGCCATGACCAGCCCGATCATTCCCGCAGACGATCAGCAGAAGGCCTTGGTCGCCATCGCCGCTGCGGCCGGCTTCAATTCGGCGACGCGCAACTTCCTGGGTCTGCTGGGCCAGAATCACCGCGCCCGCGACCTGCCCGCCGTCATCGCCGGGTTCGAGGTCCTGTACGCCAAGAAGACGGGCGTGGTCGCCGCCGAGGTCGTTTCGGCCCAGCCGCTGAGCGCCGCCCAGTCGAAATCGATCCAGTCCGCGCTGCGTCAGGCGCTGGGCCGCGATCCCGAACTCACCGCCCGCGTCGATCCGTCGATCCTGGGCGGCCTGAAGGTCAAGGTCGGCTCGAAGCTCTTCGACGCCTCGCTGAAGACCAAGCTCGACCAGATGAAGTTCGCGCTCAAGCGCGCCTAACCCACGACGGCGCCTGAACAGCGCACCAGAGACCAAGACAGAGAGATCCACATGGACATCCGCGCCGCTGAAATCTCGGCCATCCTCAAGTCGCAGATCGCCAACTTCGGCGTCGAAGCCGACGTTTCCGACGTCGGCCAGGTGCTGTCGGTCGGCGATGGCATCGCGCGCATCCACGGACTGGACAACGTCCAGGCCGGCGAGATGGTCGAATTCACCAAGGCCGGCGTGAAGGGCATGGCCCTGAACCTGGAACGCGACAACGTGGGCGCGGTGATCTTCGGCGCCGACGCCGCCATCGCCGAGGGCGACGAAGTGCGCCGCCTGGGCGAGATCGTGGACGTGCCGGTCGGCAAGGGCCTGCTGGGCCGCGTCGTCAACCCGCTGGGCGAGCCGATCGACGGCAAGGGTCCGATCCAGTTCACCGAGCGTCGCCGCGTCGACGTCAAGGCGCCGGGCATCATTCCCCGCAAGTCGGTGCACGAGCCGATGCAGACCGGCCTGAAGGCCATCGACACCCTGATCCCTGTCGGCCGTGGCCAGCGCGAGCTGATCATCGGCGACCGTCAGGTCGGCAAGACCGCCGTCGCCGTCGACACCATCCTGAACCAGAAGAACGTCAACCAGACCGACGACGAGAGCGCCAAGCTCTACTGCATCTATGTCGCCATCGGTCAGAAGCGTTCGACCGTGGCCCAGATCGTCAAGACCCTCGAGGAGTCGGGCGCGCTGGAGTACACCATCGTCGTGGCCTCGACCGCGTCGGAGCCGGCCCCGCTGCAGTTCCTGGCGCCGTTCGCCGGCACCGCCATGGGCGAGTATTTCCGCGACAACGGCATGCACGGCCTGATCGTCTATGACGACCTGTCCAAGCAGGCTGTGGCCTATCGCCAGATGTCGCTGCTGCTGCGCCGTCCGCCGGGCCGCGAAGCCTATCCGGGCGACGTCTTCTACCTGCACTCGCGCCTGCTGGAGCGTTCGGCCAAGCTAAACGAGGACAACGGCTCGGGCTCGCTGACCGCCCTGCCGATCATCGAGACCCAGGCCAACGACGTGTCGGCCTACATCCCGACCAATGTGATCTCGATCACCGACGGCCAGATCTTCCTGGAATCGGACCTGTTCTATCAGGGCATCCGCCCCGCCGTGAACGTCGGCATCTCGGTGTCGCGCGTGGGCTCCTCGGCCCAGATCAAGGCGATGAAGCAGGTGGCCGGCACCATCAAGGGCGAGCTGGCGCAGTATCGCGAGATGGCCGCCTTCGCCAAGTTCGGCTCGGACCTGGACGCCTCGACCCAGAAGCTGCTGGCGCGCGGCGCCCGCCTGACCGAGCTGCTGAAGCAGCCGCAGTACTCGCCCCTGGCGGTCGAGGAGCAGGTGGTGTCGATCTACGCCGGCACGCGCGGCTACCTGGACGGCATCGCGGTGGCCGACGTCGGCCGCTTCGAACGCGAGCTGCTGGCCCGCGTCCACGGCAATCACGCCAGCCTGCTGGACGGCATCCGCACCAAGAAGGCCCTGACGCCCGAGCTCGAAGCCGAGCTCAAGGGCATCCTGGACGCCTTCGCCAAGACCTTCGCCTGAGCCCGACCGGTTAGTTAGAGGAAGAGCAAAGCCGGATGGCCAGTCTCAAGGAAATGCGCAATCGGATCGGAAGCGTGAAAGCCACGCAGAAGATCACGAAAGCCATGCAGATGGTCGCCGCGGCCAAGCTGAAGCGCGCCCAGGACCAGGCTGAGAACGCCCGGCCCTACGCCGAGCGCATGGCCTCGGTCATCGCCAATCTGGCCGCCGGCGTGTCGGGCGAAGGCGCGCCGCGCCTTCTGGCCGGCACCGGCTCGGACCAGCGTCACCTGATCGTGGTGGCGACGGCCGACAAGGGCCTGGCGGGCGGCTTCTCGACCAATGTCATCCGTGCTGCGCGTGAGCGCATCAACAGCCTGATCGCCTCGGGCAAGGACGTGCGGATCGTGGCCGTGGGCCGCAAGTCGCGCGACCAGCTGACCCGCCTGTACGGCGACAAGGTGATCCGCACCTTCGAGCTGAGCGAGCACAAGACCTTGGGTCTGCCCGCCGCCCAGCCCGTGGCCGAACTGATCGCCGAGGCGTTCGAGGGCGGCGAGGCCGATGTGGTCACGCTGTTCTACAGCCAGTTCAAGTCGGTCATCTCGCAGGTGCCGACCGCCAAGCAGCTGGTCCCGGCCGTCGTCGAGGGCGGCGCCGAGCCGATCGACCTCAATGGCGCGGTGTACGAGTACGAGCCGTCGGAAGAGGAAATCCTCGAGACCCTGCTGCCGCGCAACATCACGACCCAGATCCTGGCGGCCCTGTACGAGAACCAGGCCGGCTTCTTCGGCGCCCAGATGGCCGCGATGGACAACGCCACGCGCAACGCGGGCGACCTCATCAATGCCTTGACGCTGCAGTACAACCGCAAGCGCCAAGCCCAGATCACCACCGAGCTGATCGAGATCATCGCCGGCGCCGAAGCCCTCTGATCCCGACCGAACCGACATTCCGAACCGGACGCACCCCATGACCGACGCCATCGCCCCCAAGAAGCCCGCCGCCCGCAAGCCCGCCGCCAAGAAGACGGCGGCGCCTGCCGCTCCCGTCTCCGCCGTCGCCACGGGCAAGATCGCCCAGGTCATCGGTGCCGTCGTGGACGTCGAGTTCGAAGGCCACCTGCCGGCGATCCTGAACGCCCTGCAGACCCAGAACGTCGACCAGAAGACGGGCGAGCCCTTCACCCTGGTCCTGGAAGTCGCCCAGCACCTGGGTGAGAACATGGTCCGCACCATCGCCATGGACACGACCGAGGGTCTGACCCGCGGCCAGGCCGTGATCGACACCGGCGGCTCGATCCAGGCGCCGGTCGGCCCGGGCACGCTCGGCCGCATCATGAACGTCGTCGGCGCGCCGATCGACGAGCAGGGCCCGATCCAGACCACCATGTACCGCCCGATCCACCGCGAGGCGCCCTCGTTCGAAGAGCAGTCGACCTCGTCGGAAATCCTGGTCACGGGCATCAAGGTCATCGACCTGATGTGCCCCTACACCAAGGGCGGCAAGACCGGCCTGTTCGGCGGCGCCGGCGTGGGCAAGACCGTGACCATGCAGGAGCTGATCAACAACATCGCCAAGGCCTACGGCGGTTATTCGGTTCTGGCCGGCGTGGGTGAGCGCACCCGCGAGGGCAACGATCTGTATCACGAGATGATCGAGTCCAACGTGAACGTGGACCCGACCAAGAACGGCGGTTCGACCGAAGGCTCCAAGTGCGCCCTCGTCTATGGCCAGATGAACGAGCCCCCCGGCGCCCGCGCCCGCGTCGCCCTGACCGGCCTGGCCCAGGCCGAGTACTTCCGCGACGAGGAAGGCAAGGACGTGCTGCTGTTCGTCGACAACATCTTCCGCTTCACGCAAGCTGGCTCGGAAATGTCGGCTCTGCTGGGCCGCATCCCCTCGGCCGTGGGTTATCAGCCCACTCTGGCCACCGAGATGGGCAACCTGCAGGAGCGCATCACCTCGACCAAGAAGGGCTCGATCACCTCGATCCAGGCCATCTATGTCCCGGCCGACGACCTGACCGACCCGGCGCCCGCCGCCTCGTTCGCCCACCTCGACGCCAAGACCGTTCTGAGCCGCGACATCGCCGCCCAGGCCATCTTCCCGGCCGTGGACCCGCTGGACTCGACCTCGCGGATCATGGACCCGCTGGTCATCGGCGAAGAGCACTATCAGGTGGCCCGCTCGGTCCAGGAAGTCCTGCAGTCCTACAAGGGCCTGAAGGACATCATCGCCATCCTGGGCATGGACGAGCTGTCGGAAGAGGACAAGCTGGTCGTCTCGCGCGCCCGCAAGATCAGCCGCTTCCTGTCGCAGCCGTTCTTCGTGGCCGAGCAGTTCACCAACTCGCCCGGCAAGTTCGTCTCGCTGGAAGACACGATCCGCTCGTTCAAGGGCATCGTCGCCGGTGAATACGACCACCTGCCGGAAGCCGCCTTCTACATGGTCGGCGCGATCGAAGAGGCCGTAGAGAAGGCCCAGAAGATGGCGTCGGAAGCCTGATGGCCGGCAAGCTCAACTTCTCGCTGGTCGCCCCTGAACGCGAGGTCTTCACCGGCCTCGTGGACCAGGTCGATGCGCCGGGCGTCGAGGGTGACTTCGGCGTCCTGCCGGGTCACGCGCCCTTCATGACCACCCTGCGCGAAGGCGCGGTCACCATCTACGAAGGCGCTGCTCGCCGCGTCTTCGCGGTCAAGGGCGGCTTCGCGGACGTCAACGCCCAGGGCCTGACCATCCTGGCCGAGGAAGCCTCGGAAGTCGTCGCGGTCTGAACCGCAGGCGGGATCGACAAGATCAGGGCCCCTCGCTTCGGCGGGGGGCCTTTTTCGTTCAGTCGCAGCGCATCGCGCGCAGGGCGCCCAGGCGGGCGAAGGCCAGCGTCAGCGCCTTGCGGCGCGCCGGCGCCAGGGCGTTGACCGGGGCCTCCCGCACCACCGCGCCGCCGAACCCGTCGGCCACGATCAGGCCCGGCTCGTCAGGCAGGACGCCCTCGGGAAACTCGGGCGCCACCGCAAAGAAGAAGGCGTCGCAAAAGGGCGCATATTCGGGCCACTTGCGATCCACGCGATAGTCCTCGACCCCGGACTTCACCTCG
Organism: Brevundimonas sp. MF30-B; assembly: GCF_004683885.1. Taxonomy (NCBI): domain Bacteria; kingdom Pseudomonadati; phylum Pseudomonadota; class Alphaproteobacteria; order Caulobacterales; family Caulobacteraceae; genus Brevundimonas; species Brevundimonas sp. MF30-B. The sequence continues at coordinate 1,070,628 of NZ_CP038440.1, read as the reverse complement.
CAGATGACGATGTCGCCGCGCCGGCCGATCGCCATGACGTCCGCGCGACGCCCATTGGGCAGGCAGACCTCGGTCAGCGGCGCATAGCCCATGTCCATCAGCAGCCGCGCCGCGCCGCGTGTGACACCGAGCGTCGTCTCGGGACGCGAGAAGACCAGTTCGAGATGCACGGCTGCGGCAGGCATCCCGAACTTGTGTTCTACTTCCGTTCCGCAATCAAGCGCGGCCGGAACTTCATTCCCAAAGGACGCCTGGTGGAGCCGAGGGGAAATTCTCGTTCCTCAACGAAAACAGCTAGATGGCCTATATCTCGGAGCCTGCGTGTGGGGGCTATGTGTAGCAAAATCAGCTTCGGCTACCAAGCCTCCCATGTGGGGTGCGCAGGTTCAGCCCGCAGTCGTGCTAACCTTAGCGGGACCGGGGATCATGTCAGCACCCGAGACCTCGCAGTAGACCTCCACGACCTGAGGATCGACATAGCCAACCTCAACAGGGGCAAACGTGATGGTCTCGCCAGCGGGAACACGCTTGAAAATGGTGAGGCGGTGCCTTGCCAACGTCTTATTGGTCTCGCTTACCGCCCGACACTTCAGCTTCACGTCCTTGATTGCGTACGGCGAGGAGTTGGATAGCGTTCCCCCGATGCTCACCCTTCCAAACTCCCTCCCGTAGACCGGACGCATCACGAGGTACCTCTCCGGCTTCCGGTGCACGTCGTCGTACGTCCCCCGACTTTCAGCCTTCGCGACGGTGGCTTTCGCCTCTCGCTTTAGGGTCCGCTCAGGTGCCTCAAGGCTCATTGCGAAAGGGACGCCCGCAAGCAGCGTCACTAGCCCTGCACCGATAGCAACGAGCCTCTTGTTGAAGAAAAACGGCAAACGCACCAGCGCGCCCAAAACTGAGACAATAAGGCCGGTAATCATAAAGCCGCCAACGAACGCTCCTAGGTCTCTCCCATCAAAGAACCAGCCAACAATTCCTCCGATGCACAGAATCAACAGGAGAGTCAGAAGCACCGGCCCAATGCTAGGTTTTGGGGGCTGCGTCTTAGGATCGCTCGGCGGCAGAGGTGAAAGTTCGAATGTCATGTGCATTTGCCCCCAAGGCACGAATGTGGATTATATTCCCTAGTGACTATAAGCCCGATCCTGCCCTGTCCTGCAAATGGATTGGAAAGCGATTGTCGGTGGAAACGTGCGCCGACTGCGGTTGGAGCGCGGTCTAACGCAGGAGCAGGTGGCGTTCGACGCGGGTATCGACCTCACGTATCAAGGCGGGATCGAGAGAGGGAAACGAAACCCCAGCCTCTCGGTGATGGCGCGCCTAAGCGAAGCCCTTCAGGTCAATATAATCGAGCTTTTCGCTCTCCACGAAGTGCCATCAAACAGTTCCAACAACTCCAGTGGATGAGATGACACTTGTTTGAGTGACGACGAAGGTCAAACTGCAACTACAACCCGGAATCGGGGTATCAGGAGATACTCAAGCCGCTCCGGCAAGCTTTGTCGAACGATTCAACGCAAGCTTTGAAATGGTCGGACAAGCTATTTTCTCTGGACAGAGCCAATCCTTCGCTGAAGAACAGTTGGATTTGGCTTTTTGACGGCTTCGAATTAATACCGTAGTGGTCAGATATCAAATCTTCATCGGTTTTGGAGAGTATTCCTTCGATAGGCTTTCCTGCTAGTGATGGGTGAACCTCTGCGAGGGTAAAGGCCTTATCTCTAGAAATGCACCATTCCGATCGGAAAGATTCGCATGCAGCCCGACCTTTCTTATCATCGTCAAAGCATAGAACGAAGTTCACGCCCCAACCTAGCATTATGCCTGCAAGTTCCTCGAACCCATCAGCGCCTCTAGTTGGGATAATCGAATATGAACCATCCCATAGGCCATACGATTTTAACCCATACATCAAAATTAGGTAATCACCCTTACCTTCCACGAGCACGCTCGGCTGAAGCGCGTCAAGCCGACTAGGAACAACTTGCAGCCTGTCGAGCACAGGTTGAAAGTACGTCGCCTTATCGGCATTCAACCCCACAAAGGTTCTGTATTTCTGAACCTTTATGTTAGTGTGACTGGGCGCTGACGGAAGGCTATTCGTGTCGTCATAATCCACGGCCAGATTGGATACTATGAAAGCTTGGTCCAGCCACTCCGGGCTGATCATATAGTGGCTATGCGTGGAATACAGCAGTATATTCCCACCCGAGGTGATGCGAGGAAAACTATCTAAAAGCTGGGTCTGAGCACTTGAATGTAAATTTGAGGCTGGTTCATCCAAAAGAAATATAGTCTTCTTGTTTCGAGAGGAGTTTGAGCGAAAAATAGTGAATAGTAGGAATGAGAAAAACCAACGAAAACCCAGCGATCTCTCCGAGAGAGAATACTGCTGCTTTCCATCCCTCATCCAAATTTGAACGGCTATCCTCGGAGAGCCATCGTCAAACTTATCAGTTATAAGTTTTAAACGCACTTCACGGTCTTTGAAAGACTGTCCAAACACCTTCGACCAGCTATCAAATATAGTATCTTTAAGATGGCTGGATAACTGCTCAAGCGCAGAGTCTATCTGCTGCTGCTTATTATCACTCAGGCCAAAAAGTCCGGCAAACTGCTCTATGGGAGTCGCGGGATCAACTATCCTGTCAACTATATGCTTTTTAGTACTTATAGGATTCGGCAGTGACGATCCTATGTTCTCTATAATTTGCCTATACAGGCGATCAACGTCAGTTTCGTCCTCTTTTGGATTGAGGACAATTTTGTCAGGCTGATCAAATATGAAGGTCGGGAAATACACAATCTCCGGCAGACGCTCTTTGACTATGCCAACAAAACTTTTCCACGTTTCATGGGAGCTAGGGACTTCTCTAAATTTTCTCGCCCCCTTGTCCTTGACCTCTAGGGGCAGGTCCCATGTGCTAATAGTCCGTGTCTTATCGGAATCAACGTAGACATGACCACGTGTGATTGCGAATCGATCCGGTACCGAATCTGGGTCAATCTTTGAACCAGTGCGCTTCTCAGCGAGAGCTATACAGTATTCCTTTTCATCCGCCTCAAACGCTGTGACTGCGACGACTTCGATATCGCCTGAAAAATTGTACTTTTTGTGTTTGGGGACAAAAGTAGAAGGGTCCTCTTCCGTAGGAGATCGATTGTAAAGTGACTTCTCCTCCCCCTCATCAAAGCTGAAGCTGTTGATCGCTTCGAGAATGGTGGTCTTTCCGCTCTCGTTCAGACCGATTAGGGTAAATATGCCAGCGCCGCGTGGCGAGAGGTCGAGCTTAGCGTCCTCGATCCCGCGAAAATTGATGATCCGAAAAGATTCAAACCGCATGGCCCCTCCGATAGTCAACCGTAAGCAGCGTCAGTGGCTCTAGACAACTCCCTTTTTGGGTATACCCAATTGGGACTGGGGGCTGAGACGCCTATACCGTCTCAATAGGCTTGCAATCCACAGTTCTGAGACTCATAGTCCCATGGTCTAGAACCTATTGGGACAAACGAGATGGCTTTGATCGGATACGCGCGGGTCAGCAGCACAGGCCAGTCACTAGAGGTGCAACGCGATCAGCTTCTAGCGGCTGGTTGCACTCGCCTGTTTGAGGAGAAGCGGAGCGGTGGGTCGCAGGATGGTCGGGAGCAACTCGCCCTCGCGCTAGACTACGTTCGGGACGGTGACACCCTCGTTGTCACCCGCCTCGACCGGTTGGCTCGCTCGATCACAGACCTACGCCAGATCATCGACCGGCTGACTGCGAAGCAGGTGGCATTTCGCGCGCTTCAGCAAGGGGACGTGGATACCAGCACCTCTAACGGCAGGCTGATGCTGAACCTATTGGGGGCGTTTGCTGAATTTGAGACCGACCTCAGGCGGGAACGGCAGAAGGAGGGGATTCTGAAGGCCAAGGCCAAGGGCGTTTATCGCGGTCGTAAGCCCTCAGTGCCGGTGGAGGCCATCAAAGCCCTCAAGGCTGAGGGCGTAGCCCCTACGGAGATCGCAAAGCGCCTGAAGATTGGCAGAGCTAGCGTCTACAGAGCACTAGCAGCCTAACGGAGAAAGATTGAAAGCCGGCAATCTCAACCCCCCGGCCTCTTCCGGCATGAGACGTAGGCGCGATACAAAATATCTCCTCGCGTCACGAGTTACCCCGCGCAGCCTTGCCAAAATCCCCAAATTCGGCTATGATTCGGTCTCTCAATACTGAGTTGACTCAATAAAAAAAGGAATATTACGGAATCTATTCTTGAACCGAAAATTACTAGTGGATGGTTATGTAGATTTTCACTCACCCAATCCAGCCGCTATCACGATAGTATTTAACAGAACCAATTTTTCGCATTTCGCAACTAAGGCGGTGGTTAAGAGATATCAGGCGGCCATCGACGAGCGCAGGTTAGGCGGTCGATGGTACGAGAAGCCAGCTAGCGAGCGGCTAGCGATTACGGCTTCGCCCGAGCTATTCGACGCTGGCCATCCCCATTATCACGGACTGATCCGGCTTCCGGCCGACGACCTCGATACGCTTGGATTTGATGGCTTAGCGGACCTTTACGCCAGACAGTTTCGAGAGATTCATGAAGGTGGGTCCGTTCTCATAACGCCCCTGACAGACCCCTACGGTTGGGTTTCCTACTGCTCCAAGGAAGTCGACCTAATCAGCGGCGATCCAGCAAAGGTGCTCTGGACCGGCGATTTCCAATCTAGGCAAGCCTTCGCCTAAAATCTGAAGGCGGCAATCACCGCATGTAGTATCCCGAACCGGACGATGCCGCCCTCTAGCATTTCCAAAGCCAACCCATGCCCTCGCCAAAACGAGGGTAATGGTGGAGCTTGCCTAAATATCACTAGATAGGATTCCAACTCTATATAGATGCAGCTAAAGAAAGACCTCTTTATACGCCTATGAAATTGATATATAATAGATAAGGAAATGTCGAAGTCAGCTATAAACCCACATACTCATTTGTATTGCAATGATTGCAATGAATCTATTATATTCTGAGCATCGTTTGGAATTTCATAGCGAGTGATGGCATTGGATATTTTCTCGAGTGAGTACCCAGACCCGTAGGTGTCCGCAACATCCCTTCCAGCGTGACCCATAATCTGGCGCTGCATCCCCTCTTCGATGCCTGAATTTCTCGCACAGTCCTTAAACGTGTGTCGCAACGAGTGGAAGACTATACGGCTGTCTGATACGCCACAGACACCTCTCAAATATCGTGAGAACCACTCGCCCCACTTTGCTGTTCGCACTCCGTGTACATTGGGCTTCAGATCGGGGAAGAGCCAAGCGCGGCCCTCGTTTACCGCCGACTCGCAGAACGACGTGAAGCCAAGTCTAATCAAAGCGTTATGAACGGGCACTATCCGCTCACTGCCCTCGTTCTTCAGCTTTAGGCCATCAGCGTCGTCGGCCCTGATGTGGATGACCCAAACGGGGAGGGAAGTTTGGCCGGAACGAACGTGCTGGCGAACGACGTCGCGTGGCCTTAGCTGACCCAGTTCTTCCATTCTGGCCCCTGTGAAGAGCGCAAGAAGCGGAAGCCAGAAAGCTGCTTCACCCTTGCCGCCAGACGGTCTTTCGCCGCTTGAGTGAACGGGGCCGGACAAGAGCCTGACAAGAGCAGCTTCATCGAAGGGCTTTCGCCTATTCTTCGCTGCTTCGTAATCGTGTACTCGAATACCCTCAGCAGCCTTGATGGCTACTAAGTCATTCATATAAGCAAAATTCAGCAAAGTTCTAAGGCGAGTTAGCTTTACGTTGATATTGCTAGGGCCGACGCCTTCTTCAACAAGCTTGTCTTTGAAGAGAATGATATCTTTCTTGGTTATCTTCTCAACTGTTTTGCCCCCAACACGCTCCACAAACCACCTCGTAACAGCCTCGTGTGCCTTCTTACTCTTGGCGTCCTTATTTCGCTCTCGAGCCCACTTAGTGACAAGCTCACCCCAAGAGGTCTCTGTATTAGACCTCATGTTGTTTTCATCCTCGCTCAGGGCGTGGCGAGCCCTTCTAGCCGCCGAGATTGCAAAGGCGTTTTCACCGTCTAGGACAGCCTTGAGAGCGTTGCGCTTCCCCTCCAGCACCCTCAGGTCCTCGGTCGGCCTGACCTCGCCGTCCAGCATCGACTGGATGAGTCGAAGCGTCTCGCGAGACCGGGCTACAAAGCCACTGAGAGTGCCGTCCTTGGCCGCTTGGTCTCGCTCGCCCCGGATTCTATCAAGATTGACCAGTGCAATCAGGGTAGGGCTGAGTTCGGACACTGGGACAGCGTTGATTGGTTCTGAAGCAGCGGTGTTAGCCCGCACCGCCTCAAACTCTCTATCGAGGTCCGCCCATCGAAGAGGGTGCAATCGCCTCGCCTCTTTAGGGTCCGAGGTGCCGAGTGCGCTCGTGACTTCCCGTTTCCCATAATGTGCGACCAAATCGTGCGGAATACGCCGCCTCAAGGAGTAGCGACCGCCGCGACGAACAAGCCCTGTCAACATATCATCACCTGCACCGTGTGTAGCAGACGCGCGCGACATATAGACCGTAAGTGGCTGATTTTCAGGAATATTACTTCAGCCACAAGGGCTTAGTAACGCCTGGTGGAGCCGAGGGCCGTCTGACCAGCCTCCATAACGGTCTATAGTGATCGTCCTGCTGTTGATCGGCTTGACTTTTTCCCGCCCCGTCCTCCGTAGTGCTCCATAGTGCTACACCACAATCTAGAGCCGGGGTTAGGGTAACGGTTAGGGTAAGACCGACGCCTTCCGAACCTCGGCCCGCTCAAGGCTCTCTATGGCCCGGCCGATCAACCTCCTGAGCGCGCGCTTCGTCGCGACCACGAAGAAGGCCGGACTCCATTCCGACGGTGGTGGTCTGTATCTAGAGGTCGACGAGGGCGGCTCCAAGCGCTGGACCTTCATCTGGCGCTCTGGCGGCAGGCGGCGGCAAATGGGCTTGGGTGGCACACTCACGACGGACTTGGCCGAAGCGCGCGAAATGGCCAACGCCGCCCGGCGTCAGATCGCCAAGGGACTGGATCCGATTGCCGAGCGCAAGGCCGCGCGGACGAAGGGGCGAACGTTCGGCCAAGCCGCCGACGATCTGCTGGCTTCGCTACAACCGGAGTGGCGGAACGACAAACACGCCTACCAGTGGAAATACAGCCTGGAGACCCTGGCGGCCTCGCTGCGCCCGCTGGCCGTCGACGCGATCACCACGGCTGATGTCTTGGCCGCGTTGAAGCCGATCTGGACAACGACGCCGGAGACGGCATCGCGGACGCGTGGACGCATCGAGCGTGTGCTCGACGCCGAGCGCGCCGCGGGCAACCGGACAGGCGAGAACCCCGCGCGATGGAAGGGCCACCTGGCCGCCCTGCTACCGAAGCGCCAGAAGCTGACCAAGGGCCATCACCCGGCTATGCCGTTCGAACAGGTCGGCGACTTCATGCCCCTGCTGCGCTCCCGGCCGGCGCTGTCTGCCCGCGCTCTTGAGTTTGTGATCCTGACGGCGGCGCGCACCAACGAAGTGCTGGGCGCCCGCCGCGCCGAGTTCGATATGGACAAGAGGGTCTGGACCGTCCCGGCTGAGCGCATGAAGCTGGGCGTCGATCACCGCGTGCCGCTGTCGTCGCGGGCGGTGGTCCTGCTTGAGGGCGTGTTCGCCGACATGCCCGATCCGGACGGCCTGGTCTTCGCCGATGCCAAGGGGGACCAACTGTCCGACGCCGCGATGTCGCGGCTGCTGCGGGTTCGGATGGGCTTCTCAGCTTTCAGCGTGCACGGCTTCCGGTCGACCTTCAGGGACTGGGCCGGCGAAGCCACGACATTCCCCGAGGCCGTGGCCGAGGCCGCCCTATCCCATCAGGTCGGCACCGAGGTCGAGCGCGCCTACAAGCGCGGCGACGTGCTGGAGAAGCGCCGCAAGATGATGGAGGCCTGGGCGAGCTACTGCGACCGCCCGAAGGCCGGGAACGTGGTGGACATGAGGCGAGCTTAGGCTGCCCGCGCGGACGGCGCCGCGCCTAGGACGCGCTCCAGCTCATCGCGGGGCACCAGCGTCCGGCCCCGCAGCTTCTTGGCTGTGATCTCACCGACCTTCAGCATCGCCCACACTGTCGCGACGCTCAGGCCAAGGGCTTGCGCGGCCTCATCGACCGTGTAGGCCAGCTTAGCACCAGGCGGGAGGTCGATAGCCTTGCGGCGCTTCTGATCGTTGCAGTTCGCGGCGCTCGTCATCCTGGCGTCCATTCAAGATGGTCGTATGGCGGCCGAACGAGGCGAAGTGTTCCGTCGCCTTCAATGTGACAGAGAGCTTGGCCCCGGCGGCAGTATCGACCGCCCAAGGTCATGTTCACCGTTTCGCCGGCAAGGCGGACGTCCCCACGCAGGCGACCCACCACGTCATCAGCCGGTGGGGCGTCGGCCCACTTGGTCCATGGGCCTAGGCGCGCGGCGCGCTCGTGCTCGAAGTCCACCGGGCTCACTTCAAGACCTCCGGCCTGAACGGCCCGGCCTGCGTCGCTTCCCAGTGCGCCCAGACTTCTTCGGCCGTCGACAGGTTCGGCAGACGGACGTGATCCTCATCGTAGATCGGGGTATCGGCGTCGTGGAGCGCGAGCGAGATGTCGCCTTCGCCGTAGGAGTCCTCAGGCCACGGTCCGTTGTCGTCCCACTCGTCCCGGCACCGCTCGACCAACTGCTGTTCAAGCTCGTTGGCGACCGGGCTGCTGCCCATATTGAAGTCTTGCAGGCCGGCGTCGAGGGCGGTCTGCTCAATGAGAGCGCGCCGATCGATTTCGGCTTTCAGAGCGTTGAAGCCTCGGATGAACTGTTCGCGGGTGATCTTCATTTCAGGGTCTCCAGCAGCGCCCGGCCGGCGTCGTTGATCGCCAGCGAGTTCATGAAGGGCTCCAGACCAGCGCGGTCGTCTTGATGGATGGTGGCCTGCTGCACTTTGGCACCGCCGATCTTGTATGGACCGATGCGCCAGGCGCGCAGGTAGTTCTTCTCGGACATCGGCGGCCTGCGGCTTCCATAACGGTCAACCCAGGCCCAGCGATGCGGCGCTGGGTCGGCTGCGGGCAGGCGCAGCCACGCGATCTGCCGGCGGTTGAGGCTCATGGCCGAGCACCCAACGCGGCGTTGGCTCGTTCCTGTCCCCACGCCCATCTCGCCAGAGAATGGACCACGCCCTCAAGTCGCTCGATCCGCTGGTCGGGAGAGAGGGGAACGGAAGCCGCGACCTCAGCGTCCAGAATGTCGGCGACTGCCGCCTTCAGGCCGTCAAACATGGCGGTTTCGGCGGCGATTGAGCGTGACGCGCAGTCGAAGACGCTGGCCAATGCGACCTGGTCCTCGTCGCCGGATGACTCAGCCACCTTCGCCATCATCGCGTAGGCCTCGATCATGTGATCGCCGCGCGGCTTTCCTTCGCGGGACAGTGCCGCCGCGAGCTTCTTCAGCAGTTCGGGTCTCATGCGTCACCCGCGTCGGGGTTTTCGCGAGACTTCCTGATCTGATCGCCCGCGCCCCAGAAGACGCCTAGGCACCAGGCCAGCATGACCAGCGCCAGGATGCCGGCGACCACGGACCCGAAGAACAACTCAACAGCCTTCAAGCCGCCCAGCACGGCCACGACGACCAGCAGGCCTTCAACATGCTTGCTCACGCTGGGTCTCCTTTCGGCAGCACCGCCGCCATGATCCGGTTGGTGGCCTCATTCTTGGCCTGGCCCTTCCGGGCTTTTCGGGTGCTGATTTTTCCCCGCTCAGCGGCGGCGGTCTCGTCGGCCAGCCAGTCGACCGCTCGGCGGACTGCTGGCTCAGCCTGCATCAGCCGGATCGTCTCGCCGCGATCGAACGCGAGCGACGGCGCTCGGCCCTCGGCGATGGCCGCGTCGATCATCGCGGCAAAAAGCTTAGTGACCTTGCCTTCGTCCACCCAGCCGTCAAAGGCGCTCGAAGCGAAGTCGACGCCAGCGTTTTGCATCGCCTCGGATGGCTCTCGCAGCGAGAGCAGGACGGCCATCGCCACGCCCGCGCATAGGTCGTCAGCCGACTGCTTCTGAAGGTCTTCGACGACGTGGGGATGCAGAGGGACGGGCGTCAGCACCAGTTCGGCCGCCAAGGCACCGAGCAGGGCTTGAAGGCGCGGCTCGACAGGCGCACCCTCGGCCCAATGCCAGAGCGCAAGCTGAAGCTGGGCCGCCTGAGCGCACGGTTCGGCGGGGTCGGCAGCGATTATCTCGCGCTCAATGGCGAGGGCCAGATCCGACAGGCGCTCCACCTCACGGTCGTGCGCGTCGTCATCACCGAGAACGGCGTTGGCGGCGGAAACCAACCGCTTGCGCTCAATCAGACGGGCGAGCCAGAAAACCGGGCTCATCCCGCCACCCGGAGCAGCAGCTCTCCCAAGCCCATGCTGGCGACGCCAAAGACGGCACCCATGACGCAGAGCTTCCAGATTGAGACTTCGCGGTGCGCGTCGTTGGTCCAGGTTCGGCGGATCATTTGGCCGCACCCGGCCGGCGCGACCCATCGAGGTCCGCGAGCATGTTGCCCAGGTAGTGCTCGGCGACGAGAGTGTCGAAGGGCAAACCCATCGCGCGGATGGTGTTGCAGATGGCCGCGCGGACATTGGCCAGCGCCCGCTCTTTGTCCTCGGGCTCCGAGCCGTTCTCGATCAGATCAAGTTCGCCTGCGGCGACGATCAGCTGATGAGCGACACCGGCTTGCGTCCTGGGGACCGAAGCGAAGGATTCCGTCTCGATGCCGAGAATGTCCTCCAGCGCCGCCTTGGCCTTGGCGCGATTGGCGGGGGACTCCTTCGCGTCATCCACCTGAGCGATCCGCATGAGGCGCGACATCTCGTCGGCCACCACTTCGATCGGGCAGGGTTTCGCCGGCTGTTCGAACGGCACCCTGCCGTACCAAACCGCGTCGATCGCGGCGCCGCGCATGGCCTTGGCCAGAGGGTCCGCATCGCAGATATCGCGGACGTCCTGAACCAGGCGCTCAGCGGCCTGCGCCATCCGCCCGACCTGGCCAAGGCCGATGCCGTAGTCTGCGAACCCGTCCGGCCGCTTGCAGAGATAGAACATGATCCGCTCCGCGTGACCGCAGGCGTTGATCAGTCGGATGGCGTCAGGGCCTTTGATCGCGATCTCGTCAGCGGCGCCCTCTAAGGCGACGGCCTCAGCAACCCAGCTCGCCTTTTCATCGTGGGCGTAGGCGAACGCTGCCGCCTTTTGGGAGATAGCCTCCCACGTGGTCGCTGGCTCTTCGAACAGTTGAGCGCGCGCGGCGATGAAGTCAGCGTGGATCGTCTTGTTGGCTTCATGCTCATCGGAACCGACCGCGACGCTTTCGCGATCGGCCGCGGCGTCGCTCAGAGCCTTGGCTGCGAGATACCTGTCGTAGAGATCGGGCCACGGATTGCTGGGCGCTACATCAGCGTGGCGGATGGATGCCGCTTTGACGCTGCGGAGGGCAGCGGCGGCCTTAGCGGCGGGCCTTTCGGTAGTGGCGGCGTACATCGGCGTCTCCCTGAAGTCGGGAGCATGAGTGCGCCTTTACACGTTTCGTGTCAACACGCTTCGTGTCACATGCCGCCGCCCATCAACACGTGGGCTGTGCGAGGGGTCGCTGGAACGTAGCTGCCCACCACCACAGCAATGATTTCCGGCCAAGCGCCGCCGTCGTCGATGCGCAAAACGTCTTGGTGCGCCGGGTCTGAAGACCTAGGCCGCAAGGCCATCTTACCGTCGATCAAAACGATCTCTTTCAGGGTGGTCTCCCACAGACCCGACCGTTCGCGTCGCGCTACAACGTGGTCGCCCTCTCGAATGCCAGCCTCGACCGCCGGCACTACATAGACCGTCGCGCCATCAGGATAATGCAGGTCCATCGAGCGGCCTACGACGCGCAAGGCGTACACGTTCGCCCGGTTATAGCGGGGGTCATAGAACGGTACGAAGCCCTCTGGCTCAGGTTCATCAGGGATCACCAGATAGGCGCCTGCTTGGATTTGGCCGAGGATCGGGACCATACGCGCGACCGGCGCAGCGTCATTGGCGGCCTGGTCGGCAGCCTCAGGCCCAGCGCCGAACATGAGCCACTCCGGCGTGGTGGCCAGCGCGCGAGCATATTTGACCGCCGCGGGCCTGCGGATCCCATTCTGCCCATTCTCGTGCGCTCTAATAGTCGAGGGCGCCATGCCGGCGCGCACAGCCAGCTGTTCAATCGAGAGCCCAGCATCCGTACGGCGCAGGCGCAATCGTTCGCGAGGTTCCATAGCACTCGCCGTGGCAGAAAACGGATCGTCCGTCATGTTGACGCGTGACACGTTTCGTGTAGCATCGCGCTCATGTTCTTCATTCCGATCATCGAGCGCTTCGGCGTCACCGACCTGGCCGAAGCTATAGGCTTGCCCAGCAAGAACGTCCGTCGCTGGGTCGATCTCGACTCTATCCCGGCTGAGTGGTTCGCCGCCGTCGCCCGAGCCGCAAGGCGGCGCGGCGTTGACGGCGTGACGGTGGCTCATCTCGCTGACGTCGCCGAACGCCGGCGGCTGTCGCGCGCCGAGGCTGCGTGATGCAGTTCGCGGGCCGCCTTGAACGACTGGCGCCCGGCCTCTTCCGCCCACGTCATGTCCCCTGTCTCGCGCGCCGCCACCCGGCACGCCCCAGCCGCCACCCCATGAAGGATCGCCTGCAGCCAAGCGCCGCCCGGCTCCTGCCCCCCGTTTCCTCTGTCCATCTGCAATCCCTCCGCTCTGACGCCGCCAACTTGGCCCGCTCGCCAACCGGCGTCACCGGAAACGCAAAGGCTCCGTTTCCATGCTGACCGCTCGCCGCCTGCCCATCCTCACAAAGCGCCTGATCGACGCATGCGGTGGTCTCGAAGAGGCCTCCAAGGCCTGCGAGGACATGACGCGCCCCTATTCGATCGCGCAGCTCTCGCGCTGCCAGACGGCCGGGTCGGGTTGTTACCTGCCCCTCGACATCATCGCCTGTCTGGAAGCCTACAGCGGCCAGTCGATCGTTGGGCAGGCGCTTCTCGATGCCCGGCCCAGCGCCGCTGAGATCGACTGCCTGATGACCGAGGCCTCGGAAAGCACCGAAGCAGCGGCGTCCTTTCAGTCCAAGGTGCGCCGCGCCATCGCCGACGGCGTCGTCACGCCTGGAGAGCAAGCCGAGCTGGCGCGGGAAGCCGAGACGCTCTTCGCCCAGGCCCGGGACACCGTCGCGGCTGTCGGCAAGCTGACGGTGGCGCAATGACCATCACCGTCCTTCAGGAAGTTCGAGTGGACCGGTGCCCGACCCTGCGCCGCGTTCCGAGGGCGCACGCCATTGTGGAAGCCGCCGGACACGAGCTGGACCTGAATGGCCAGCCGGGGTCGGGCGTTTCGTTTCTCGCCATGGCCGCCGCTGTTCATCTGGCGGCCCTGCTCGGCCCCGCGGCCGGTCGCGCGGCGATGCAGCGTGCGATTGACTACGCCTGCCCCCCGGAGGGCCGATGACGCCCAGCGATCTCCAGTTCAGACCACTGCCGCACAACCTCGAAGCTGAGTCGGCGCTGCTCGGCATCCTGCTCTTCGACAATGAGAAGCTGGAGGCCATTGGCGGGCAGCTGCGTCCGGAGCACTTTCACGAGCCGTATCATCAGGCCATTTTCCACGCCCTCCGATCAGAAGCAGGCGCCGGGCGCCTGGCCGATCCGACCCTGATCGCCGGGACACTGGTCAGCCATCCGGCGCATCAGGACTACGGCGGATACAAGTACCTTGCCGCTCTGATGGAGAAGTCCCCGCCGGCACCCGCCGCCCGGGATTACGCGCGCCAGATTTACGACCTCGCGGTCCGCCGCGATCTTTCACGCCTGGGTGACAGCCTGAAGGTCCAGGCCCACAACTTCGACCAGACGGCCGTGGCGCACATCGCCGACGCGGAAGGGGTTCTGTTCGGGCTCGCTGAGAGCGGCGATAAGGCTCAGGCCATCGTCCCATTTGCCGCCGCCTCCGCCCGCGCCGTCGCTATGGCCGAGGCCGCCTTCAAGCGCGACGGCAAGCTCTCGGGCATCTCGACCGGCCTGGTTGATCTGGACCGCAAGCTCGGCGGTCTTCACCCTTCTGATCTTCTGATCCTCGCCGGGCGCCCGTCGATGGGCAAGACGGCGTTGGCGACCAACATCGCCTTCCATGTGGCGCGGTCCTACGTCTGGGAGCCCGATGACGGGGCGCCGAGCGGCCGTCGGACTGTCGATGGCGGGCGCGTCTTCTTCGGCTCCCTTGAGATGAGCGCGGAACAGCTGGCGGCCCGAATACTGTCCGAGCGCAGCGGCGTCCCTGGCGACAGGATCCGCAAGGGGGAGGCCGACGCCCACGAAATCCGGCTCTATGCCGATGCCGCCACCGAACTGAGCAGCATCCCCCTGTTCATCGACCCGACCGGCGGGATCAATATCCAGAAGTTCTGCGCCCGCGCGCGGCGCCATCATCGCCAGCACGGGATCGACCTGATCGTCGTCGACTATCTGCAGCTGATGACCACTGACCTGGCCGGTGGGAACCGCACCCAGGAGGTCGGCATCATCACCGGCGCGCTCAAGGCCTTGGCCAAGGAGCTGAATGTACCGGTGCTGGCCCTGTCCCAGCTGTCGCGTCAGGTCGAGCAGCGGGAGGACAAGCGGCCGATGCTGTCGGACCTGCGGGAGTCGGGCTCTATCGAGCAAGACGCCGACTGCGTGATGTTCGTCTACCGCGACGCCTACTATCAGGCCCGCAAGGAGCCGCGCGAGAACACTCCCGAGCACTTGGCCTGGTCCGACGAGATGGCCCACGTCGACGGTCTTGCCGAGGTCATTGTCGGCAAGCAGCGGCACGGCCCCATCGGAACGGTCCGCCTCTCATTCGATGAGGACACGACCAAGTTCGGCAACCTCGGCCGAGACGATCGCTACGGACACACGCCCAGCCTTTCGCGCGAGCCGGTCTACTCTTTCGCCGGTGGTGGCCAATGACCGCGCCGTTGACCCCTCCTGGCTGCGATCTGCGGGACTTCCCCAAGCTGATGATCGACGTTCCGCGCCTGTTCGCGAGCACGTTCAACGCCACGGCTTCGCGCAATCCGCTGGCTTGGATGATCGGTCACAAGCTCTGGTATCGCTCATGGCATCAGGTGCCGGCCGGAAGCTTGCCCGCCGACCCCGACGACCTGTGTCACCTCGCAGAGCTTGGCTTCGACCGAAAGTCATTCGACAAGGCCAAGGCTCTCGCCATGCGCGGCTGGGTCGAGTGCGAGGACGGCCGCCTTTATCACCCGGTGGTGTGCGAGGTCGCCCTCGAAAGCTGGCAGGAGAAGCTGCGCCAGCGCCTGGCCAGCGGCAACGGCAACGGCAAGCGGTGGGGCGTCGCTTTTGACCCAGCGCCTCTGGCCGCTGACCTCGAAGCCCTGATCCAGTGCCTGGAGCGACTGAACCCGCAGTCGAAGGCCATTATGAAGGCCCGCAAATCTCTCGCTGGGATCGCTGCTGGCATCCCACTGGGACGAACAGGCGATCCCAGTGGGATAGAAGCGGCGTCCCACAGGGATGACCAAAAGCCCGGAATATTGTCCCAAGAGACAGGGACAGGGACAGGGACATTAAAAGAGAAAGATATTGTCTTCGCCGAGCCGAAGACGCCGACGCCGCTCGGCGATGCCGAGACCCCCAAGGCACGCCGCCAGCGCACTGTCGGCCCGCCCGAGTTTGAGGCGGCCTGGGCGGCGTACCCGCACGTCGAGGGCCGTTCGTCGAAGCCGGAGGCGCTGAAGCACTGGCGGGCGCTGCCCGACGAGGAACGCGCTGGACTGCTGGACGCCATCGGCCGGTTCAAGCCGAAGGTGGTCGAGGTCTGCGGCGGCAAGGGCGCGCCAGACATGGCCCGCTGGCTCAAAAGCGCCAAGCACCTGGGGTTCGTCACGGCGGCGTCGGCGTTACCGACGCCAACCTTCGACGGCCCGCCAGAGGTCTTTGCCTCGGTGGCCAGGGCCGCGGGCGAGGACTTCGCCCAGAAGTGGCTGCCCCAGTGCCGGTACGACGCCGAGAACCGGCGCCTGGTAGCGCGCAACGCCTTCGCCGCGAAAAAACTCAGGGCCGAGCTGGGCGCGTGGCTGACCGAGAAGCGCGTGACCGTGACGATCTTCGAGGCGCCCGCGCCAGATCAAGAGGCCGCCTGATGGGTAAGGGATCACACACCCGTCGAGCGAAAGTCCGGCGCAATGAGCGCCGCGCTCAAGCCGCCGCTGCCTCTCGCGCTGCCGCTCGCGCCGTCCGGGTGGCCGAGGCGCCACAGGCCCCGCGCCCCGTCGACCCGCTGCTCGACGTTGCGCACCTGCACGTCTCTCCGGCCGACGTGATGGCTTCCGGAGTGCGGACCGAGCCCATGCGGTGGTGCATCGCGCGCACCGGGGTCATGGCCGAGCGCAAGGTGCTCACGGCCCTGCGTGAACGGCGGATCGCCGCTTACATGCCGATGAACAGGTTCTACCGCCGACCGCGCGGCGTGAAGATCGAGACCATGCGCCCGCTGCTGGTGGGCTACATCTTCATCGGCCTGGCGCCCCACCAGGCGGTCTACGACCTCACGCAAGTCGACGGCATCGAGGGCGTGCTCCAGACTGACGGCCGCACTGCGATCATCAGCCCCTGGTCGGTGGTCCAGATCGCAGCGATGGAGGCAGCCGGGATCTTCGACCACACGACGTCCAAGCGCCCGGCCTACTGCAAGGATCAGCTGGTCCGCGCCGTTACCGGCTGGGCGACCGGCCATTCGGCCCGGGTCGTCGAGATCGCGGACGGAAAACTGATGGTCCGGTTCGAGGGCGTGTTTCGTGCCGAACCGATCCCGATGTCCGCCGATCACTTCGAGCCTGTGGACGAGAGCGAGGCTGCGTGATCGCACATCTTGCGGTTTCCAGCGAAGCGCCCCATAGATGCTGCAAGGCGACGGCACGGGCAACGCGACCCGGAACAGTGCTCCACCGCAGGGGCCGGCTAGACCTTCGGACAGGCAACCGCTCAGCGGCCCGATCCGACCCAATCCGGAAATGCGCCCGAATCGTGCAACGGTTTCAACCGTGAGTGCGCAGCCCATCATTCGCTTCGAAGAACCGCCCGGTCCCGACTTCGTCTCGGCCTTCCGCGAGCACGTACGGCAGACCGCAAGGCCAGAGACCTTCCCAGGTGTCACCCAAACTGGGTTTCCCCGAGATGGGCGGGTTGAGGTGCTGTTTCGGCCCATCTCGGTGAACGACAAGGCGCGCGGCGGCAGTCGGGTGCCTTGCCCCATTTGCAGCACGGCCGCCGGAAAGTGGCTGTCGAACGGAACGCTGATCTGGTGCGAGGACACTGAGGCGGTCTACGTGATAGGCCCCGACTGCTATACCAGTTTGGATGGCGGTGACCGGATCAGTTCCGCGATCAACGCCTACAACGTCGAGGAGCAGGAGCGGCGCCGAGCGCGAATCCTCGCTGACATCGCGACATTGGCTCCCGATCTCATTTCCTGGGCGACGGCTTCAAAGGCCGCAGCAACTGCGGCATCCAAAGCGCAAGCTGGTCTCAGACAGGCGCTGCCACGACTTCGATCCACGATACACCGCGTCCTTAAGGCGAATGACTCAGTGACCGCGACCTTCTATGCGGATGGTCAGTACCGTACGGAGACCATCGGCAAGATCGCGGGGCGCGACTTCCTGATCGGGCAATGGGATCTAGCGACAAAGCTCACTGCGGCGATCGGCACCCTCCAAGCGCTGGCCAGGGATGCGAGTCCAGATGCACGCGTCTGGGCTGATGGCCTGAGCCCGACGGCCCGCAAGGCGAGGCTCGGCCAGGCAAGAGCGGCAGTGACCGACCTTGAGAAGGTGAGCAGCAGCCTCTTGGCCGCGTCCCAGTTCCTTGCAGCCGACAACATTCGCAGGCTGGCAATTTGGTCTGTGAAGGGTCCGCCTACCGAGTTTTCGGTCAACCACACGGCCAGCAAGGTCGTTCTGACGGTGGACGGGAAGAGCTGGGAAGGGCCCGTAGGCATAAAGCCTCCAGTCTCGTTGCCTGAAGGCCTCAGAGCTATGCTGTCCTGACAGTCAGGCGCCTCGCGGCGGGATGGACAGCCAACCGTCCTCGTTCAGCTTGATCGGCACTCCAATGCTCTCGAGGTGCTCCAGCAGCCGAGGATGCTGACTTGGAACCAGACCATCCCAGTTCTGATCGATACAACGGTCGCAGGCCCGGATTTTCCAAGGCCCGATGGCGCGGCCCTCATATCGGTGCGGACCGAACCGGAATGGCCGCTGGCACAAGAAGCAGTCGAACATGAACTTAGGGTCGTGGGTCATTGATGCCCTCTCGAGTTGAGACCTAGAGCCTGCCTCCGACGATCAGGCCTTTCAACGCACGGACGCGACTGTCCCCGCTCTGCTTCGGCATCGGGCTTTGAGACCTGCCTCGGCAGGCCGCCGGATTGATCACCGGCGAACGTCATCACGAGCGAGAGCGCCGGCGTAGCTCAGCAGAGATTGAGAGCGCGGGGCTGCGGGTAAGCGGAAGCGACAACCGTAGCGTCGAGGTCGCGGGTTCGAGTCCCGCCGTCGGCCTCTCGTTTGTGATCCTGATTACAGGCTCTGAGATGCGGCAGCGCCGTCCGCTGTTCCTCCGCGTCGTCGTGGCGGTGATTTCCTGATCGTAGCCACTCGCTCGTCATCAAGAATGACATGCGCTGCGTATCCGCTGGAGTGGGTGCGCAGCAGAGCTTCAGCCTCGGCCTCAGCCTCTTCCAGTGTTTCTGCGATCAGCGGCTCCATATGCGGGACCGACAGGATCGACGACTCGATGAAGCAAAAGTAGGTCATGTCCTCCCTCGCTAAATGAGGGGGGAAAATACAAAAAGCTGGGATGGGCGCCAAGCCTCGGCCAGCTACCGCCAGTCGCCCCCTCCGACCCGACACCGTCGACGCATTGCGAGCGGGGCCTGACCGGGCGAGGCCGCATCCACCTGACCAGCGCCCTCGGGCGTCAACGCCGGCGTCGACGGGGCTGCGGCCACGGACGGCCATGGCCAGGGACACCCGGACATCACTGGAGACGCTGATGGCCACACGCCCGCCGGTCATCGGAGCGTCGCCCCTCCTGGTTCAACAGCGCAAGGTCGCCAAGCGCAAAGCGGATAGCCGCCGCGGCTCGGCAGCCAGCCGCGGATACGATGCGGACTGGCGCCGCCTCCGGGCCGCTTTGCTCCAGGCCAACCCGCTGTGCCTGTTCTGTGAAGAGGCCGGCATAGTCGAGGCTGCCACGGTCGCTGACCACATCATCAGCATCGAGGACCGGCCTGACTTGCGCCTCGTCTGGTCCAACCTGCGTCCGCTCTGCAAGCCATGCCACGACCGGCGCACCGCGCGGGATCAGGCCTTTGGCGGCCGGGGCGCTCGCTGGCCCGACTGGCTTCGGCCCGCATCGGTTCCGCTGCACATCGTCTGTGGTCCGCCCGCCTCGGGTAAGTCGACATGGGTTCGGGAGAGAGCTGGGCCCGACGACCTGGTCCTCGACCTCGACGTGATCGCCTCCCGCCTCTCGGGCAAGGGGCAGCACAGCTGGGGAAGCCAATGGCTGGACCCGGCGCTGAGAGAGCGCAACGAACTGCTGGGCCGCCTGTCCCGCACGCCCTGCTCCTGGCCCGCCGCCTGGCTGATCGTCTCCGAGCCGAAGGCCGAGCGTCGCCAGTGGTGGAAGGACACCCTTAAGCCCGCGTCCATCACCGTCATGGAGACCGACCCCGCCGTCTGTCGCGCCCGCCTGCGCCTCGACCCAGAGAGGACAGACGCCATCGACGGCATGGGCCGCGCCATCCTCCGATGGTGGGCAGCCTATGAGCGGAGGGTGGGCGACCATCAGGTCGTCACCCGCCCCTGACCCGCGACGACCCCCAGATGCGAGCGGATCGCATCAGAGGGGAGGGGGGAGGTCAATCTTTGGGCGCGAGCGCCTGGGGACCGGCGGGCGGGGACGAAAAAAGACGCGTGCGAATGAAACATTTCGGAGGCCCCGAAAAATGCAGAAAGGTCATCGCCGCCCTGCTCTGCCGGGTCAGAAGGAGGCCCGCGGGACCGCTCGCCCGAGCCGCGACACTGGCGTCAAGGTCATGGAGACCATCTCGCCTGCGCTCTCGCTGAAGCCGCCGCCACTGCCCGACGAGGTCGCCGAGGTCTGGGCCGACTACGTCAACGAGGCCATCGCGCACGGCGCGCGCCAGTGCGATGCGGAGAGCTTCGCGGAGTGGTGCTCGATGGCGGCGAACCTGCGGAAGTGCCGGACGGCGGAGGAACCGGCGCCGGCCAGCTACGTGGCGCAGTTCAGGATGCTGGGTGAGCTGTTCGGCCTGGCCGGGCCGAAGTCGCGGCTGGTGAAGCCGGCCGACAACGGCAAGCCCGCCAACCCGTTCGCGCGGAATGGCCGCGCGAATTAAGGGCCACGGTGCCCGAGATTACGCTGGCATCGCGGAGCGCTGGGCCAAACAGGTCGACACTGGGAGGGTTGTGGCCTGCAAATGGGTCAAGCTGGCGTGTCGTCGGCACCTGGCCGATCTGGCGCGCGCGAAACGGGATCGCCGCTGGGGCTACGTCTTTGATCGTTGGCACGCCGACGACGTGTGCGACTTCATCGAGAAGCTGCCGCACGTCGAGGGCGTCTGGGAGACGCCGAACATCCGGCTGGAGCCGCCGCAGATCTTCATCCTCGTTGCGGTGTTCGGCTGGCGCCGCCGCGACGACGGGTGCAGGCGTTTCAGCTACGCCTACGTCGAGATGGCCCGGAAGGGGGCCAAGTCCACGCTCACGGCCGGGGTCAGCCTCTACTGCCTGACCTGTGAGGGCGAGGTCGGCCCGCAGGTGGTCATCGGCGCCACGACCGGCGCCCAGGCCGGCAAGGTGTTCGACCCGGCCCGGAAGATGGTCGGCAAGAGCCCGGACCTTCGCGAAGCCTTCGGGGTCGAGGCCTGGGCCAAGTCGATCACCTGCAGCGACAACGGCGGTTACATCCAGCCGATCAACTCCAAGGGCTCGACGCAGGACGGTCATAACCCGCACCTTGGCGTGCTGGACGAGCTTCATGCTCACCCGACCCGCGCCCTGTTCGACGTGATCAAGTCGGCCTTCGGCGCGCGCCAGAACCCGCTGATGTGGATCATCACCACGGCCGGCTTCAAAACCAACGGCATCTGCTACGAGCAGCGGACCTATCTGACCAAGGTGCTAGAGGGCATCTTCGAAGCCGACCACTACTTCGGCATCATCTTCACGCTGGACGAGGAAGTCCTAGACGAGACCGGCGCCGTCGTGACGCCGGCCGACGACCCCTACGATCCGAAGGTCTGGGTCAAGGCCAACCCGATGTTGGGCGTGACCCCCAGCATCGCCTTCATGAATAAGGAGGCGGCGGACGCGAAAGCCTCGCCCTCGGCCGAGGCCAACTTCTTCACGAAGAACCTGAACCGCTGGCTGGGCGCCGCGTCAGCCTGGCTGAACATGACGGCGTGGCGCGCCTGCGCCGACCCTGCCCTGTCTTGGGAAGACTTCGACGGCCTGGATTGCTGGATCGGCGCGGACCTTGCCGACAAGGACGACATCACCGCCCTGGTCCTGTGCGCCTTCGACAAGCAGGGCCGGCTGATCTTCAAGCCGATCTTTTGGCTGCCCAGCGCCGTGCTGGACCAGCCCGATCATGCCCAGGGCGACGGCCCCGCCCCCTATCGGACCTGGGTCGACCAAGGCCACCTGCAGCTGACCGAAGGCGACTGGGTCGATCATGACGTGATCGAGGCCCAGATCAGGGCCTGGATCGAGCGCTACTCCGTCCGCAGGGCGACCGGCGACCAGTTCGCCGCCTTCCAGCAGATGGCCAGCCGGATCAACAAGGATCTGGGCAATCCCGACGACCCGGTCGCCGCGATCCTGCCGAAGAACGCCAGGAACCACACCGACCCGGCCAAGGAGATCGAGGCTCGGGTGAAGGCCGGGCCCAGCAAGCTCCGGCACGACGGCAATCCCGTCATGGACTGGATGGCCTCGAACGTCGTGGTCACGAAGAAGATCGACGGGACGATCCTTCCGAAGAAGGAGAGCCCGGATTCCCCGAACAAGATCGACGGCATGGACGCGCTCGTGACCGGGCTGCACCCGGCGATGAGCGTCCTCGCACAGGAGCAGCCGATGAAGAGCTATCTCGAAACCGGTGAGCTGATCATCCTCTGATGGCGTCCTGGACCCTTCCCAGCTGGCGCGGCATCTGGGGGCGCATCCGTCGCCCCTCGGTCGTCAACGGCCGCGAAAGCTCCGGCACGCGTTCCAAGGTCTCGGTGACGCCCGAGACCGCCTTGCAGGTGACTTCGATCCTGTGCGCCGCCCGCGTCATTGCGGAAGGCGTGGCCCAGGTTCCGCTCAAGCTCTATGACGAAAAGAACGACCCCAACGGCCGCACCGTGCGCTCGCCGGCGCGGGATCACGCCCTCTACAAGCTGATCGCCTACCAGCCGAACGACTGGATGACCTCGTTCGAGTTTCGCGAGACCCTGACCCTGCATGCGGTCCTGGCTGGCAACGCCTATGCCTTCATCAATCGCAGGGACTCAGACGGCGAGGTCCGGGAACTGATCCCCATCGCCCCGGATGACATCAAGGTCATCGTCGAGGAAGACCGCAGCGTCCGCTACGAGATCAACCTGGGCGGCGGCCAGTTCACCAAGGTCGAGCGGGAGAAAATCTTCCACCTCAAGGGGCCGTCGTGGGACGGCGCCATCGGCCTCAACATTGTGAGCCTCGCCCGAGAAGCCATCGGCCTGGCCACGGCGCTGGAGCAGTCCCAGGCTGATCTGTTCGGCAAGGGGGCAAGGCCGTCAGGGGTTCTCGCGACTGAGACGCCGGTCGGGGACGAAGCCGTCCAGAAGATGCGCGTGCGCTGGAATGAGCGTTTCGGTCCCGGCGGCGATGGCGGTGTGGCGATGCTCGACGGGAACTGGAAGTTCACGTCCCTCAATATGACCGGCGTGGACGCCCAGCAGCTGGAGACCCGTCGGTTCCAAATCGAAGAAGGCTGCCGCGCCGTGCGTGTCTTTCCGCAGATGGTCATGCAGTCCGACAAGGCTTCGACCTTCGCTTCGGCCGGGGCCTTCTTCCAAGCCCACGTCATCCACTCCATCGCGCCCTGGACCGAGCGCTGGGAGGGTGCGCTGAAACGCGACGTGGTGCGCTGGGAAACCAAGGACGTGGACGTCTGGCCGCGGTTCATCCTCGACGGTCTGATGGAGGGCGACCCCGACAAGCGGTCGGCCTTCTACGCGAAGATGGTCAACATGGGCGCGATGAGCCCAGACGAGGTCCGCGAGGCCGAGAACCGGAACCCCCGCGACGGCGGCGACGAGTTCCTGAGCCCCCTGAACATGCGCCTGGGCGCCGGCGACGCGCCGAAGGAGACCAACAATGCTGGAGCATAAGGCTATCGGCCTGGCCGACGCGACCATCACCGACGAGGGGATCATCACCGGCTACGCCTCGCTGTTCGGCCAGCGCGACGACGGCGGCGACACGGTGGTGCGCGGCGCGTTCACGAAGACGCTGGCGATCCGCGCTGGCCGGCCCATGCCCATGCTTCGCGAGCATGAGCCCCGCGACGTGATCGGCGTCTGGACGGATTACACCGAGGACGACCGGGGCCTGCGCGTGAAAGGCCAGCTGGCCCTCGACGTGCAGGACGGGCGCGAAGCCCACGGCCTGATAAAGATGGGCGCCCTCGACGGTCTGTCCATCGGCTACAAGACCCTGCGTTTCGAGCGCGACGGCGAAGGCCGACGCCTGACGGAAGTGCGCCTCTTCGAAACGTCGATCGTCACTTTCCCGATGCTGGGCACGGCCCGCATCGACTCCGTCAAGGCGGCCGAGATGACCGCCAACGAGATCGAGGAACGGCTCACGCGCGGCGCTGGGCTTTCCCGAACGGTCGCGCGCGCCCTGATGCGCTCCGGCCTCCCCGCCATCCAAGCCAAGCGTGACGCTGGTGACGGTGCGGTCAACCGGATGGCTCACGCCGTCCTCTCCGACCTCAAAGCCATCAACAGGAGCTGAACCCATGGCTTATGATGCTGAAACCCAAGCCCTCGCCGACGAAATCAAGAGCGAGGTGAAGTCGACCTACGAGAAGGTCGACAAGAAGACCGAGGATCTGGCCCAGGTCATCGATGAAATCCGCAAGGCCGTCGAAGGCAAGGCGGACACGACCGATCTGGAAGGCCGCCTGAAGGACTTGCAGGTCGAGGTGAAGAAGGCCGTCGACCTGGCCGACGAGGTGGACAAGAAGGCGTCTCGCCCTCGCGGCAGTGACATCGAGGGCAAGTCCGCCGGCCAGATCGCGTCAGCCTCCGAGCAGTTCAAGGCGATGCAGCAGGCTCGCCGCGGCTCGACCGGCCGCATCGAGATGAAGGCCATCACCCTGGCCAACACCTCGGTCTCCGGCCAGACCGTCCAGGCGCTCGGCCAAGCGCAGCGCGTCGGCCTGGTCGGCCTGCCCCAGCAGCCGGTCACCGTCCGGTCGCTGCTCGCCCAGGGCCGAACCAGCCAGTCGGCCGTGGAATATCCGCGCATGACGGGCTTCACCAACGCCGCCGCGCCCGTCGCGGAACTGGCGCTGAAGCCCGAGTCGAACATGCAGTTCAGCATGGAGACGGTGCCCGTCCGCACCATCGCGCACTGGGTGGCCGCCTCCAAGCAGGTGCTGGACGACACGCCGATGCTGGAGAGCATAATCGACGGCCAACTGCGCTACGGTTTGGCGGTCATCGAAGACGCGCAACTGCTGCTGGGCGACGGGACCGGCCAGAACCTCGAGGGCATTATCCCTCAGGCGACCGCGTTCAGCGCCACCGGCATCCCGGCCGGTTCGACCAGCTTCGTCGACCGACTGCGCTGGGCGAAGTTGCAGGCCCGCAAGGCCTTCCTGCCGGCCGACGGCGTCGTCCTGAATCCGGAAGACTGGGCCAAGATCGAGCTGCTGAAGGATGCGGACGGCCGCTACCTCTACTCCGCGTTCACCTCCGGCGCCGAACAGCGTCTGTGGGGCCTGCGCGTGGTCGAGAGCGACGCCATCGCCGCCGGCTCCTTCCTCGTCGGCGCCTTCGCCACCGCCGCCCAGATATGGGATCGCGAGGACGCCGGCGTCGAGGTCTCGACCGAGGACAAGGACAACTTCGTTCGCAACGCCATCACGGTGCGCGCCGAAGAACGCCTGGCCCTGACGGTCTACCGCCCGCCGGCCTTCATCACCGGCGCCCTGGCTGCCGCCTGATCCACCTGAAGACGGGGCCGGTTCGCCGGTCCCCGTCTATCCGCCTGAGGAGGGCGACATGACCGAGAAGACCGAGAAGACCGAAGACGGCAAGATCGAGGTGACCGCGCTGAAGCAGCACCTCAACGCCGAGGGTTCGCACGTCGAGGGCGACCACTACCGCATCCAAAAGGCCTACGGCGAGAAGCTGATCGCCAAGGGCACCGTCGCCGCCGGGCATCTGGACGCCAAGGCCGTCAAGGCGGCCCAGGCCAAGACCGGCGCGCCCGAGAACAAGGCCGTCAAGGCGGCCGAGACCAAGGCCTGATCCATGAGCCTCGTCAGTCTGGAACAGGCCAAGGCCAATCTGCGAGTGACTGAGGCGAACGAGGATCAGTTCATCAGGGATTTGATCGAGGCGGCTGAGGCCTACATCGGCCGCCTCACCGGGCGTGCCTTCATCGACGGCGAGGACCACCCGTCGGAACTGCGTCAGGCGGCGCTTCTGCTCATCGCCATGTGGTTCCGAAACCGCCTTCCGGTGAACACCGGAAACCTATCCGTGACCGAGTTGCCGTTCGGCGTGAATGCGCTGCTCGCTCCTTTCAGGGACATCAACCCATGAAGCCTGTCGAGTTCGCGAAGGCCTGGCGCTGGCCCACCAGCGCGACTTCCTACGAAGAATATCCTGCCGGATTCAGCGGCGAGATCAGCAACGACCGCGCCGTGGCGGCCGACCGGGCCGGCGTCCTGAAGGCAGAGCCCAAGGCGCCGGCCTCGGGTAAGTCCAAGGCCGCCTGATGGACCCCGGCGAGTTCAACAAGCTGATCGATCTGGTCAGGCCGACCGGGACCGGGAGAGATGCGGCCGGAGCGCCTGTCCAGACTTCGCAGCTGGTGGCCCGTGTCTGGGCCAAGGTCGCCTTTCCGGGCGGCAAGGAGTTTCTCGCAAACTCCGGCACCGACACCTCTCGCCGGGGCGTGTTCCGCATCTACCCCCGACCCGTCGACCTTTCGATGAAGATCATGTTCGACGGGTCGGACTGGGACATTCAGGACGTCCGCCCATTCGACGATGTGGTCGAACTGCACGCGGTCACCCAGCAGGTGCCCGGCCCTCAGTGAAGCCCTTGGTCAAGCTGGAGGGGTTCAAGGAGATGGACGTCGCGCTGGGCGAGTTCAGCAAGGCGACGGCCCGCAACATCCTTCGCCGCGCCGGTCTAGCTGCGCTTGAGCCTGTCGCCGAGGTCATGAAGGACAAGGCGCCGAAAAGACGCGAAGACCTACGTGACGCCATCCACACCGGGACGAAACGGCAGAAGGGCTCCAAGAAGCACTTCCCGGAAAGCAGCACGGTCGAAACCTACGCGGGCGTATCAGTGGTCGGAGGCGGCATGCCTCCGCAGGCGATCCAGCAGGAGTTCGGCAACGAGAACCACGGGCCGCAGCCTTACGGCCGTCCCGCCTGGGATCAGGAACAGCGCCTCACCCTTGAGCGGGTGAAGGATTCGCTGGGTTCGGAGATCGATAAGGCGCGCGCCCGCGCGCAGCGCCGGGCCAAGCGTGCCGGGAAAGGCTGACACATGGAAGAGGCTCTGCGCGCCCACCTCGCCGCAAATACTGCGCTGACGGACCTCGTCGCCGATCGTATCCAGTGGGGCGTGCGCGAAGGCGCGCCGTCCTTGGCGCTCCACCTCATTGATGCGCCGCCTGATTGGCATCTGGGCGGCCCGAGCGGTCTGGTCATGGCGCGGGTCCAGGCGGACGGCTGGGCCGTCACCTTCTTGGGCTCAAAGGCCATCGGAGAAGCCTTTAAACAGGCCCTTCCCAGCATCGGCGCCGTGATCGGCGGGATGAAATTTCAAGGGGCGGTGGTCCTCGACGAGGAACGCGGCCAGTTCGGCGACGCCCCCAACACCCTCTTCCGCACCCGGATAGACGTCCGGGTGTCCTTCAGCCCGACCTCATAAAGGAGAACGTCATGGCTGCTTCTGAAGCGACTATCGGCCTTGGCTCGGCCTTCCTGCACCGCACGTCGGCGGCCGGCGTGACGCCGGCGGTCTACGCCGAGGTCGGCGAGGCCGTGTCCATCACCCCGCCGAACCCCACCCGCGAGACGGTGGATGTGACCCACCTGAAGAGCCCGAACGGCACTCGCGAGTTCAAGGGCACGCTGCGTGACGGCGGCGAGGTGAACGTGATGTTCAACTTCACCCCGGCCGCCTACGCCAAGGCGTCGGCGCTGTTCCTCGACGACAATGTCCAGGGGTTCCGCATCGACTATCCGGACGGCTCGACCGAGGACTTCGACGCAATCGTCACCGGCAAGCCGGGCGAAGCGATCGAAGTCGACAGCGTTCGCCGCTTCTCGCTGCCGATGAAGGTCTCTGGCCTGCCGGTCTACACGGAGGCCTGATCGAATGGCAAAATCGATCAAGGGCGAGGTGCCGTTCCAGGCTGGCGGGAAGGACTATACCTTCCTGCTGGACCTGAACGCCCTCTGCGAGGCCGAGGCCCACGTTGCAGGGTTGATGGACGGCGACGCCGACCTGAGCTCCGTCCGGTCTATCCGGGCGGTGTTCTGGGCGGGCCTCATCCAGCACCATCCCGGCCTTACCGTGCATGACGCCGGCCGCGTAATGCAGGATTTGGGCCTGAAGGAAGCTGCGGCTCTCGTCGTCGACGGCATGAAGGCGTCCTTTCCAGCCGGAGGGGAGGAAGACGCCTCCCCTCAGACGGCTCCCGGCAAAGCTGGGACTGGGAAGTAGCGCTCACAGCCTGGTTCCGGACCGGTCGTCCTGAGGCCGAGTTCTGGTGCCAGACGCCCAGAACCTTCGCGCTGGTCCTGAAGGCCTTTCGAGACCTTCAGGACCACGCGCATAAGGAAATGGCCTGGGCGGCGTGGACGACTGCCGCTTTGGGGCGCGTCAAGCGGATGCCGTCTCTGGAGGACATCACCGGCGAGAAGGTCCAGGTCGCCTTGCAGTCGGCAGATCAGATGAAGGGTGTCTTTGCGGCCATGCGCGAGGCGCGTCACTGATTGGGGGCTCAGCGGTGGCGCAGCTGATCGGTGTAGTCCCTGCCGTCGAAGACACCGCTTCCGCAGAACCCATCGACCATAATCGTCCCTGATCCCTCGCCGTCCATGTACACGGACGAAGAGCCGTCGCTGTGGAAAACGGCAAAGCGCGTCCAGCCACTGTACGCGCCCATCCTGTTCTTCGCGTTGACGTTTCCGCAGAGCACCATGTTGTTCCCGCGGACCTCCCGAAACCGAGCAGACGGATAGTCGAGCAACCGCTCATCGAGCGCCGCGCGAGCGGCTGCGAGCTGGGCGGTCCCTGGGCCAGGCACAGTCTGCTGGGGGGCAACGAAGGCCATCAGGCCGGCGGCGATCAGAAGCGATTTCATCTCTCTATTCAGAACCAGCCGGGCGCGCCTGGCAAGGAGGCCATATGAGCGCAGCCACGATCGGCGCGTTGAAGGTCGTCCTCGGCCTGGATGCGGCCGCCTTTGAGGGTGGCCTGACGGCGGCCCAGAAGGAGCTCCGAAAAGCCGGGAAGGAGTTTCAGAAGATCGGCAAGGAGATCGGCGACCTCGGCAAAACGATGTCGACGGCGATCACTCTGCCGGTTCTTGGTCTCGGCGTGGCGGTCACCAAGACGGCCGCCGACTTTGAAACCGCCATGAACCGCGTCTCGATCTCGACTGGCGCGGCTGGCGACACCTTCCGCCAGCTGTCTGACCTGGCGCGCGAGATCGGGCGGGAAACCGTCTTCAGCGCCAGTACGGCGGCCGACGCCATCGACATGCTGGCCAAGAGCGGCGTGTCCGTCGAAGACATCCTCGGAGGTGCCGCGCGCGCGGCGGTGGATTTGGCCGCCGCCGCAGGTACCGAGCTTGACCCGGCTGCCGCGGCGATCACCGACAGCATGGCGCAGTTCAAGCTGACGGTCCAAGACCTGCCCCGGATCGTGAACGGCATCACCGGCGCCGTGAACGAGAGCAAGCTCGACTTCGGCGACTTCACTCTCGCCATCGGTCAGGCTGGCGGCGTCGCGGCGAACCTCGGCGTTACGTTCGAGGACTTCAACACCGTCTTGGCGGCCACCAGCCCGCTGTTCGCCTCCGGCTCGGACGCCGGCACATCGTTCAAGACCTTCCTGCAGCGCATGGTCCCGACGACCAAGCAGGCCGCCGCCATGATGGAGCGGTACGGCCTGACATTCCATGACGCGACTGGCGCGATGCGCCCGATGGCCGACATCGCTCAGATGTTGCAGGACAAGCTCGGTGGCCTTTCGGACAAGGCGAAGACCGAGGTGCTCAGCCGCATCTTCGGCACCGACTCCATGCGGACCGCCATCGCCTTGATGGACCAGGGCGCGGCCGGGCTGGACAACATTGCTGCACGGATTGAGGCGACCGATGCGGCTGCCCAGTCCGCCAAGCGGATGGAGGGTCTGGCCGGCCAGCTCGAGCAACTCGGCGGCGCGTTCGAAGAGGTCGCCATCGCCATCGGCAACAGCGGCCTGCTGGACCTTGTGACTAAGGTGGTTCGGGCTCTTGCCGAGGGCCTGGAGCGTGTCGCGGCCTTCAGCCCGCAGGTTCTGCAGTTCGGAATGATCTTCGCTGGTCTGGCCGCTGCCATCGGGCCCGTGCTGATCGTGGTGGGCCAGATGGTGTCCGCGTGGGGCACCCTCATGGCGGCTTTCGGCGGAACCGGCGTCCTGGCCAGCATCGTGCCCCTGCTCGGACCGATCGGGATCGCCGTTGCTGCCGTCGCGGCGGCCTTCCTGATCTGGGGCGACCAAGTCATTCCGGCGCTCAAGGCCTTCGGCAGCGCCGTGATCGAAGCCGTCGGACCTACGATCATGCCTGTCATCGAGGCTGCCAAGACAGCCTTCGTGGAGTTCGGCAGGCTCATCGGTCAACTGCTTGGCGGCGAGAGCGGCGATGTCGTCCCGGCCCTCCGCTTCTTCGGCCAGATCGTCGGAGAGGTTTTCGCGGGGGTGATGGAGGTCGTGCGCGGCCTGTTCGAAGCGCTTGGCCACGTCTTCCGAGCCATCGGCGCGCTGCTGCGCGGCGACTGGTCGACGATGTGGAACGCGCTTGGTTCGGCAGTCGCCAGCGTGCTGGGCGGGATTTGGCGCGCATTCGAGACGGTGGCACCGAAGACGGTCGAAGCCATGCGCCGGCTCTACGACGGCGTGAAGACCTGGCTTCAGGATCGTCTCGGTTCAATCCTCAACTGGGTGAGCAACAAGGCGAAAGAGGTCGGCGACGCTTTCTTCACGCTCTATGACCGCGTCGTTGGAAACAGCTACGTGCCGGACATGGTCGAAGAGATCGGCCAGTGGATGGGCAAGCTTCAGGAAACGCTCGTCGATCCTGCCGAAAAGGCCACCAAAAGGGCTGGCGACGCTTTCGCCGACCTACAGCGCCGCGTGCAGGGCATCATGCGGGACCTGCTGACTGATCGCGAGAAGCTGGTTTTGGAGTTCCGGAAAGAGAGTTCGGATCTAGACGAGGCTGAACGATCCGGCCGCTTCGATCCGCAATTCCTGGCTGAGGCGCGCCGGCGCCTGAACGCAAAGTTTGCCGAAGACAGTGCTGGCCTCGACGCTGAGGGGCTATCGATCCGGCCGCTGTCTCGTCTCACGCCTATCGGTGATAATCCCGGCATTCAGCGCCTCAACGAGGCGATGGAGCGGATGAAAAAGGCCATCCACGACGCTCGCGAGGACTTCGCCGACAGCTTCGCCTGGGGCATGGAAAGCGCTCTCCGCGGCGACTGGAAGGGACTGCTGGAGGGGCTCCTCGGCGACGCCTTCCGCAATGGGCTGAAGGACATCGGTCGCTCGCTGTTCGACAGGTCTGGCAGCGGCGCCGGCGGCTTCAACCTCGGCAGCATCGGCAAGACCATCGGCTCGTTCTTCAGCCGCATTCCCGGCTTCTCGACAGGCGGGTCGTTCAAGGTCGGCGGCGCCGGCGGGATCGACAGCAAGCTCGTGTCGATGCGCCTGACGCCCGGCGAGATGGTGAACGTCCGACGTCCGGGAGAAGACCTCGGGCCAACGGGTGCGACCTACGTCATTCAGGGCAACCTGCTCACGCCGGAGTTCTGGCGTCAAATCCAGGCGGAAACAGGAGGGGCTGAGAACCGTGCTTACGGCCGATCCATGGCTGACGCCCCGAAACTGACGATGAGCCAGACCGCCAAACAGCAGGCCTCTGCGGTCGGACGAAAGAGACGATAGATGCCTCATATCCTACCGTCCTCACCGGGGCCGTCGTCGATGACGCCCCGGCCGATCTTCGCGCGTAACGAGACCCGCCCGGCCTATGGCGGTTCGGTCGGGCGCAATCTTCGCCCCGGCACCCGTTGGGCCTGGGATATCGACATGCCGGCGATGACCTATGTGCAGGCGCTGGCGTTCGACGACATCCTTTCCGAGGACGAAACGGTCGTCATCGACATCCTTCAGCCCGGTCTTGTCATAGGCAATCCTGGCGCGCCGCAGATCAACGGCGGGAGCCAGCTGGGCCGGACGCTGAACCTCAAGGGTCTGACGCCCGGCTATGTGCTGCGGAAGGGCCAATGGCTGTCGTTTCAGGTCAGCGCACAGTGGTTCGCCTACAAGACGAGTGCTGCGGCGACCGCCGATGGTTCGGGCAATGTCGCCGTGCCGCTGCGCACGATGATCCGGGTTCCGCCGGCGAATAACGCCGCGGTCGCCATCGCCGCTCCGAAGGCTGAGGGCTGGGCCACGGTTGACCCTGAAAGCCTTCGGGTCGGGGTGGATCAGCTGGTCTGGCTGCGCTTCACCGTCGAGGAGCGGGAGTAGTGGACAGCGCAGCGATCGCCGGCCGGTCCGGCAAGGCCGTCTGGCTGACCCAAATCCTCCGCTGGACCACGAGTGCTTTCACACTGCGCCTCACGACAGGCGGGGTTGTGGTCTGGGGTTCGGAGGTCTTCCTGCAGAGAGACCCGACCTACGGCGTCCTGGCCGATCTGCCGCCTTTCGAGGACGGCATCGACAACCAGACCACTCGGGTTGACCTGGGCTTCTACCCGGACGGTGAGGCCGCCCTGGCCGCCATGGCCGGCAATGAGCATCAGGGCTCGCGGATCGAGGTCTTCGACTGCGCCATCGATCCGGATACCGGCGCCCTGTGGGGTGAGCCGGACGAGCTTTTCTCCGGTGAGGTGGACTTTGCCCGGTTCGTCATAGGTGAGCGCAACGAGCTGATCCTGGAGTGCGAAACCGAGGACGCTCTGTTGAACGAGCCGAACGAGGACCGCCGACTGTCAGACTCCGCTCACCGCGACATCTGGCCGGGGGAGCTTGGGATGAGCCATGTCACCGGCGTCGGGCGGAAGATCTACTGGCGCCAGAACCCGCCATCGGGAATGAGCGGCGGAGGGAGTTACGGCGTGCCCGGCTCCGGTCCAGGGTTCGGCAATTCCCTATGACCAGAAGCCAATACCGACCCGCCCGCGCCCGCATGCGATTGCGAGCCGCGCAGGGCTGCATCGACCGTTTCCGGGGCAAGCCCTACGAGCCCGGCAAGCGAGACTGCTGCATGATGGCTCTGCACGCGCTGCGCCAGATGAATGTCCGCGTCCCCTTCTCCCGCAAGCTCCGCTACCGGTCGGAAGCCGAGGGCCTGAAGGTGCTTCGATCCCTCGGCTTCAAGACCCTGTTTGAGACCCTGGACAGCCTCGGTCTACCGCGCATCGCGCCGGCCATGGCGGGGGTCGGGGACATCGTGGCTTTGGAGTGCGGACATCGGTTCGGCTCGCTCGCCATCTGGCTGGGAAACGGCACAGCCCTGACCTTTACCGAAGAGACCGGAACGGCCGAAATCATGACCGACATCACCGGCTTTGCCCGGGACGAGAGCGGCGACCCGATGGCATGGAGGGTGATCGATGGGTAAGACCCTGAAAACCGCCGGCGCCATCATCGGGGGAGCCGTCCTGATCGCGACCGGTGTCGGGGCCATCGCTGGGCTTCAGGTCACCGCCATCGGCATCGCGGGCATCGGCACCGCGAGCATTTCCAGCCTTCAAATGGCCAGCGCCGGGCTGATGGCTGTCGGCGGCCTGCTGGACAAGCCGAAGTCTCAAGCCTCTGCAAACCCGACCGACTGGACGTCTAACCCCGATCAGCCAACGCCCTTCCTCTTTGGCCGGATGGGCGTCACCGGCAAGATCATTCACCGGGACGAGTGGGGTAAGGACAACCACGCGCAGAGCTTCGTGCACGTCTTTTCCGGCGCTGGGCCAGTCCGCGCGTTCGTAAGCTTCTCGGCCGATGATGTGCCGATCACGTTCGCGTCCAATGGGGGATCAGCAACCGGCTCGCGCAATGGGCAGATGTATCGGTCGTGGCGCCTTGGCGCGCAGCCCGACACGGCGCTGTCTCTGCCGCCCATGTCCGGCCCAGCCATGCCAATGTGGGGCGCAGCCTACAGGCTGTCTGGCAAGGCATGCGATCTGTGGACCCTGACGCAAGACTCCAAGCTCAGCGTCTATCCGGGCAATGCGGAGCCCAAGCCGCTGTCGGTCATCGACGGCATCTACGGCTACGACCCTCGCTACGACAGCACTTATCCCGGCGGCATGGGCGCGTGCCGGCTCGGCGTCCGTTCGACCTACCTCTGGATCGAAAACCCCATCATCGCGGCCCTGAACTGGTCGTTGGGCATGGTGGAGAATGGCAAGATCGTCGGTGGCGTCGGCGTCTCGCCGCGCGGCATAGATTTCCCGGCCTTCGTGGATGCGGCCAACACCGCTGACGCGAACGGCTGGAAGATCGCGGCTTGGCCCGACACGTCTGAGGACGTTTCGTCGGTGCTAGACCAGATGCTGCAAGCCGGCGGCGCCGTGCGCGCCAGGCACGCGGGCAAGATCAGCTGCGTAAGCCGAGGGGCCCCGCGCCCATCCATCGTCACCATCACCCGCCAAGATACTGCGGGCGCGATCGAGCTTGATACCGGGGCGAGCCGCTTCAACCGTCTAAACACCATCACGCCTAGGTTCATGAGCGCGGCGCACAAGTGGCAGGCGACGCCGGCCGCGCCGGTGAGCTTTCCGGCTTATGTGACAGAGGATGGTGGGCGTCGGTCCGACCTGATCGACTATCGTTTCGTCCCATCCGTGAAGCAGGCGGCGGAGTTGGCTGCCTACGACATCCTGGACGCGCGCGAACCCTTCAGCGGGACGATCCCGCTCAAGCCGCACCTGCGTCAGCTGAAACGCGGCGACTGCTTCACCATCAACGAGCCCAACTTCGTGCTGAACGGCGTGAAGTGCATAGTGTTGAGCCGGGGATACGATCCGAAGACCGGCATCGTCCGCGTCGCCTTCCGTTCCGAGACAGATAGCAAGCACCCACTGGCGCTCGGCAAGACGACTGAGCTGCCGGCATATCCGGACCTTACGCCGCCGGACCCGACCTTCGTCAGCCCGCCCGAACCCGGCGACGTGACGGTCACGCCTCGGCCCCCGGTGCCCGGCGGTCAGGTGCCCGGCTTCGACCTGTCGATCGTCGTCAGCAACCCGACCGTCACGACAGTGCTAGTCGAGTTTTGGGAAGTCCCCGACGGCACCGATCCCAACACGCCGCCGCCGGCCATCGGCTGGAAGTCCGCAGGAATCTGGCCTCCGACCACGACCGATGTCCCTATCAGTGTGGAGCCTGGACGGTGGTATTGGATCGGGCTGACCAACCGACGCGGCGATAGCTCTTCTGCGCGAGTCGTGGACGGCCCCCACCTGTCCCCTGGCCTTGTCGCTGGAGACCTGATCCCTACCGCGCCTTCTCTGGTGGCGCTGGAGGAAGAACTCGCCGCTCTGGAGGCGCTTCAGGCCAGCGAGACTGTTCTGAGGGAGCAGGCGGACAGCCTGATCATCGCGCGGTCCGCCTCGACGCCGAACCTCGTGAGAAACGGAGGTGCGATCGAGGGAACCGAGGGTTGGCATGTCAACTCTGGCGGTCCCCTCAGCGTCGCTCACGGCTCGGCCCAGGGCAGCATCTTCTTCGGCACCGGATCCTATGTGTCGGACGTGATCCCGTGCGGCCCCGGTGATGTGAAAGGCCTGTCGATCGACACCGAGTTGAGCGGGGGCTTCGCCTATCTCAGCTTCCTTCCAAGCTTTCAGATCGCGCAGTTCGTCTCGTTCAACACAGGCAGTTGGACCCGCAAGCGATCGACGTCGGCTTTCCCTGCGCCCGAGGGCACCACAGGCGTTCGCGTCGTCATCGATACGCAGGGGGTTCCGGCCTACTGGTCCAGGGTCAAGGTCAACAGCGGCCCGGTCGCCACGGACTGGAGCGATGACGCCACCCAGCGTGACCTGGCCGCGAGCGTTTCAGAGCAGCGCCTGGCCATTGTGGATCTCGAAACCGGCCAGGCGCTCGCCAAGTTCGAGCTGATCGCCGCCGCGTCTGGCGGAAAGCCCGCCCGCTTCCGGCTAGTGTCGTCCAGCCTCGGCTCAGCAGCCGCCATCGATGCGCCCTTCATCTACTGGGGCGACAACACCGTCTTCGATGATGCGACCGATACCCTTCAGACCACCATCGGCTCCCTACGCCGTGTGCTGGCGCTGGGCTCACCGTTCGGCGCCGCCAGCAACCTGCTGGAGTGGTGGGGGCCGTCGTCCATCGCCCTGAGCGCCATGACCACGGCGAACGGCTTGAACGGGCGGATGACGAACTCGCCCTACGTCTTCGACAACACCAACGTCACCAGCATGGACCGGGCGCCGGTAACGAAGCCTCTGGAGGGGTTCATCGGCCTTAGCGCCTCGACAGCCTGGCAGTCCACCTACAGCGTCACCTCACGCATCCCGGTCAATCCGTATCTCGACTTCGACCTGTCTCTGTTCGGGGGGAGCTTCGCGTCAGAGTCGGGCTCCTGGAACGGCGAGGCCCGTTGGCTGGAATACGACCTCTCGGGCGGGGCCGTCATCGCTGGGTCCACGACCAGCTTCGGCGCCACCTGGGACAGCAGCGGCACGATCTGGACGGGCCTGATCGGCTTCGACGGGCTGCTGGGCGCCAAGTCCGGCCCGAACATCACATACGAACTCCAGACGCGCCGCCTGAGCGGATCGGCCGTCGCCGCCAGCGACATCGCCATCAACGGCACGCTGCGCGCTTCTTCCACCACGTGAGGACGATATGACCGAGACCTTCACCGACCGCCTGTCTGTCGAACGCCATATCGGCCTGCTGCTGAGTCAGGTGGCGGAAGCGCTGTCGGGCGTCGAGGGAGATCAGTCCCTGTTCCCGGTCGGCCTCCCGGCACCGCTGGCGCGGTCCCTGTCGTTCGCCAAGGGCACGGCCCCGGGCCTGCTGGCCGCACCGGCGGTCCCGACCGTTCAAACTGTCAGCCGCGACATCGACCGGGAGCGGGACCGCCGGATCGACAGCGGCTTCACCTTCATGGGCCACCGCTTCCAGTCTCGTCCCTCGGATCGGGAGAACATCATGGGCGCGGCTCAACTGGCCGTGGGCGCGATTGGCCAGGGCGCGGAGCCGGGCAATCTGCGGTGGGCCAACCCTGATCAGGACTTCGTCTGGATCACGGCCGACAACCAGCTGGTCCCGCTGGACGCCTATCAGGTGCTGGCCCTGTTTCAGGCCGGGGTGGCGTTCAAGTCCGCCCTGACCTTCCATGCCCGTGGCCTGAAGGATGCGGCGGCCGAGGCCGAAGACCTGACGGCCTTCGAATGGCGGAATGGCTGGCCGGAATGAGCCGCTTCACCGAGGCCCGCTACGAGCTGACCGGCAAGATGCGCAACGGCCGGCCGGAAGTCTGCCTCACCACGCCGCTGGCATATGAGATCGGCTATCTCGGATCGGGATGGGTGGTCGAGGCTCCGGAGGGTTTCTGCACCGACCTGGCCAGCCTCCCGGTCTGGACACAGCGCTTGCGCTGGGGACGACGCCTGGCCCGCAAGCTTGCCCGCGCCAGCATCGTGCATGACCTCCTGCGCTCAGACCGGCGCGTGCCCAAGCTGAAGGCCGACGTGATCTTTCTGGAGGCCATGGCCGTCGACGGCGTCCGGCTGTCGTGGCGCGTCATAGCCTTCATCACCGTCCTGCTGAACTTCAGCCGCGATTGAGTTCGCCCTGCCGCCCGAGAGTGCACCTGTAACCGGCTGTTCCTTTGGAGGGGCGGATGATTGACCTACTGCGCGGCGCGCTTGAGTGGCCCGCGTTCTGGGGCCTGTGCGGCGGCCTGCTGTCGGGCCTGCACGGTCTGATGACCGCCTACTCCGCAAGGGCTGGATCCGATGGCGCCCAGGTCAAGGCGTGGTGGCGGCTCGGGTTCGGCCTGCTGGCCGGTCCCATCGTGGCCGAGGCGCTGACCCGGCCGGTCATCCTCGCCGTGCTGCCCCTATTGGACATGCGCGGCGTGGCCCTGGTCCTCGGCTGGACCGCCACGAACGACCCGCGCGGCATCTTCGCCATGGGCCAGCGCATCATCAAAGCCGCCATGAACCAAGAGGGCAAATAGATGGGCAACCTGCTCGCCGCCGTCGCCGGTCTGATCTGGATGTTCTCGGGCATGATCCTGCTCGAGATCGGTCGCCTGCTCGGTCCCGACTTCGACAAGATCAAGACGCTCCATTGGGCCTGGCGATGGCTGACACGCAGTGCGGCCATCGTATTCTTCATCCGAGGCGTGACCCTGCTTTTCCCCGGCAAGCTCATCGAGACGAGCAGCATCAGCTTCGTCGCTCCAATGTCGGCCGCCGCGGTCCTCGGCGTGACCCTCGCCCTGCTGCAATGGGTCCAGGCCGACCGAAACCCCCCGGCCTGGACCGTTCAGATGTTGCGGATGGTCGCGTTGCTCGGGCGCGATGGGCCTGTGAAGTTCGCGGCGATGCGCCTGCCCCCGGCCTCGATGGGAGCCCTGCCACCCCGTGACGAGCCGCAGTCCAAGCGTAGAGGTCGGATCGCGATCCTGACGGGTGCTGGCCTGCTGATCGTAGCGGTCGCGGCCTTCCTCGCGGCCATGAGCTACGGGCCGGGCTGACGCCTGCGGATATTCTGAACAGCGCGGCGGGATCGGCTCATCAATCAGGCCCGTCTGGATCATCGGGCAAAATAATCGTGGTCTCATTTTCACTGCCGGGGTCAAGGTCGACCCCGTCCGGCACTTCATCGTGCCAGATGATGAAGGTTCGAATGACGTTGCCGTCTCGATCGGTGTCCGCCTCGACCTCGTAATCAGCGGCTTCCAGTTCAGCGACCTCAATCCCCAGCGCTTCCGCGACCCTCCGGAGCTGGTGGGTCTCGATCATCAAATCCTTGGCCTTGCCCATGGCTTCCTCCGGTTGAACCGGAACAGCCTCTCACGCTGGCGGCCAAATCCATCCTCACAATCTGGAGACAGCGCCATGAGCATCATGAGCGACGACGACTTCGTTCGTCTGTTTCAGCGCACGTTCGGCCTGAAGGAAGACGGATGGGCTGGCAACGACACCGTCGGCAAGCTGCGTGAGCTGGCGCGGCTGGCTGGCATCGAGGAACCTCAGGTTCCGCTCAGCCAAATTCCTGACGATTACTGGCCGATGCTCAGCAAGATCGAGAGCAACAACCGGCCCTATGTCCAGGCGCCCACCAGCACCGCTTCCGGCTTATACCAGTTCATCCAGAGCACATGGATCGGCGAGGGCGGCTCGTGGGGGCGCGACGCCAAGGGTCGCCTGATCGCGCGACCAGCCTTCGGGGGGCTACGCCCAAGCGAGGCCGAGCAGTTGGCGAGGGCTAAGACATTCACGGCCAAGAACGCGGACTACCTGAAACGGCAAGGCATCCCGATCAATAAGGCCAGCCTCTACGCTGCGCACTTCTTCGGACCAGGCGTCGCCGCGAAAGTCATCAAGGCCGACGTCAACGATAGCGCGGAAAGCCTGGCCGGCCCGGCAGCGACGGCGGCCAACCCCTCAATCCTCCGCGGCAAGACGGTCGGGCAGTTCCTGTCGTGGCTGCACGGAAAGACCGGAGCCTGGGCCCGATGAACTGGCTGATCGAACACGTCCCCTTCCCGGTCGCCTTCGTCGGCGGGGTGGGCCTCATCTACGCCGCCTGGCGGTTGCTCGGCATCCGGGGTGCCGCCGGCGCCCTCGCCGGCCTAGCCGCCCTCTTCATCTTCCGCGAGGGCCGCAAGGACGGGCGCGCGTCTGCAGTCACCTCAAAACGAAAGGAGGCCGGTCATGCGGTCAAGGAAGCCACTGCTGCTCGCGTCGATGCTGCTCGCCGCGACGCCGATCCTGAGCGCCTGCGCGACGATGACGGGTTCCGGCGCGATTGAGCCGATCCAGGGCGCGGCGACCTACTGCGCCGTCGCCCGTCCGATCACCTGGTCGTCGCGGGACACCGACGAGACGATCCGCGAAGTGAAGGAGCACAACGCGGTGTGGTCGCGCCTTTGCAAAATTTAGGGTCTAAGGGTTAGCCGTTTCGAAGGGCGCTAACCAGCCTTGGTCTCAGCGTAGCGATTTGCACTGCGGCCTGAGCGAACTCCCGCGAATCGAGAGCGCCAGTTGCTCTCTTTGAGCCAGCATCAGCCGCAACCAGAGCTTCAACATAGCTCACGGCGAGATCGCGATCTTGGTCAGCAAGCAAACTTTCAGCGCTCTCGAGAGCGCTTCGCTGCTGAAGGAGGTTCGCCTTTATGGCGTCCTTGGTGCTTTGACGGAGCCGACCGTCCCGGACTTCGCTGACGAACGCGACCACCAAAGGGTCAAAGGCTTCGGCCGCAGTCCTGAACCGTTCGATCTGCGCAGATCGCTCCGAAAGGTGGGCTTGATGTTGCACGGAGCGGATACCGACCCAGTGCGTCACGAGACCGCCAGCAACAGTTGTAAAAAGCGTGGCAGATATGAAACCAGCGACGACCAGCGTCTTGCTTGCTGGTTTGTCCCGGCCCGGCGCTGCTGCGGCCATCGTCATGGCGTGTCCACGTCGTTCACGACTGTGATGCTCGTCGCCAGTCCAGTCGATTTTGCGGCATCCCGCGCCTGAACGCAAACTTGATGCCATGTATCTAGGTCCATCAGCCGGACAGCCGCCATTACGTGTTCCTGCACCACCAGTGCGCACGGATCGTCGCCGGCGACTGCACTGTTCACCACCTTGATATCAACGGTGGCCGGCGAAATGGAGGCGCCCGACGTGGCGAGGGCCAGAAGCAAAGCGGCTGCAATTGGCAGCATCCTCTTATTAAATAGCCGAAGCGCGCCTGGTGAGTTGATATTGGATGTAAGCTCCGGGACAAGATCCCGGTGCGCCTTCAACATCTCTAGGGCCGCTGCCATGTCCATCGCCTTGGCAGGCCTCTTCTCCTCCTCAACCGCTGCCAGCACTCCTGAGACATAGTTCAGGAATGATTGGATGTTGTAATCGTCCAGAGTGCTGAAATCGGCTGCTGTGGTTCGGAGCCGAGCGCTGAATGTCTCCCCGATCGCGAACTGATCAAATGCCGCCTCCAAAACCTCATGGCGAACGCTGCGATCAATCGCCATGAGGGGGGTGGGCTTTTGTAGCCTGTCCCTCAGAACCTCCTTGAAACGAGCTTTAGGCCGCTTCCCAATCCACCGTACCCGTCGAGCGGGCAGTGTCTCTCCAGGGTAGAGGGAAACGTCTGTGACGGTCGTGGGCGGGCCGACGATTTCACCGATTAAGACGTCGCTGAAGTATCCCGGCCCAGGCACGACAACGATCGTGCCTGGTTTCAGGGTGTAATAAAGGCGCTCTACCGCTCCCACATAGCGTCCGACCCGGCGGCCTTTTGCCGCGTCTACATAATCCGAGGGATCGCGGGACGGCTCCGGGCCCCGCTGATGCCTACGGTGCCACTCTCGGAGCTCCATGGAGCGCACGACAGCCTGCCTTAACGCGTCCTTTTTCGGGGTGGCAGCAAAGTCTAGGCGAATGTCCGGGAAGTCTAGGAAGATGGCCCTATGGCGCATGAAGTCGTTGTAGAGTGAGAAGCCCTCACCCGGCC
The DNA here is from genome assembly GCF_004683885.1 of Brevundimonas sp. MF30-B. Taxonomy (NCBI): domain Bacteria; kingdom Pseudomonadati; phylum Pseudomonadota; class Alphaproteobacteria; order Caulobacterales; family Caulobacteraceae; genus Brevundimonas; species Brevundimonas sp. MF30-B. The sequence goes on along the minus strand of NZ_CP038440.1, from coordinate 1,029,244 downwards.
GAACGATGTACATCTCTTCGTTCTGACCTACGAAACGCGTAGAGATATCAAGGGTGACTGAAGTTCCAGCCATTCGGTCGCTTTCCTCCAGCAGCGCACGGCCCATGCGTCAGGGCGAACACTGCTATATCCCCGGAGGTTGTAAAGCAATCGTTCCGATACCAATCAGCCGTGCCGCGCGTTCGCGCCCAACCACTGACGTGACGCCACGCTCAGCAGGGCCGAGCGCGTCATGCCGTTGGCCCGCGCGGCGGCGTCGATCCGACTGACCAAGCTTGTGGCAGGGACACGTTCAGTCTCAGCGGTGGGTCGCGGGAGCTTTCCGTCTCGGCTTCGGCCGGCGTTCTGGGGCCAACTGGAGGCCGTTTGTTGCACAATGCATCTGCCCTAGCCCCGAAGAATGCACCAGCTGCCTTCAGGAGCTGGGTCTATGCTATTGTCGAGGTCGGCTCGTTGCCCCCCTCTCTAGATTTTCGCTCCTAATGTTGGATCCGATCTTTTGGATCTTAGTAAAGTCCATTATGTTTAGAGCTATGTTAGACGCAATGATAATAATTATCGATAAGTCTTTATTATTAAAAATTAGCATTATAGCTAGGGCCAGAAGTGCGCTTACGGCAACGAATACTACACGGTAAAACTGAAAATATCTAAACTTACCATCAAATAGCTTAGAGTTGAAACCCATGTCTCTTGACGTGGACAATATTATCCTATCTGGAACCAAGAAAAACAAATATATATACACCGCAAAAATAAAAAATGTAATCACGATATTAGTTCCTGTTTCTACACGGTCCAGCGGATTCTATATTTATGCCTTGAGGCACTATCAGACTCATGAGGTCAGTCGCAAGGTCTCCAGATGCCCCCCTCATCGAGGCAGGAAGCCGCCGATAAGCGGATGCAACGCCCGATCCAGCTAGTTCGCGGGCAAGAGCTTCCGCTGCTCCGCTATAATCCTCATACCTATACGCAAGCCATAAAGCGGCTCCGGTTGCGGCCGAACTTCCAATAAGTTCAATAATGCGCAACGCTTGTAAGTATCCTTGAGCCTGAGGCACGAACCTGGCTGGTGATCTTTCGCCGGTTACGCGAGCCAAAGTTGCCAAATCAGAAGTATAGCCGGCAATAGTAGATGCTAGACGGGTATCGCTATAACCCTCGCAAAACCCAGCTTCAGGACGCTGCCCCGGACGATGATGTGTCCCGGGTCGTCCAAGACCAAGGTTCGCCAAGCAGCGGACGCTATCCGTGGACACCTGTGCCACCCATTGCGGGCCACACCCCCCAACGATGTCGCCCCCGCCCGGAGGACCCGTGCGAATACGATCCGCGAATACCCAGACGTCATCCACCCACCAGGCGTCCTGCTCCTGCATCAGCCCCAGCGGGTCGATCCAGTTCATCGGGTCGGCCCCGACGTAGGCGTAGAGGTTGGCCCCGGCCGCGTAGCCCAGCGGGTCGGCCTGGGCAAAGCGCCCCAGCCCCGGCAGGTAGGCCCGCGCCCGGTAGTGGTACAGCTGCGCCTCCGGCAGCCACACCTGCCCCGTGTACTGGAACGTCCCCGCGTTGTTCGGCCTCGGCACGCCGTACTCGTCGTAGGTGTTCAGCGCGGTGACGGCCCCGGCGTTGTTGCTGAGGGTGAGGACCGAGCCGCGCTCGTCGGCGAGCAGCCAGCGCCGGTCGAAGGTCGTACCCTCGTAGGAGGCGATCACCCCGTCCAGCCCCGCCCCGGGCACATGGCGGCGCACCAGGGTTCCGGCGGCGTCATACTCCCCGATCAGCTGCAGCCCGTCGTAGAGGAAGCGGGTCGTGGCCGCGCCCGTCGTCTGGGCCAGCCGGCCGGCCGGGTCGTAGGCCATGCTGGAACTCCCCGCCGAGGTCAGCCGGCTGATCGTGTCGTAGCCGTAGGCCGGCGTCCCCGGCGCGGCGGTCAGGTTGCCCAGGGTGTCGTAGGTCACGCCCGCGCCGTCGACCGCCGTGACCCGGTTGAGCCCGTCGTTGGCGTAGGCGGTCGTCCCCGCTGTCGGGGCCTGGTCGTAGGCCGGGTTGCTCACCGACCGGGCGACGATCTGGCCCGCCGGGTTGTAGCTGAAGCCCAGGGTCACATTGTACGGCGCATCGACCAGGGCGTGGCCCAGACTGGCCAGCCGGCCGGCCCCGTCATAGGCCCAGGTCGCGATCGAGCCGTTGGCGTTGGTCTGGCCGATGCGCCGGCCAAGGGCGTCGTAGGCGAAGGCCGCCAGGGGCCAGTCGGTCCCGTTCTCGCGAACGCCCGTCAGCTCGCCGGCGAGGTTGTAGTCGTAGGCCGCGAAGAAGCCGTCCGGCCAGGTCAGGCGGGTGCGCCGCCCCGCCAGGTCGTACTGCGAGGCCATCGTCCCCAACGGCCCGGTCTCGGTGACCAGCCGGCCCAGCGCATCCCAGCCTTGGGTCAGGGTCTGACCGGGCGTCGAGACCGTCAGCGGCCGGCCCAGCAGGTCATAGGTGGTCGCCACGTCCGGCGTCGCGCCCGGATAGGCGACCTGGGTCACGCGGCCCAGCGCGTCGTAGGCCGCCGTGGTCGTCTGCCCCGCCCGGTCGCGCATCGTGACCAGATTCCCGGCCGCGTCGTAGCCGTACTGCTCATAGTCGGTCGTGGAGGTCCCGCCGCCCGTTGGGTTGGGATAGCGCTGAAGGCTCAACCGACCCAGGCCGTCGTACTCCATCACCGAGACATTGCCCCGACCGTCGGTCAGCGAGGCGACCTGGCTATTGGCGGTATAGGCCACGCTCTCTGTGATCGGATCGGCCGTGCCATGACCCGAGGTCGTCGAGACCGGGCGACCCACCGCGTCATAGGCGGTGCGCAGGATCCGGTCCGGACCGAACGCGCCAACCGGCCCCAGGGCGCAGGCGTCGGCGGGCGGCGCGGCGAAGGCCGCCGGGTCCATGCGCGTTGTCGCGCACTCCACCCGCCCGGCGGCGTCGTAGCCGAGCTGCGTCAGGGCAAAGGTCTGGCCGCCGGCCTGGACGCGCTGATGCGTTGGGCGTCCCACGGGATCGTGAACGACGGCGGTCTGCTGCAGACTGACGAAGGCGGCCCAGTCGGGCTCGCTCAGCCCGACGACCGTGCCGACCTCCTGAAGCACCACCCGCCCGGCCGGGTCGTAGGTGATGCGCGAGGCCCGGCGCGGGAGAGGGCCCGCGCCATCCGGATCGGGGCCGATCACGCCGACCGATCGCCGCGCGGTGTCGTAGCGGTAATGGACCGAATCCTCCGTCCCGGTCAGCGGCCCGTCCACGCGGGCCACGTCGCCGAAGGGCGTGTAGGTTTGGCTTGTGGTCGCGGTCAGCGAACCGTCGCCCGCCCCCGTGGAGGTCGAGGTGGGCAGCAGATTGTTGGCCCCGCCCGCTCCCGCATAGGCGATCGTCCTGCGCACCTCGTCCGCCGTGCCGGCGCACGAGGCCAGGGTTGCGCAGGCCGAGACCGAAACCGGCAGGGTGATCGCCCCTCCCGGCGCCGAGAAACCCGATCCCGTCTGAGCCGCATAGGCGATGCGGGTCTGGGGACGCACAGCGCCGATGGTGGGCGCCGGCCCGGTGACGCTGGTCATCCCGCCGTGCGCAGGATCGTAGGTGTAGTCGGTGACATGGCCGCGCGCGTCGGTCATGGCCGTCGGCTGGTTGCAGGTGACCGGATTGGCGCACACCTCCGGATAGGTCCAGGTTGTCGTCACCGGCGCTTCGGCCGAGCCGGGCGTGGGCTGCCGGGTCTCGGTCAGGCGGTTGCCGCGCGCATCATAGGTCCACACGGTCGCGTCGCCCTCGGGCCGCGTGACCCGCGTCGTCCGTCCGCCGGTGTCGTATTGATAGCTCGCCTCGCGCCCCAGGGCGTCGGTCACCGAGCGCAGGCGGTGGGTCTGCTCATCGGACACGGCCGTTATCTGCTGGCCCATCGGGCCGGTCGCGATCATCGTCCTCAAGCCGTCCGCGACCGTGGAGGCGTAGCTCCAGCTTCCCGAGGCGTCGGTCACCCCGCTGACCCGGCCCACGCTCGTATCGTAGGTCACGCTGACGGTGTCCGCGGCGTCGCCCGGCAGGCGCACGCCCGACAGGCTGCCCCAGCTGTTGTAGGCGTAATGCGTCTCGCGGCTGTCCTGGTCGGTCACGACCGTGGGCCGAAAGCCGTTATCGTAGGTCACCGACGGACCCCAGATGGCGGGATAGGCCAGGTTGCGCCCCTGCACGGTGCGCAGATCCAGCCACTGCTCAACGCCTTCAATGTCTGGGTCGTTGGAAGCGTAGTCGAAATTGATGGCGTAGCCGTAGTTATTGACCACGCTGGTCAGCCGCATGGCGGCGCCGAACGCCGCGCACTCGCCCCATTCCCACCAGACGGTGCAGTAGGGCGTCTCTTCGTAGTCGTAGGTGCGCAGCTCCCCATTGGGATGGCGCAGATCGATCATTGGATATCCGCCATAGCGGTTGGTCGGATAGGTCGTCGGGCTGTAGAATCGGAACCGGGCCTGGACCCCGTCGGCGGTGGTGTAGGTGAAGATGTCGCCGCTGCGGCTCAGCGTCGCCCCATCACGTATGACAGGGTTGAAGGCCGGGCCGGACGAGATGAACACCTGGGCCGACGCGCCGATCGCCACCGTGTAGACCGAGCCAGAGATCGTCAGATTGCCCAGCAGGTTGTTCCGCCAGGTCGAGCCGAGCCTGAGATAGCTGCGCCCATACGCCAGGCCGCCCGCGCCGGGCTGGCCGATCACCACCTCGGTCGTCGAATAGTTGAAAGTGCCTCGGGCTAGGTCCACCCCTCGGCCGTCGAGCTGATAAAACTCCGGAGGGATGGGCTGAACCTGCGCCAGCGCGGGACTGCTGAGCGCGCCCGCCAAGATGAGCGCCAGCACGCTGACGTCGCGACCGTGCACACGGCGCGCGCCGCGTTTATGATTATGGTTCATTCTTGCCCCCTTCCCCATAACAAGGTTGTCTCGGAGCGAGGAACGCGTCAAGGTAGAGTTGTCGGTGTGGGGGACCTGGGGATGCGGACCTGTACAATCGCCTTTTGCGCGATCGCGATGATCTGCTGCGCTTCGCCAGCAGAGCCCGCCCATTCTCAAGTCCGAGTCTATGCCTACGATGTCCATGGCCGGCTGATCAGCACCAGTTCCGGCGAAGGCTCGACGCGGAGCTACAGCTACGACGCGGCCAACAATCGCACCGCGCGAACGTGCTGCGCTTCAGAAAGTGATGCACGCCTGCCTTTCGGGGCCGAACATATCAACGACGCGGCCGGAAATGCGGTGATTGATTGGACTGCTCAATCCAGACCCGGTCCAGAAGATCGTCGGTCTGACTCAGAGCAGACTGTTTCGACAGGTGAGCGTGATGATGGTCAGTCGTCCTATCGCCCAAGGACACATTCGCCCGAAGCCCCTAAACCTGCCTGATGCCCCACTCGGCGGCCTCGGCGGCGCCCATGAGGCGCGTCTCACCGCCCACATAGACCTGCCGCCCCCTGAAGATAAGGCCCTTGGCTCCGTGATCATCAACGCTTGGCGCGCGTTCGGCTCGGACGGCGAACCAGTCGGCGTTGCTGAGGACGAGCACTGCACCCGGCTCAGCGTGGGCGAGCATCGCGTCCAAACGGTCAGCGTTGGGGCGCCCGGCGGTCATGACGCTTCCGAGTTAGGGTCGCGGTTAGGGTAACTAAACCGGCGGTGCGACAAAGGCTTGAAATAATTGCGGAAAATAGATGCGCCTGGTGGAGCCGAGGGGAGTCGAACCCCTGACCTCGTCATTGCGAACGACGCGCTCTACCAACTGAGCTACGGCCCCGTTTCCAGTCTGGATCGGGCCCCAGGCGAGGCGCGACATAGGCGGGCGGCGGGGCGGGTGTCAACTGGGTGATCTGGAGATTAGACCGGCGGCCGTTTTCGGCTAAGGTCCGCCGCAGATTCCCAAGGACATTTCCCCATGAACCTCATCGTCGGCGTGCTCGGCTTCATCTTCTTCGTCGCCAACGCCCTGCTGCTCCTTCTGGTCATAGCCATCATCGCCTCGGCGATTCTGAGCTGGTTGTTCGCCTTCGATGTGATCAATCCCCGCAACCGGTTCGTGGGCCAGCTGGCGTATGGGCTGGATCGATTGACCGGACCGATCCTTGATCCGCTGCGGCGTGTGATCCCCAGCCTGGGCGGCCTGGACATCACCCCGATCATCGCCTTGATCGTGATCCAGGGCGTACGCGGCTATCTGCTGCCGGCCCTGCATGTGACGCTGCTGCGTCTGTTGGGCGGCTACTGACCCCGCAGGACAGACTCCGCTTGCGCCCGCCCCCCATGTTCCTAAGGTGCGCGCCTCCGCAACCGCCCTGCCGCTGACCATGACCTCGATCAAGACCGTATCCATTCTCGGCGCCGGACAGATGGGCTCGGGCATCGCCCAGGCCGTGGCGCTGGGCGGCTATGAGGTGCGGCTGTACGACGTCTCGGCGGAGCGGTCGGCCGGGGCGCAGGGCGTGATCGGCGCCAGCCTGGCGCGGCGCGTGGCGCGCGACCTGGTCGATGCGGCGACCGCCGAGGCGGCGCTGAAGCGGATATCGATGGTCTCGTCGCTGGGCGAGGCGGCCAAGGCCGACCTGGTCATCGAAGCCATTTCCGAACAGGAGGCGGCCAAGAAGGCGGTTCTGGCCGAGCTGACGCCGCTGCTGGGGCCGGACACGCTCCTGGCGTCCAACACCTCTTCGATCTCGATCACGCGGCTGGCGTCGGTGACCGACCGGCCCGAGCGGTTCATAGGCCTGCACTTCATGAAGCCGGCGCCGGTGATGAAGCTGGTCGAGATCGTAAGGGGCATCGCCACCTCGGCCCAAACCTACGAGATCGCCGTCGCCTTCGCCGAAAGCCTGGGCAAGACCACGACAGAGGCCGAGGATTTCCCCGCCTTCATCGTCAACCGCATCCTCGCGCCGATGATGAATGAAGCGGTCTACACCTTGTACGAGGGAGTCGGCGACGTGGCCTCGATCGACACGGCGCTGAAGCTGGGCGCCAACCATCCCATGGGGCCGCTGGAGCTGGCCGATTTCATGGGGCTGGACGTGGTGCTGGCCATCATGAACGTGCTGCACGAGGGGCTGGCCGACACGAAATACCGGCCCTGCCCGCTGCTGGTGAAATATGTCGAGGCCGGCTGGCTGGGGCGTAAGAGCGGGCGCGGCTTCTATGACTATTCCGGCCCGACGCCGGCGCCGACCCGATGATCCGCACGGTTCAAGACCTTCCGGGGCGAGAAGGCGTCGTCTGGCGCGGCGGCGGCGCGCCTGTCGCCATCGCTGCCTTGGCCGGCGCCCTGTGGCCGCCGCTGTGGCTGACACTGCCGATCTGGCCGCCGGCGAACTGGTGGCCCGGTTTTGAGATGGACTGGCGGTTGACCGTCCTGATCATCGCCGTGATCGCCGTGCCGGCCGGTCTGGCTCTGCTGCGCCGCGAGCTGGATCGCGACGATCGGCCATCGACCCGGCTGGGCGTGGTCTGGCGTTTCATCCTGTTCGGCGGGCTGCTGGCGGCCGGGCTGCAGCTGGTGGTCGCCTTGGTGATGGTCATCCTGGGCGCGGTCCAGTCTCAGAGCCTGGGGCAGGCCTTGGGCTCTGTGGAGACCTTGCTTCTGATCTACGGCTTGGGCGGCCTGCCCATCGCCATGCTGGTGGGCGTCAGTCACGGCCTGTGGGCGGGACTGATCGCCGCCTTCGTGGCCTTCCGCGCTCGGCCCAAACCGGTGCGCGACCGGCTTGGGCTGATGAGCGGCCAGCCGCGATGAACGCGCCCGGTGGGGCACGCATCGACACCCTGGATGCGGCGCGCGGCCTGGCCATCCTCGGAATACTGGCGGTCAACGTCATTACCTACGCCATGCCGATGGCGGTCTATCCGTCGCCGAACCTGTCGCCGTTTCCGCTGGAGGGTTGGTCGGCCTTGGGCTGGGCGACGATGCATGTGGGCTTCGAGCGCAAGTTCCTCGCCCTGTTCTCCATGCTGTTCGGCGTCTCGATCTTTCTCGTAGGGGGCGAGCATGGCGATGAGACCCGAGGCCGCCTGTTGTCGCGGCGGCTGGGCTGGCTGGCGCTGTTCGGTCTGATCCACGGCCTGGTGTTCTGGTACGGCGACGTGCTGTTTCTCTATGCCGTGTGCGGCTTCATCGCGATGCGCATGCGGTCATGGAGCGGGCGCAGCCTGCTGATCCTCGGCGCTTGCACCTGGTTCGGATTAGGCTTGGCCTATGCCGGCGCAATGGCGGCCCTGGCCTATGCGCCGCCCGACGTCCTGAGCGAGGTGCGCACCAGCATGGCCCTGGGTGGAGCAGAAGGGGTGCGCGCCACTATCGCCGCCTATCGTGAGGGCGCTCTGGCCGGGACCTGGCAGAACTTCCAGGCCTGGGCCGTGCTTCAGCCCAACAGCCTGATCGGCTTCGGCCCCTCCACCATCGGCCTGATGCTGGCCGGGCTGGGACTCTTCAAGCTTGGGTTCTGGACGGGCCGCTGGCCGGTCTGGGCCTATCTGGCGCTGGTCGTCGTCGCCGGCGTGCTGCTGGCGGGCGCGGCGGCGCACGCTCGCGCTATGCTGGCCCAGGACTTTCCGTTCCCGCAGTACATGAGCCGGCCCGTCAACGACCTGTTCGCGCCGGTGATCGCCCTGGGCTACGTCACGGTGCTGATCCTGCTGATCCGGTTCGGCGCCGGCGCGTTGCTGACGCCGCTGAAGGCGGCCGGCCGGATGGCCTTCACCAACTATCTGACGCAGACGCTGATCATGACTACGATCTTTTACGTCGGTCGGGGACTGGGATGGTTCGGCCTGATGGACTGGCCCGCGCTGTGGGCCTTGGTCGTGGCGGTCTGGGCGCTTCAGCTGATCTGGTCGCCGCTATGGCTGGCGCGTTTCCAGTATGGTCCGTTCGAGTGGTTGTGGCGATCGCTGACCCTGGGCCGGCGCGTCGCGATCCGCCGCCAGAACTAAGCCGCGTTGCGAGCGCGCGGCCGATGGCTTAAGCGCCCGACATGACCGACGCCTCCTCACGCCCCGTCGCCCGCAATCCGCGTGGCTTCGCCGACCGCCGCGGCCGCGACCTGACCGCCGAGCGCCGCATCGTCGCGCGCGTGTCCGAGGTCTATGAGCGCTGGGGCTTCGAGCCGCTGGAGACGCCTGCTTTCGAGTTCGCGGATGCGCTGGGCAAGTTCCTGCCCGACGCCGACCGGCCCAACGAGGGCGTCTTCGCGCTGCAGGACGATCCCGAGGACGACGGCGCCGACAGCTGGATGGCGCTGCGCTACGACCACACCGCGCCGCTGGCCCGGTTCGCGGCGCAGTCGTGGGAGACCTTGCCCAAGCCGTTCCGCCGCTACGCCTACGGTCCGGTCTGGCGCAACGAGAAGCCCGGTCCCGGCCGCTTCCGCGAGTTCGTCCAGTGCGACGCCGACACCGTCGGCTCGGACCGGCCCGAGGCGGACGCCGAGATCATCGCCATGGCGGTCGAGGGGCTGAAGGCTGCCGGCCTGGGCGAAGGCCAGGCGGTGGTCCGCGTCTCCAGCCGCAAGCTGTTCGACGCCCTGTTCGAGGCGCAAGGCGTGGCCGACCCGCGCCAGCGTCTGACGGCGCTCCGGGCCATCGATAAGTTCGACCGTCTGGGCATCGAGGGCGTGCGCGCCCTGCTGGGTGAGGGCCGGCTGGACGAGTCAGGCGACTACACCAAGGGCGCCCAGCTGTCGGGCGCGGCGATCACGGCGGTGGAGGCGTTCCTGACTTCCGCCGCGGCGCAGGACCTCAGCCGCGCGACCGTGCTGGACGCCATCGCTTCGTCCGGCGCCCTGGGCGCGGCGGGCGACGCCGCCCTGGCGGAGCTGTCGGCCATCGACCGGGCCCTGACGGCCATGGGCGCGGGCCAGGCCCAGGTCCAGTTCGATCCAGCCATCGTGCGGGGACTGGAATACTACACCGGCGCGGTGTTCGAGGCGGAGCTGCTGCTCAGCACCACCGACGAGAAGGGCCGGCCGGTCCGGTTCGGGTCGATCGGCGGGGGCGGGCGCTACGACGACCTGGTGGCGCGCTTCACCGGCGAGCGCACGCCGGCGACCGGTTTTTCGTTCGGCGTTTCGCGTCTGGCGTCGGCCCTGCGCGCGGCGGGACGCGGCGCCCAGGACGAGACGCGCGGCCCGGCGGTGGTCATCGTCTTCAGCCAGGACGACATGAGCCACTATCTGGATGCGGTGGCCGAGCTGCGCCGCGCGGGCTTACCGGCCGAAGTCTATCTGGGCCACGCAGGCATGAAGGCGCAGATGAAATACGCCGACCGACGGCGTTCGCCGGTCGCGGTCATCCTGGGCGGGGACGAGATCGCGGCGGGTCAGGTGACGCTCAAGGATCTGGACGCCGGCCGCGCCCGCGCCGCCGCCATCGCCGACAACGAGGCGTGGAAGGCCGAACGGCCCGGACAGCGGGTCGTGCCACGCGGCCAGATGGTGGCCGCAGTTCGGGATATTATCGAAGGTTCGTCGATAAACATCAACACAGGCGTGTGACTTATCGACGTTTAGTCGGATAAAGGGCGGAATTCGCCCGAGGTCTGGTTGACGACAGGGGCGCCCCTGCGTCATTTGAACCCACTCGAGACGCGCTGAAGCGCATCTTGAAGGCGTTTCGGGGAGGAAACGTCCGCTCCTTCAGAGAGCGAGAAAGCCCGCTGCGACGTATCCCCCGCAGCGGGCTTTTTCATGCCTGATTTCCGGAAATGGCTTGGACAGGCGCCCTTGCCACGACGGCGGCGGACGGCGAAGGTCTCTGCCTCTTCCCTTCTGGAGTCCGCTTGATGCGCCGTCTTCTGCTCGCCTCCTGCGCCGCAATGATCCTGGCCGCGCACCCTTCAGCCGTTCTGGCGCAGACGATGCCGACCGCTGCGGCGGCTCAGACCGAGGACGCACGGCTCGACGCCTTCTTCGAACGGGCATTTCAGGCCCGCATCGCCCAGTCGCCGCAACAGATGACGGCCCTGGGGCTGAAGACGGACTACGACAAGCTGAACGACGTGTCCGAAGCGGCAGCCGACCGCGCCCTCGCTCTGCAGGAGGCGCAGTTGGCCGAGATGAAGGCGCGGTTCGACCCAGAGGCGTTGAGCGCGCAGAGCCGGCTTTCGTGGCGCATGTTCGAATATGGCGTCGAGCAGGCGCGGCTGGCGAACCAGTGGCGCGACTGGGGCTTCCAGTTCGCCGCCAACGGCAATCCGACGACCTCTATCCCGGTCTTCATGATCAACAACCACCGGGTCACCAGCGTCCAGGACGCCGAAGCCTACGTCGCCCGCCTGACCGCGGTGGACCGCTACATGACCCAGGTCGCCGATACGCTGAAGGCCCGGGCCGCGCGGGGCGTCGTGTCGCCGCGCTTCGTCTTCGAGCCCTCGATCGAAAACACCCGCGCCGTCATCACAGGGGCCCCTTTCGACGACGGCGCCGACAACCCGGTGTGGGCCGACGTCCAGCGCAAGGTCGGCGCCCTTGAGGCGGACCAGGCGACCAAGGACCGTCTGCTCGCCTCGGCGCGCGCCGCCCTGACCGGGCCGTATCGCCAGGGCTATGAGACCGTGCTGGCCGCGCTGGACGAGGTCCGGCCGATGGCCGACAGCGACGCCGGCGTGTGGCGCCTTCCGAACGGCGAGGCCTATTACAATGCCCGGCTCCAGCTCTCGACCACCACCGACCTGACGGCGGAGCAGATCCACGAGATCGGTCTGGCGGAAGTCGCCCGCGTCCAGGCCGAAATGGAGGTCATCAAGCAGCAGGTGGGCTTCGACGGCCCGCTGACCGACTTCTTCACCCTGCTGAAGACCGACCCGCGCTTCCAGTATCCGAACACGCCCGAAGGCAAGGAGCAGTATCTGACCGACGCGCGGGCCTTCGTGGCCCAGGTGATGGAGATCGCGCCGCAGTGGTTCTCGACCCTGCCAAAGGCGGCTCTTGAGGTGCGGGCGGTGGAGCCGTTCCGCGAGGCCACCGCCTCGATCGCATTTTACAACTCGCCCGCGCCGGACGGCTCGCGGCCAGGCATCTACTACGTCAACCTGTCGGACATGACCCAGGTGCTGAAGCCCCAGATCGAGGGCATCAGCTATCACGAGGGCGCGCCGGGCCACCATTTCCAGATCGCCTACGCCCAGGAGATCGAGGGCCTGCCGCGCTTCCGCCGGTTCGGCGGCTATGGCGCCTATGCCGAGGGCTGGGGCCTGTACGCCGAGCGGCTGGGCAAGGAGATGGGCTTCTATCAGGACCCCTATTCCGACTTCGGCCGCCTCTCGACCGAGCTGTGGCGCGCGGTGCGCCTGGTGACCGACACCGGCCTGCACGCCAAGCGCTGGACCCGCGAACAGGCCATGGACTACTTCCGCCAGAACTCTCTGCTGAGCGAGCGGGACATCGAAAAGGAAGTCGAGCGCTACATCACCAATCCGGGCCAAGCGACCAGCTACAAGATCGGCGAACTGAAGATCATGGAGCTGCGCGATCGCGCCCGCCAAGCGCTAGGCGACCGCTTCGACATCAAGGACTTCCACACCGTCGTTCTGGGATCCGGCTCAGTGCCGCTGGACGTGCTTGAGGACCAGATCGACGGGTGGATCGCTCGCGGAGGCGGAGCTCCCGCCTGAAATCCATCGCAGGACCGCCATCTGCATGAAGCGGCCCTTCTCGGCTGACCCGCGCCTCGAAGATTTAGCCCAGTTCCCGATTCAGGAACGCTGTCACGTCGTCCAAGACCGGCGCCTTCTTGCGAAAAAGGGGCGAGAAGGTCGCGATCAGGTCGGCGTGGTCGAGGCCGGGATAGAGTTTCGCTTCGGACCGCCCCCCGACGGCCCGCATGCGGTCATTCAGGATCACCGTATCCTCGTCGTGCACCACGGTGTCAGCCGTGCCATGGCCCAGCCATAGCGGCGGCGCGTCGCGACGCGCGAATGTGACCGGCTGGGTCAGCGTAGGGTCCGGAGCGCGGCCGAAGGCGTTGATCGAGGCCGGCACGGCGAGCGGAAGGAACTCGTAAGGCCCCGCCAAGCCGACCGCCGCCTTGATCAGATCGGGCCGGCCGGCGGCCTGCATGTAGCGGCGGTCCAGAGCGATCATCATCGCCAGATGCGCTCCGGCGGAGTGGCCCGCCACCGCCAGGCGCGAGGGATCGCCGCCAAGCCCCGCAGCCAAGTCCGCAGCGCTGGCCGTCGCGGCCGCCGCGTCCTCGACAAAGGCGGGGAAGTGCACCTGGGGGACGACCCGATAGTCAGGCAGAAAGACCACAAAGCCGCGCGCCGCCAGAGCCTGGGCGGCCCATCCGTAGACCTCGCGCGAGCCGGAATCCCAGCCGCCGCCGTAGAAGAAGACGACCACGGCCAGGTCACGCGCATCGGTGGGCGCATAGACATCCATGGTCTGGCGTGCGTCCTGGCCATAGGCTAGGCCGCGCGCCACCCGCCGTGCTCCTCGGTCGCGCGGGCCTAGAGTGTTCAAAAGGGAAAGCGGCGAGCAGGCCGCCGTCAGGGCGCCAAGCGCGCCGGCGAAAACGCCTCTCCGGGTCATCTGGCCTCTCTCGGCGCATGCGAAGTCCGACAGATACGCACACAAGGGGCCTTCGGCTCCACTCAGCGCGCGCCTGCGATCAATCCGCCGCAGTCGGCGTCCTCGGCCAGACCGGGATCGACGAAAGCGAAGACTGCCGCGACGGGTGCGACCAAGGCGCCCAGAAGTCCGGTGATGCCCGCCTGGGCCGCGACCGCCCCGGTGTCGACGCCGATGCGCGGCTGCTGCAGCGGGCCGCTGACCGTGATGGGCGCCCAGACGCGCAACAGGCGCGGCTTCTTGGTCTCCCCGTCTAGACGCAGGTTCATCTGCTCCGAGCCCAGATCGATGGTGCCTTCGCCCTTTGTCAGGACCACGTCGGTGTCGATCACCAGGGTCCGGGCCGTCGCCGTGCCGCCCCTCACCGTGAAGTCGGCGACGGCGCAGCGGATCGGGCTTTCGCTGACGTCGCCACTGAACAATCGACGCAGGCCCGCGCCGACATTGATGCCCAGCATTTCGGCGAATGCGGATCGGATCCGCCCCTGCGGCACGACCAGACTCAGCGATCCATTCGACCGGCCTGCGAACTCGCTGATAGAGCGGCCGGGCCCTTCCAGCCGGGCGCGCCCCAGCGCTCGACCCGTCACCGTCGGCGCGCCGTTCCGCGCGGGAATGATGGCCTCTAGTGGATAGCCGGAAAGGCGGAAATCGACCGTGCTGTTGGGCATGTCGTCGGTGGCGTCGATACGGGCCGTGCCGTTCAATTCGCCCTGGCTGAAGGTGAAGCTGACGGGGTCCAGGTTCAGAATGCCGTCCTTCAGCGCCGCGCCCAGATCCACTTGCCGCACGGCGAAGGTGTTGCGCTTGACCGAGCCCGCCTTGAAACTGAGGCGGCCGTCCATCTGGCGCAGGCGGTCGGTCTGCAGAGGGGCGTCGGGCAGAAGCTTCCCGGGGGCGCCGGAGTGAGCCACAGTGTCGCCTGGCGTGACCTGTGGCTGGGCCCCCAGCACGGCGGCCAGATCGTCTATGTCCAGCGAACGCGATACCAGGTCGGCTTCCACCCATCGACGGTCGCCGACCTTGTCCACCTTGAGGTCGCCGGCCAGATCCGACGACCCGACGCGGCCGGCGAAGTCGGTGAAGGTCCACAAGGCCTCGTCGCGCGTCAGCGTGCCCGCCAGCTCATAGGGCGGCGTGTTGGGCGCAACCACGCCGGTCAGGACATAGAGATCGTTAAGGTCCTGACCGCGCAAGGCCAGCCTCGCTTGGAAGCGGCCCAGATCGAAAGGCCGGGTGATGGCGCCATCTGCGCGCAGGCGGGTGCGCGCGCCCTCCACCTCGGCGGTGAATCGATAGGGACGGTCGCGCCGGATGTTGACGAAGGCGCCCCCTTCGATGGTCAGGGTCAGGGGCGCGCCGTTTATCTCGCCCTCGCCTTCCAGGCGGAAGCCGGTCTCGCCGGGGTCGGCGGAGGCCGCGGCCTCGCGGGCGTTGACCACAGCGTCCAGCCTCATGCCTCGCCGCTGCTCATCCAGTGACAGGCGCCCGTCGGTGATGATCAGCCGCTCAATCAACGGCAGGTTCGCGCCGCGCCCATCGTCGGGCTTGTCCGGGTTCAGGTCCCAGCTGCGGCGGCCGTCCTCCGTGGCGATCAGGACCAGCTGGGGACGGGTGATCGCCAGCAGCGGCATTTCGATCCGCCCGCGCAGGAGCTGGCTAAGCTTGGCCGAGGCCTCGATGCGCGACACGCGCGCCGTGTCCTCGTCCCTCGCCCAGGACGGGCCGCCCACCGTCAGCTGATTGACCGTGACCGACGGCGTCCAGCTGAACAGCCTTACATCCAGATCGCCGTTCAAGGCGATCTCGCGATCATACTGGACCGAGGCCCAGCGTCCGATCGGCCCGCGCAGCCAGTTCCAGTCGAACAGGATCAGGAACAGGACGAGGGCCGCGACAAGGATGAGCACGCCCAGCACCGCGCCTTTCTCGACCGGCCCCGGATGGCGAAAGGCGCGATAGACCGGGTCGTTGTCGCGCACCCAGCCGCCGAAGGCGCGAGCGCGAACGCCGACAGGGGCCAGCGCGCCGTCGCGCCAGCCCCTCCAGTTCAGTCGATCTTTCAACCCCTTGGTCAGCGCGCTGCTCTCCTTGAAGAGACCTGAACGCGCGACCGGGCGGATGGTCGCGTCAGCGTTGCTCGGCGTCCGGCCCGATGAAGCGGTTCAGCCAGCCGAACACCTCATTGTGCCATTGCAGGCTGTTGGCCGGCCGCAGCACCCAGTGGTTCTCGTCCGGGAAGAAGACCAGCCGGCTTTCGATGCCGCGACGCTGCAGGGCGGTGAAGGTCGACAGGCCTTGCGCGGTCGGGATGCGGAAGTCGCGGTCGCCCTGGACCACCAGCATCGGGTCGCGCCAGTTCTGAACGTGGTTGGCCGGGTTAAACTGCTGATAGCCGCGCGGATTCTCCCACGGCGTGCCGCCGTATTCCCACTCGGTGAACCACAACTCCTCGGTTGAATAGCCCATGCCGAGGGTGTCGAAGACGCCGTCGTGGTTGACCAGGCACTTGAACTCGCCGGGCCAGTTGCCCGCGATCCAGTTGACCATATAGCCGCCGTAGGATGCGCCGAGCGCGCAGGCGCGGTCGCCGTCCAGGAAGCGGTACTGCTGCTGGGCGTAGGCCCAACCCTTCTGCAGGTCTTCCAACGGGCGGTCGCCCCAGTGCTGGCTGATCGAGTCGGTGAAGGCCTGGCCGTAGCCGGTCGAGCCGTGGAAATCGATCATCACCACCGCATAGCCCGCGCCGGCGTAGGTCGACGGGTTCCAGCGGTAGGACCAGCTGTTGCCGAACGAGCCCTGCGGCCCGCCATGGATCAGGAAGGCGACCGGATACTGTCGGCCTTCGACATAGCCCGCGGGCTTGATGACATAGCCGTGCACCGTCTCGCCGTTCCAGCCGGGGAAGCTGAACTGCTCGGCCTCGCCGAAGGTCTTGGCGTCCAGCGACGGGTTCACGTTGGTCAGGCGGCGCGGCATTTCGCGGCCGAGATAGGTCTTGAACCAGAGGTCCGAAGGTCGATCCAGCGCGTCTTGGGCGAAAACGAAGCCAGAGGGCGTCTGGGCGAAGGCCGAGACATGGCCCGGGCCGGTCACCGGCGTCACCACGCCGTTGCGCGTATCGATGGCGAACAAACGGGTCTGACCCACGTCGCCGGCGGTGGTGTAAAGCGTCTGGCCGTCGGCGGACCATTGCAGTGTGTCGGCCGAGCGATCCCAGTTGGCCGCGATCTGGCGGGTCTGGCCGGTCGCCACGTCCTTCAGGAAGATGGCGTATTTGTCGGCCTCGAAGCCCGGTCGGGCCATGGCGCGATAGGCCAGGGTGCGGCCATCGGGCGAGAACACCGGGCCGGTGTCCCAGGCGGGGTTGTCGGCCGTCAGGTTCTCGAACGTGCCGTCGCCGGTCAGGGCGTTGGTGCGCCACAGGTCGAAGTTGGTGCTCCACGGCTCGGACTGGCCCTTCAGCCGCGCCGAGAAGACCACCGATTCACCGTCGGGCGCGAAGGTGAATTCGCTTTCGTCGCCGAACGGCTTGGAGGGCGTGTCGCCGTCGAAGCCCTTGGTCACCCACACCGCCTCGCCGGCCCGCCCGCTGGCGGCGATCGGCAGGACGAACAGGTGGTTCTGGGTGTGATCCTCCCAGGTGTCCCAGTGGCGCACGAACATGCGCTCATAGACCTGGCCGGTGGATTTGCGCTCGCCTTGGACCTTGGCGCGCTCGACCGAGCAGGCCAGGTCGGCGCAGTCGGGATAGACGGCCAGCGACACAGCGACCTTGTCGGCGCGCGGGCTGAGGCGATAGGCGTTCACGTCGGTCGGCAGGCGCGTCACCTGCACCGGATTGGCCCCCGAGGCGTCGGCGCGCCAGACCTGGCTCGACCCCGAACGGCCCGACAGGAAGTACAGATTGCCATCGGCGCCCCAGCGCGCGGTATTGGCTCCGCCCTCGTTGATCGCCAGTCGGCGCGGCGCGGCGTCGCCGTCGATGTCGCGAATCCACAGGGTGGTGGCGCGGCGGTTGGCATCCACGTCGGTGGCGGTCACCGAATAGACGACGCGACGGCCGTCGGGCGACACCTGCGGATCGGCCAGGCGGTTCAGCCCGATCATGTCCTGATAGGTGAAGGCGTCCGGCGTCGCGGCCGGATGCGGCGCAGGCGTGGTCGGCATGGCCGGCGCGCCTGAAACAGCGGGAGCAGGTTGTGCTTGCGCCAAGGCCGGCACGGCAGTGATCAGGGCCAGGGCCGCGACGGCCCCCGAGAGCAGCGAATGGCGACGCATGGGCGAGCTTCCTCAAAATCCGAGGTCGTCAGCCGTAGCACCGCCGGGGGTGCGACAAAAGATCAGGGGCTCTCGGCGGTCCAGCGATCGGTCCAGTCCAGGATCTCCTGCTGCCAGTCGACCCAGTTGCGGGCCTTCGTCACCCAGTGGTTCTCGTCCGGGACGTGGACGTAGCGGCTGGGGATGCCGAGCCTTTGCAAGGCCGAGAAGGTCGCCAGCCCCTGTTCCTCGGGCACCCGGAAATCGCGCGACCCGTGCAGCACCAGCATCGGCTTGGACCAGTTCGAGACATAGGTCTCGGGGTTGTGCCGGTCGTAGAGCTCCTTGCGCTCCCAGCTGGGCCCGCCGAACTCCCAGATGAAGGTGCCGATATCCATGGCGTTCATCAACTGCGGCACGTCGAAGACGCCGGCATGGTTGACCAGGCAGCGCCAGGGCTCGTTCCAGCGGCCAGCGATCATGTTGACCATATAGCCGCCGTAGGACGCACCCAGCGCGCAGGCGCGGCCGCCGTCGATCCAGGGATTGGCCTCGATCGCCGCCTGCCAGCCCTTCTGCAGATCCTCAAGCGGCCGGTCGCCCCAATGGTCGTTGATGGCGTCGGTGAAGGCCTGGCCGAACCCGGGCGAGCCGTGGAAGTTGATCATCACCACGGCGTATCCAGCGGCAGTGTAGGTCTGCGGGTTCCAGCGATAGGACCAGCTGTCGGTCCAGGGTGATTTGGGCCCCCCGTGGATCAGGTGCACCGCCGGATAGCGCCGCCCCTCGACAAAGCCGGCGGGCTTGAACACCCAGCCCTGCACCTGTTCGCCGTTCCAGCCCGCGAAGGTGAACAGCTCTGGCGCGGGCAGGTCCAGCCGCGCCAGGGCCTGGGCGTTGTGATCGGTCAGACGACGCGCCTCGCCCGACCCGCGTTTGACCCACAGCTGGGTCGGGCTGGTGAAGCCGTCCTGGGCCCAGACCAGGACGCCGCGCGCCTCGTCATAGGCGGAGACCGCGCCCTGTTCCGTCAGGGCGGTCACGCGGCCGGTGCGGGCGTCGATCTCGAAAAGCTTCTGCTGCCCGTTTTCGGCGGCGGTGACGTAAAGCGCCCGCCCGTCCGAGCGCCACGACAGGCCGCCCGGGCCGCGGTCCCAGTCGGTCAGCGCGCGGGCGTTCGAGCCATCTGCGTCGGCGACCATGACCACCGGCTGATCGCCCCCGACGTTCTCGCGCCGGCCGGCCAGCCAGGCCAGGCGTCGACCGTCCGGCGAATAGGCGGGCGCGCCGTCGGGCGCATTGTTGGCGTCTGTCAGATTGACCGGCTCGCCGCCGGCAAGCGGTACACGGAACAAGTCGGTGTTGTTCGTAAACGCCTCGGTGCGGCCCTGAGTCTGGGTGGAGAAGACCACCTGCGTCGCGTCGGGACTGACGGTGAAGGCGTTGTCCCCGCCCTGGGGCCGCGAGGGTGTGTCGGCGTCCAGGCCGGGCGTCAGAGGACGCGGGGCCCCGTCGCCCAAGCCGGACCCATTCAGCGGCTGCACGAACAGCTGGCTGCGCCGCCCGTCGTTCCAGCTGTCCCACGGCCGGAGCGGCAGGCGGTCGAAGGTGCGGACCTTGGACTTGGACTGGCTGCGGGCGTCCAGCCGGTCGCGGCTGCATTGCAACGTGTCACAATCCACGAACACCGGCGCGGACAGAATCAGCGATCGGCCGTCCGGGGCTACCTGGAAATGGGTCACCTCGACCGGCAGGGTCGTGACCTGCACCGCCGCTCGGCCCTCGCGATCCATACGCCAGACCTGGCTGGAGCCGCCGCGCGAGGACAGGAAATATATGGCGCGGCCGTCCGGCGCCCAGCGACCCGTGGCGGCGCCGCCATCCGAAGCGCCCAAGCGGCGCGGCGTCCCGCCCTCGACATCGACCAGCCACAGGGCGCTGACGCCTCGGTCGTTCTCCCAGTCCGTGGTCCGCAGGCCGTAAAGCACCTGCCGGGCGTCGGGCGACAGGCGCGGATCCGACACACGCTCCATCATCGCCAGGTCGCGCAGGCCCAGACCCGAGCGAGCCGTCGTTTGCCGCACCTCTGCGGCGGCGGGCGTAGCCGTCTCGGGCGCGGCCTGCGCGCACGCCGCCTCGCCGGACAGACCGATCATCAAGGCCGAAAGGCCCGCCGCCGTCAGAAACCGCACCATCCGCCCACTCCCGAAACCGTCGATGCGAAAGGGCTAGCGTGGCGGCGGCCAAACGCCAAGGCGGCGTCTTGCCCCGCGTCGCGCGAGCGGCGACAAGCGACAGGCATGTCGTCCGCATCCCCGCCCGCCAGATCGAACCGCGACCACATCGTCGATGTGCTGATCGCCGAGCGGGCGCCGCGTCTGACGGGCTCGCCCGCCTGGCCGCTGATCCGCCCGGCCCTGTATCGGCTGCTGGGCTATCGCGAGGCGCGCGCCATGGCCGACGGCATCGCCGGCCTGTCGGGGCGAGAGGCCCTGGCCTATGTCTCGAACCTGCTGGACCTGAAGGTCTCGACGCTGAACCTGGACCGCATCCCGGCGACGGGACGCTGCATCGTGGTCTGCAACCACCCGACCGGCATCGCCGACGGCTTGGCCGTGCATGACGCGATCCGCAAGCGGCGCGACGACGCCATCTATTTCGCCAACGCCGACGCGCTCAGGGTCTCGCCGCGCCTGGGTGAGACGGTCATTCCGGTCGAATGGGTGCTGGACAAGCGCACGCGCGAAAAGACCCGCGCCACCCTGGCCGCCGCGCGCGACGCGTTCGAGGCCGAACGCTGCCTGATCATGTTCCCTGCCGGCCGGCTGGCGCGGGTGGACAAGGGCGGCTCTCTCATCGATCCCGACTGGGCGCCCACGGCCGCGTCCCTGGCCAGAAAATACGACGCCCCCATCGTGCCCATCCATGTCGCCGGCCCGACATCGAAGCTGTTTCACCTGTTCGACCGGTTCTCGACCGAACTGCGCGACGTGACCCTGTTCCACGAGATGCTGAACAAGAAGAAGCAGGCGTTTCGCCTGTCCGTCGGCCTGCCGATCCCGCCCTCGCGCATCGACGCGGACGCCACGCGCGCCACCTATGCGCTCAAGGCCTTTGTCGAGCGGATGCTGCCGGGCCAGCCGGACGCGGAGTTCGCATGAGGCTCCACCTGCCCGACGCCGAGGCCACCGCGCGCCTGGGCCAGGCGATCGCGCCCCTGCTGCGGCCGGGCGAGGCGGTGCTGCTGTACGGCCCGCTGGGCATGGGCAAGTCGACCCTGGCCCGCGGCCTGATCCGCGCCCTGACCCGGCCGGACGAAGACGTGCCCAGCCCGACCTTCACCCTGGTCCAGTTCTACGAAAGCGACCCGCCCATCGCCCATTTCGACCTCTATCGCCTGACCCGGCCGGAGGAGGCCTTCGAGATCGGCCTGGACGAGGCCCTGGACGAAGGCTGCGCCCTGATCGAATGGCCCGAACGCCTAGGCGACGATCCTTCAAAGTTTCTCGGCCCCGACCGACTGGTCGTCACGCTGTCGGACCCCAGCGCCCCCCTCCCTCAAGCAGCCAATCTCCGCGAGATTGGCGGTAGGGCCCAGAATGGAAGAACTGCGACCGTTTCCGGCGCAGGGGCGTGGGAAGCCCGGATCGGAGAGTTGAATGTCTGACCGCGCGCCCCTGATCGACGCCTTCCTGGACGCCCTCGACCTGGGCGTAAGCGAGCGACAACCCCTGCCCGGCGACGCCTCGACGCGCCGCTATGAGCGGCTGATCCGGTCGGGCCAGCCGTCGCTGATGCTGATGGATCAGCCGCCGGCGGCGGAGAGCCGTCCGTGCGCCCCCGACTGGAGCCCAGAGCGGCGCCGCGCCGAAGGCTGGAACGCGGTCGCGCGCCTGTCGGCTGGACGCATCGAGGCCTTCGCCGCCGTGGCCGAGCATCTGCGGTCGCTGGGTCTGTCCGCGCCCGGCGTTGTGGCCGTCGATGCGGCGAACGGCCTGGCGGTGCTCGAGGATTTCGGCGACGCCCTGTTCGCCCGCGTGATCGAGGACGGCGAGCCTGAGGTGCCCCTGTACCTGACCGCCGTCGAGGCGCTGGCCCGGCTGCATGAAGCCGGGGCGCCTCCCGAGGTGCTGAGCGGTCCCGGCGGCGACTGGCCGATCCTGACCTATGACGAGACGGCGCTGCAGGGCGGGGCGGACCTGTTCGTGGAATGGCTGCCGAAGCTGGACGAGCGGGTGCGGTTCGACGCGGCCGCCGTCGACGCCTGGCGAGAGGCCTGGGCGCCCATGGTCGCCTCGGGCGCGGCGGGCGCCTCGGTGCTGGCCCATCGCGACTATCACGCCGAGAACCTGATCTGGCTGCCCGAACGCGACGGCGCGGCGCGGGTCGGCATGATCGACTTCCAGGATGCGGTGCGCGCCCACCCCAGCTGGGACCTGCACTCGCTGTTGCAGGACGCCCGGCGCGACGTCTCGCCCGCCCTGGAGGCCGAGGCGCTGGAGCGCTATTTCGCCTTGAGACCTCACACGAACCGCGCCGCCTTCATGGCCGACTACGCCGGCCTGGCGGCGCTGAACGAGGCGCGGATCATCGGCGTCTTC
Source organism: Brevundimonas sp. MF30-B (assembly GCF_004683885.1). NCBI lineage: Bacteria > Pseudomonadati > Pseudomonadota > Alphaproteobacteria > Caulobacterales > Caulobacteraceae > Brevundimonas > Brevundimonas sp. MF30-B. The sequence continues at coordinate 1,006,747 of NZ_CP038440.1, read as the reverse complement.
GCGCGGCTGATCGCGCGCGACGGCAAGCCGCGTTACCGCCAGTTCCTGCCGCGCATGTGGGGCCATCTGAACGCCAATCTGGAGCAGCCGGCGCTGGTGCCCGTCGCGCGCTGGTTCGACGCCCATGTGCCGGCGGAGGCGCGCGCATGACGCCCCAGACCCCTCCACGAACCGCCATGGTGCTGGCCGCCGGTCTGGGCACCCGCATGCGTCCCCTGACGAACGATCGGCCCAAGGCCCTGGTCGAGGTCGGCGGCCGCGCCCTGATCGACCATGTGCTGGATCGGCTGGCGCAGGCGGGCGTCCAGATCGCGGTGGTCAATGTCCACTGGTTCGCGGATCGGCTGGAGGCGCACCTGGCGGACCGCACCGCGCCCCGCATCACCATTTCCGACGAGCGCGCCGAACTGCTGGAGACCGGCGGCGGGCTGAAGAAGGCGCGGCCCTTGCTGGGCGACGACCCGGTTGTCGTGGCCAATATCGACAGCATCTGGATCGACCGGTGCGATGCTCTGGCCCAGCTGGCGCGGCTGTGGGATCCGTCGCGGATGGACGCCGCCCTGCTTTTGGCGCGGCGAGAGGGCTCCATCGGTTTCGAGGGCGATGGCGACTTCTTCCTAGCCGAAGACGGCCGCCTCACCTTCCGAGGCGACGCGACCAGCGCGCCCTTCGCCTATATGGGCGTGCACATCACCCGGCCGGACTATGCAGATGCGGGGCCCGACGGCCCCTTTTCGCTCAGCCCGCTGTGGCGGCGTTCGGCGGCCGAGGGTCGGCTTTATGGCTGCGTTCTGGACGGCGACTGGATGCACGTTGGCGACCCGCAGGCGCGCGATCAGGCCGAGGCGCGGCTGGACGGCGAGGCGTGACTTCGTTCGACCCCTTCGCCGGGTCCGGCCCGCGCTGGTTCACGATCGCCGCTCAACGGCCGTTCCTGGAAGACCTGGCCAACGGCGTGCTGGCCTGGCTGGGCGAGGCCTCGCCGGAAACATTGTCGGACGCCATAATCCTGCTGCCCAATCGACGCGCCGCTCGCGCCTTCTCGACCGCCCTGGCGCGGGCGGCCGGGGAGCGGCCGGTGCTGCTGCCCGAGGTCCGTCCGCTGGGCGACCTGGAAGAGGACGAGCCGCCCTTCGCCCCCGGCGCGCTCGGCCTGGACCTGCCGCCCGCCATCGCGCCCCTGCGGCGCCGGTTCGAGATGGCGCGCCTGATCGTTGAGCGGTTCGACGCGGATCTGACGCCGCTGCGGGCGCTGGAGCTGGCCGATGCGCTGGGCGGCTTTCTGGACTCCTGCCAGCTGGAGGAGATCGTCGATCCCGCCCGCGTCGCCGACTTGGTTGAGGGCGAGATGGCGCGGCACTGGGAGCGGTCGGCGCAGTTTCTGTCCCTCGCCGTCGAGGCCTGGCCCGAACGGTTGAAGACGCTGGGGCTGGTCGATCCTGCGTGGCGACGCGCCACCCTGCTGCGGCGGCTGGCCGAGACCTGGGACGCCGAACCGCCCGCCCGCCCGGTCATCGCCGCCGGCTCGACCGGCACCCTGCCCTCGGCCGCCGATGTCCTGGGCGCTGTGGCGCGGGCGCCCCAGGGCTGCGTCGTCGTGCCCGGCCTGGATCAGGCCCTGGACGAGGCGGCGTGGTCCAAGATCGAGGAGGCGCATCCGCTGGCGGCGCTGAAACGGCTGCTGGAACGGCACGGCGTGGAGCGTGCGGCCGTCCACCGCTGGCTGGGTTCAGAGGTCGAGACGGCGCGCTCGCGCGTCATCCAGGAGGCTCTGCGGCCCGCCGAGGCGACGGACGACTGGCGCGGCGCCATCCGCGAACTGCGCGCACGCGTCTGGGCCGACCGCTCCGCCGACCCCATCGCCGAAGGGTTGAAGGGCCTGTCGCTGCTGACCGTCCGCGCCGAGGAGGAGGCCGCCTCCGCCATCGCCCTGATGATGCGAGAGGCGCTGGAGACGCCGGGCCGCACCTGCGCCCTGGTGACGCCGGACCTGGATCTGTCGCGCCGGGTCGAGGCGCGGCTGGAGCGCTGGGGCATCACGGCGGACTCGTCGGCGGGCTCGCCCCTGGCCCTGACCGAAGCGGGCGGGCTGGTTCAGCTGGCCGCGCGCTGGATGGGGGACCCGCTGTCGCCCCAGACCCTGCTGGCCCTGCTGAAGCACGCGCGGCGTCGCCCCGAGCTTGCGACCGAGATCGCGGCCCGCACTCTGGAGGGCAAGGGTCTGCGCGGCCCGCGTCCGCGCGACTGGACCGCCCTGTTGCGCAAACTGGAGCAGGCCGGCCAACCGCGCGACGGCCAGGCTGCGCCCTCGCCCGAGCGCCTGGCCCGTCTGAGCGAGGCGCGGGACCTGGCCGAGACCCTGCAGGGTCTGGTCGAGGCGGCGCACGCGCCCTTCGCCGGCGACCGGGCGCCGCTGGACAAGGCCGCGACAACCCTGACCGAACTCATCGAGGCGCTGGCCGGGCCAGCCGCCTGGGGCGGGCGGGACGGCGAGGCGGCCGCCGGCCTTCTGTCGGCCCTGATCGAACAGGGCGAGGCCCTGGGCGGCGTCACCCCCGACGAGCTGGCGGCCCTGGTCGCCGAACTGATCGCGGCCGAGACCGTGCGCACCGGCGGCGCCAGCCATCCGCGACTCCGCATTCTGGGCGCCATCGAAGCGCGGCTGGCGCGGGCAGACCTGATGATCCTAGCGGGACTGGAGGAGGGCGTCTGGCCCCGGCCCGCGCCAACCGATCCCTTCCTGTCGCGACCCATGCGCAAGGCCCTGGGCCTGCCGGCGCCCGAGCGGCGGCTGGGTCAGACAGCCCAGGACTTCGTCCAGGCCGCCTGCGCGCCAGAAGCGGTCATGGTGGTGCGCGAGCGGCGCGGCGGTCAGCCGGCCGTCCGGTCACGCTGGCTGTGGCGGCTGGAAATGCTGGTCAGCGGCGCACATGGCGAAACCACGCCCGTAACCATCGCTGCGCCCGACGCGGTGCTGAGCTTGGCCCGCGCGCTGGATGCGCCCGCGCGCGCGACGCCCGACTATGCGCGCCGCCCCGAGCCGCGCCCCCCGGTCCACCGCCGGCCGCGCCAACTGCCCGTGACCAGCATCGAGCGCTGGGTGCGCGATCCCTACGCCATCTACGCCTCGCGCGTGCTGGGGCTCAAGAAGCTGGACCGGCCGGGCGCCTCGGCCGAGGCCATGGCGCGCGGCACCGCCATCCACGCGGCGCTGGAGACCGTGGTGCGGACCTGGCCGGACGCCCTGCCGGAAGACTGCGCCGAACAGATCGAAGCCTGGCTGATCCATGAGATCGACGCCGCGGGTTTCGAGGATCACGCCATGGCGCGCGAACGCCCCTTGGCGGCCAACTGCGCCCGCTGGCTGGAAGGCTTCGAGCGGGCCCGGCGCGCGCGCGGCGCCCAGCTTCTGGTCGAGCAGTCGGGCGCCTTGACCTTTAACGCGCCCGGCGGGCCCTTCACCGTCACCGCCAAGGCCGACCGGATCGAACTGGATGCGACGGGCGCAGCGGTCATCGACTTCAAGACCGGGACCGCGCCTCAGGCCAAGCAGGTGGCCGCCGGCTTTGCGCCGCAGCTGACCCTGGCGGCCGCCATCTTGGCCGAGGGCGGCTTCCCCGCGCCGCCGACCGAGGCGACAGAGCTTCTCTACGTCCAACTGACCGGCCGACGCGAGCCGGGCAAGGTCACCGACGTCGGCGCCGAGGGCGCTGCCTTCATGGCCGAGCGCGAGCTGGCGCGGCTCAAGGCCGGGGTCGCCCTCTTCGACGACGAGGCCATGCCGTATCGCAGCTGGGTCGCGCCTCAATTCATGGGGACCTTCGGCGGCAATTTCGACCATCTGGCGCGCGTCTGGGAATGGCATGTCGCCGGGGCCGAAGAAGAGGGCGCGCAATGACCTCGCCGCTCTCCCCTGCCGACATCGCCCGCGCCAATCAGGCCGTCGCCGCCGATCCCGGCCTGTCGGTCTTCGTCACCGCCAACGCCGGCTCGGGCAAGACCTCGACCCTGGTCAACCGGGTGGCGCGCCTGCTGCTGAAACGGGTGCGGCCCGGCGACATCCTGTGCATCACCTACACCAAGGCCGCCGCCGCCGAGATGCAGACGCGGCTGTTCGACAAGCTGGGCGGCTGGGCCGTCGCCGACGATAGTGCGCTGTCGGAATCCCTGGCCGAGCTGGACGGGCGCGACCCCCGGTCCCTGACCGCCGAAGAGCTGTCGGAGGCCCGGCGGCTGTTCGCCCGCGCGCTGGAGACGCCGGGCGGGCTGAAGATCCAGACCATCCACGCCTTCTGCGAAAGCCTGCTGCGTCGCTTCCCGCTGGAGGCCGGCGTGGCGCCGGGGTTCGAGGTGCTGGAGGACCAGGCCGCCCTGGCCCTGTCGCACCGGGCGCGGGCGGACCTGGCGCGGGCAGCGCTGAACCAGCCCGACGGCCGTGTGGGCCGGGCCTATTCACACTTCGCGGTCGAGCTGGCGTTCGACGCCTTCAACGCCCTGCTGGGCGTGATCGAGGCGAGGCGCGAAAGCCTGAACGCCTACCTGCTGGCCATCGCCGAAGGCCGCGCGCCCAGCCCCTATCACCTGACTGGCGTCACGCCCGACGAGACGCCGCAGAGCCTGTCCGACGACTTCATGCGCTACCTGGACCGCACCGCCTGGAATGCCGCAGCCGATGCTATGGCGACCGGCGGCATCATGGATCAGCGCTGCGCCGAGCGCATGAGGGCGGCCAAGCAGGACTGGACATTCGACAGCGTCGGTCAGGTTTTCTTGACATCGGGAGAGCCGCGCAAACAGCTGACGACCAAGGGGTCGCCGCCCGGCGCGGTCGAGTTCCTGACCCGGACCAGCGGCCAATATCTGGCGACCCTGCAGCGCGTCCGCGCCGCCCGCGTCGCCGACGAGACCATGAAGGTGCTAGCGCTCGCCGACGAGCATCACGCGCTTTACAAGACGGCCAAGGCCGAGGCCGGCGCGCTGGACTTCACCGACCTGGTCAGCCGCACCGCCGACCTGCTGACCCGCCGGGCCGACGCCGCCTGGGTGCTGTACAAGCTGGATGGCGGGATCGAGCACGTCCTGATCGACGAGGCGCAGGACACAGCGCCCGAGCAATGGGCCATCGTGCGCGCCCTGACCGAGCCCTTTTTCGCCGGCGACGGAAGCGAGCGTCCCACCGACGTTCCGGCGCGCACCGTCTTTGCCGTGGGCGACGAAAAGCAGTCGATCTACTCCTTCCAGGGCGCCCGTCCCGAACGGTTGCGTCAGGAAGCTCAGGTCTATGACCAGGCCGTGCGCCACGCCGGCCACGCCTTTCAGGAGGTGCCGCTCGACACCTCGTTCCGCTCGACTGAAGAGGTGCTGGCCTTCGTGGACGCCGCCTTCCACGCGCCCGAGCGCGCCCGCGCCCTGGTCGGCGAGACCGGCGAAATTCCGCGCCACCTCCCCGCGCGTCTGGGCCAGCACGGATCAGTGGACCTTTGGCCGCTGTTCCAGGAACCGGCGACCAAGCCGCCAGAGGCCTGGACCGCGCCGGTCGACCAGGAAGGCCCCCAGAGCGCGCGCAAGCAGCTGGCCCGCGCCCTCGCCCGCGAAATCCGCCGCCAGGTCGAGGCGGGCGTGACGATCCATGACCGCAAGGCGCCCGAGGGCCGGCGCGCCGTGCGCTATGGCGACTTCCTGATCCTGGTGCGCCGCCGCGATGCGACGTTCGAGGAGATCATCCGCGCCCTGAAGGCCAAGGGCGCGCCCGTGGCTGGGGCCGACCGACTGAAGCTGAACGCCCACATCGTCTTCGACGACCTGATGGCCCTGGCGCGCTTCGCCTTGTATCCCGACGACGATCTGAGCCTGGCCGAGGTGCTGCGCGGGCCCTTCTGCGACGTGCCCGATTTCGGACCGGCGCATGCGCTGTATCCTCTGGCCGACGCCGAAGCCCGGAACGGCCGGTCCCTATGGCGCGCCTTGCGCGAACGGGCCGCCGAGCACCCGCAATGGACCGAGGCGCGCGATCTGGCCGGCGCCCTGATCGCGTCGCGCGGGCGCGATCCGCTGGCCTTCTTCTCCCTGGCTCTGAACCGGCTCGGCCCCGATGGCCGTTCGGGTCGGGCGCGCATACTGCACAGGCTGGGCCGCGAGGCCGAAGAGGCGATCGACGAGACCCTGGCCCAGATTCTCGCCGCCGAGGCGCGCGGCGGGACGGACCTGGAGACCTGCCTGGCGCTTCTGGAACAGGCCGACGTCCAGGTGAAGCGCGAGATGGAGGGCGCGCGCGACGAGGTGCGCGTCATGACCGTGCACGGCTCGAAGGGGCTGGAGGCGCCCATCGTCATCCTGCCGGACACCACCGGCAAGGCGAAGCCGCAGGGCCCGACCCTGATGGCCGTGGATCAGGCGGATGGGACCGAAGCGTGGCTGATGTGTCCGTCGTCCAAGGCCGGCGATTGCGACGCCTCGGCCCTGGCGCGTCAGGGCCGGATCGACCGCACCGACGCCGAGTCGCTGCGCCTGCTCTATGTCGCCCTGACGCGGGCGCGCGAGCGGGTGATCGTCATGGGCCGCGCCATGGGCCGTCCCAAGGAAGGGTTCGAGCCCGGTTCGTGGTGGGATGTCGTCGGCCAGACGTTTGAGAGCCTGCTGGCCGACGGCCGCGCGCGCGACATTGGCGACGGCAAGTTTCGCTTCGGCGTCGATCCGGTCGAGGCGGGCGCGGCGCCCGGCGAAGCCGCCTCGAGCATTACCCTGCCGGCCTGGGTCAGCGAGCGGCCGGCGGCGGATCCGGGCGCGCGGCTGGCGGCCCCGTCCAAGCTGGCGGGCGACATCGGGGGCCGCGCGCCGTCGCCGCTCGACCGGGCGGCGGGCGGTCTGGGGCGGTTCCGGCGCGGCGACCTGATCCACCGGTTGCTGGAGCGACTGCCCGAGGCCGCGCCCGGCGCCTGGCCCGACTTGGCCCGTCGGCTGCTGGCGCGCGAGACGGACCTGTCGGATGCGGTCCGTGACGAGATGATCCAGGCCGCGCTGGGCGTGCTGGGCGACGAGCGGTTCGCCGCCGTATTCGGGCCCGGATCGCGCGCCGAGGTCGCCCTGACCGGCGCCGCGCCCGGCCTGCCGGCCGGCATGGTGCTGTCGGGACGGATCGACCGGCTGGTGGTGACGCCCGAGCGGGTGCTGGTGGTCGATTACAAGACAAATCGGCCGGCGCCGGATCGTATCGAACACGCCGATCCGGCCTATGTGCTGCAGATGGCGGCCTATCGCGCGGTGTTGCAGCGGCTGTATCCGGACCGCCCGGTCGAGGCGGCGCTGGTGTGGACCGACGGGCCTCGGCTGACGCCGGTTCCAGCGGCGATCATGGACGCCGCCCTTGGCGCGGCGACGCTCGCGGGCTAGGCCACAGGTCTCCTCCCCCGAGACTGTTCCGGAGCCCGCCATGCGCCGCCCGATCCGCACCTTGGCCTCCACCCTGGCCGCCATCGGCCTGCTGGCCGGCTGCGCGCCCGTTGTGACCACCGCGCCGACGCCGACCGAGGCGCCGACCGCTCCGCCGGCGCGCGGCCCGTTTGTGGCGGCGGCCAATCCGCTGGCGGTCGAGGCGGGGTTGAAGGTGCTGAACGCCGGCGGTTCGGCCGTCGACGCGGCCGTGGCGATCCAGGCGGTGCTCGGGCTGGTCGAGCCGCAGAGCTCGGGCCTGGGCGGCGGCGCCTTCATGATGCATTTCGACGCCGCCACCGGCGACATCACGGCCTATGACGGCCGCGAGACGGCCCCGGCTTCGGCCACGCCGGAGCTGTTTTTCGAGAACGGCCGGCCGCTGGACTTCCGCGACGCGGTGCTGTCGGGCCGCTCGACCGGCGCGCCGGGCGCCCTGCCGATGCTGGCCCAGGCCCAGAAGGATCATGGGCGGCTGCCCTGGTCCGAGCTGTTCGCCGACGCCGAACGTCTGGCCCGCGACGGCTTCGTCGTCAGCCCGCGCCTGGCCGGCATGATCTCGAGCAGCGCGCCCCAGGCCGCGACGCCGGACGCCCGCGCCTATTTCACTCGGCCCGACGGCCAGCCGTATCAGGCCGGCGACACCCTGAGGAACCCCGCCTACGCCGAGACCATCTCGGCCATTGCCCGTGACGGCGCCGCCGCCCTTCAGACCGGCCGCATCGCTCGCGAGATTGTCCAGGCCGTGCGCCGCGATCCGCGGCCGGGCGCCCTGACCGAGGCGGACATCGCCGACTATGAGCCGCTGGAGCGCGGCGCCCTGTGCCGGCCCTATCGGGTCTATGTCGTCTGCGTCCCACCGCCGCCGTCCAGCGGCCTGGCGCTGCTGCAGCTGCTGGCCATGGCCGAGAAGACCCCGGACATCCAGCGCGGTCCGAACGGCCCCGAGGCCTGGGTCGCCTTCGGCCGTCTGCAGAAGCTGATGTACGCCGACCGCGACCGCTACGTCGGCGACCCCGCCTTCGCCCGCGTGCCGGTCCAAGGTCTGCTGGATGACGGCTACGTCGCCTCGCGGGCGGCTCTGGTTCCCGGCCTGCGCGGCGCGCCTGAGGCGGGAAATCCGCCCGGCGGCGTCTTCACCGGCGCCGACGCCACGCGAGAGCCGGCCGGCACCTCGCACTTCGTCGTGGTGGACGCCCAGGGCAATGCGGTCAGCATGACCACCACGGTCGAGAGCATCTTTGGATCGGGCCGGATGGCGGGCGGCTTCTTTCTGAACAATCAGCTGACCGACTTCTCCCTGACGCCGACGGACGCGCAAGGCCGCCCAGCCGCCAATGCGGTGGCGGCGGGCAAGCGGCCGCGCTCGTCGATGAGCCCGGTGATCGTGCTGGACAGCCAGGGACGCTTCGTCGCCGCCCTGGGATCGCCCGGCGGCAACTCCATCCTAGCCTATAACGCCAAGGCGCTGATCGGCGTGCTGGATTGGGGCCTGCCGCTGCAGCAGGCCTTCGACCTGCCCAATCTGGTTGTGCGCGGTGAAAGCGTGGGGGCCGACACCGCCCTGTTCGATCCGGCTGTGCGCGACGCCCTGGCCGATGCCGGCATGGCTCTGCGCCCCAATGCGTCGGAGACCTCGGGCCTGCACGGCGGTGTGTGGCGGAATGGACGGTGGGACGGCGGGGCGGACACCCGCCGCGAGGGCGTGGCGCGCACGCAGTAGCGCGGATCAGCGGCCGGGCTTGATCGACAGCTGGAAGGCGACCAGACCTTCAGTCGCGTCGGTGTCGTCGCCATGTCCGGTACGCAAGCCCCGCACTTTGATCTTGCGATAGACCACGCCGAAGGAGCTCTGCACAGGGCCACGACGTAAGGCGACGCCGACCGACGCGTCGCCCATGAAGGTTCCAGAGTCGTGGCTGACGCCCGAGCGGGCGAAGTCGCCATCACGGTTCCGGGCGAAGTTGTAGCCGACCGCCCGGCCGGATCCGGCGGCGTAGAGATACCACCGCGGCCGCTCGCCGAAAGCCTCTTGTCCGTCCTGCACCAGCCTGTTCAGGCCCGAACCGATGCGCAAGGTCGCGCCGGCCTCGGCGGAGCGGCCTTCGGACCCCAGACCCACTCCCGCGTGCGGCGTAAGGCTGACCTCCAGGCCCGAGGCCGTCCGGCTGGCGGGACCTGTCCAGCCCCGAACATAGCGCAGATCGTATCCGCTCTCGTCCAGTCGGACGGCCTGACCCGCTGCGGCTGGCAGGGGCGCGCCGTCCCCGCGGCGCGCGAGGCCGGTGGTCGTCAGGCTGACCCGGTCTGCGAAGCCGTCGCCCGCAAACCAGGCGTCGCGACGGCTCGCCGCCGCGAACGGGGTGTCGGACAGGCTTGTCGCCTCCACGTCGACCGCCGGGCCGAACGGCCCATCCAGGGCGGCTTCAAAACGCGCCTGGCGGTCCAGGCGCATCAGTGTGTTTGTGATCTGATCGCCGGCCGGATCGCTCCAGGCCGAGGGGACATAGTTCTGAGCCGAGGCCGCAGCCGCCATGGCCACCCCCGCTCCCAGTCCCGCCATCCCGGCCAATGCACGCATCAACGGTCCCCTCGATCCGCCGGCACGCGTCACCCTGCACCGGTTGACGGCGGGGAGTCTACGGCCATTTTGCGGACACGATCCTGACATCAGGCGGCAAACGCGGCGTCCTTGCAGATCGTTCCGCGGCCATCGTCGTCTGACGGGGACGTTACCGGCCTATTGGCAGGCCAGGCATTCCTCGTAGTCCGTCTTGGCGACGGCGAAGAGGTCGGGCTGGTTCAGGTCGACCTCGGCCTCAGCCTTGTCCTCGGCGCCGGCGAAGGCGGCGCGCTGAACCGACTTGGAGCGCAGATAGTAGAGCGACTTCACGCCCCGCTCCCAGGCCTGCCAGTGGAGCATGTGCAGGTCCCACTTGTTCACGTCGCCGGGGATGAACAGATTGACCGACTGGGCCTGGCAGATGTCGGCCGAGCGATCCGCCGACAGTTCGACGATCCAGCGCTGATCCAGCTCGAAGGCGGTCTTGAAGACCGACTTCTCGTCGTCGCTCAGAAAATCCAGATGCTGGACCGAGCCCTCGTGCTCCAGGATCGAGGACCAGACGGCGTCGGTGTTCTGGCCCTTGGCGTCCAGCAGCTCTTCCAGATACGGGTTCTTGACCGCGAACGAGCCCGACAGGGTCTTGTGGGTGTAGATGTTGGCCGGGATCGGCTCGATGCCGGCCGAGGTGCCGCCGCAGATGATCGAGATCGAGGCGGTGGGGGCGATCGCCAGCTTGTGGCTGAACCGCTCCATCACGCCGCGTTCGGCGGCGTCCTCGCAAGGGCCTTTCTCTTCAGCCAGCTTGACGCTGGCCTTGTCGGCCTCGCGACGCAGGTGCTTGAACAGGCGCATGTTCCACGACTTGGCCATGGCCGATTCAAAGGCCACGCCCTGCGACTGCAGGAAGGAGTGGAAGCCCATCAGGCCCAGGCCCACCGAGCGCTCGCGCTTGGCCGAATAGACGGCGGCCTTCATGTCGGCCGGGGCGCGCTGGATGAAGTCTTCCAGCACATTGTCCAAGAAGCGCATCACGTCCTCGATGAAGCGAGGCTCCTCGCGCCACTCCAGGAACATCTCGGCGTTGACCGACGACAGGCAGCAGACCGCGGTGCGGTCCACGCCCCGGTGGTCGCGGCCGGTGTGCAGCATGATTTCCGAGCACAGGTTGGACTGTTTGACCGACAGGCCCAGGTCCTTCTGGTGTTGCGGCATTTGCCGGTTCACCGTGTCGGAGAAGATCAGATAGGGCTCGCCGGTCTGCAGGCGGATCTCCAGGATCTTTTGCCACAGCGAGCGGGCGTCGACTGTCTTGCGGACCTCGCCCGTCTTGGGCGAAACGAGGTCGAAGGTCCGGCCGTCGCGCACCGCCTCCATGAAGGCGTCGGTGATGTTGATGCCGTGGTGGAGGTTCAGGGACTTGCGGTTGAAGTCGCCCGACGGCTTGCGGATCTCCAGGAACTCTTCGATCTCGGGGTGGTGGACGTCCAGATAGACGGCGGCCGAGCCGCGACGCAGCGAGCCTTGGCTGATCGCCAGGGTCAGGGAGTCCATCACGCGGATGAAGGGGATGATGCCCGAGGTCTGGCCCGCGCCCTTGACCTTCTCGCCGATGGAGCGAACGCCGCCCCAGTAGGTGCCGATGCCGCCGCCGTTCGAGGCCAGTGATACGTTCTCGTTCCAGACGTTCTGAATGCCGTCCAGCGAGTCGCCCACGGCGTTCAGGAAGCAGGAGATCGGCAGACCGCGATCCGCGCCGCCGTTTGACAGCACGGGCGTCGAGGGCATGAACCACAGCTTGGACATGTAGTCATAGACGCGCTGGGCGTGCTCGTGGTCGTCCGCGTAGGCCGTGGAAACGCGGGCGAACATGTCCTGATAGGACTCGCCCGGCAGCAGATAGCGGTCTTCCAGCGTCTTCTTGCCGAAGTCAGTCAGCAGGTCATCGCGCGATCGGTCCAGCTGGATCGAGGGCACGACGGAGAGTTGGGGACGAACAGGTTCCGTCGTCGCAACCGTCTGGATTTCCACCGTCTTCAACGCTTCGCCGCCAGCCATAAAAGCCCCCTTCGCCTGCCTCGCACACAACATCTTGTGTTCGGTCTGCTTAACAACGACTAAATCACCGGTTTGAGGAGGCGCCAAGAGCTGATATTTTGCATCGCCCCTCCTTTTGCGGTTGACCGTGGCGCAGATCCGATTCGCGTCCCGCCAACGGGGCGTTTCGCTGGGGTAGGGCTCTTATCCACACGCCTTGAAATTCTTTGGATGGAACGCCGGGCCGTCATGTCCATTGAGCTTGGCCATGATCGCCGAGCTCCGCTCCCATGTCTGGCGCGCCTGCCGTCTGGCCCGCGCCGAGATCGCCGCACTTACCGCGCTTCTGGTCCTGACCGGAGGCGTGCTGGCCTTCATCGAACTGGCGGATCTGATGGCCGACGAAGAGGGACGGCGGTTCGACCGCGCCATTCTGGACATCCTTCGCCCCTACGCCGATGATCCGGGACGCCCGTGGGGTCCGTGGTGGCTGCATGAGGCCGCGGCCGACATCACCTCCCTAGGCGGCATTTCAGTGCTCGGCCTGTTCGCCCTGATCGCCGTGGGTTTCCTCATCATGACGAGCAAGCGGCTGTCCGCCGTGCTGCTCGTTGCGGGCCTGGCCGGCGGAGTCCTTCTGAGCGAAGGCCTGAAGGCCGTGTTCGAACGCGAGCGCCCCCCGGTAGAGGTTCAGGTGGTGGAAACGCTGAACGCCAGCTTCCCCTCGGGCCACGCCCTGCTTGCGACGGTCTTCTACCTGACGCTTGGCGTGATGCTGACCCAGGCCTTCCCGCGCCGCAGGTTCAAGGCCTACGCTCTGGGTGTCGGGGTCGTGCTGGCCCTCCTGGTGGGGGTGACCCGCGTCTATCTGGGCGCGCATTGGGCGACGGACGTCATCGCCGGCTGGTGCGTGGGCGCCGCCTGGGCCATGGCGTTGTGGCTGGCGGCCTATGCGGCCCAACGCCTGTCGCGCCGTTCGGCCCTCCGCGACGAGCCTTCGCCGGAAGCCGCAGCGCCCGAAGTCTAGCCGACCAGTACCGCAGTGACGGCGCTCGCCGCACGCTCGGGACAGCGCACGCCGTGGACAGCTACCTCCGCCTCGCCGAACTTCAGACCCAACGGGTCGAGCACCGCATTGACCACCGTGTCCAGCACGGGTCCAAGGGGCGTCAGCAGCGCGTTCAGCGCCTGGGTCAGATTGCCTAGGCCCAAGCCCAGTCCAATGACGCGCACATCCACGTTCAGCCGCTGGATCAGCGAGGCCGCCAGCCCGCCTGCGAATGCGCGGGACGAAACAGACTTCACGCGCTGGGCGACGATGTCACTATTGTCGAAGCTGAGCGTCTGGAACCTTGGGTCAGCCGCCTCAAGGTCGGCCTGAGCCGTCAGGGTGACCAGGCCGGCGACGGACAGCAGCGTCGCCTTCTGCGTCTGAAGCGGGGTCCTGAAATCTGACAGCCGGCGCGTATCGACCGTCGCGATCCGTGCGCGAGCCACGCCGGGACGCGCCTGGATGTCCACGCTCTCAACGAGCATGCATCGGATCCGCCCAAGTCGAGCCTGCGCCGGCGCCAGTTCGACCAGGATTGGCAGATCGACCCGCGCCAGCCCGGACAGCGACTGGGCCGTAGTGGCGCGGATGTACAGCCGCGCCTGACCGGTGGTGAGCACCGGCTCGCCGTCGTCGGTGACCGCCAGCCAAGGGGAGCCGTTCGGTCGTTCGCCGACGGCCAGCCATGCGTCCAGCTTCGCCAATCCTGCGCGCGCGCCGAGATCCAGCGCGAGCTGCCGGTCTCCATTGGCCGTCTCCAACCCCGCAAACAACACGTCCAGCGCGGACATTCTGACATCCAGCCGCTGCAGCCCGGCGCTCGCGCCCGCGCCCGACAGGGCCACCAGGTCGCCGACTCGCAGGCGTCGTCCGCCGGCGGCCGCTCCGACGCGCGAAAGCGCCGACGCCGCCTGGCCATTCAAGCCCTGAGACAAAGCGCGCGTCAGGGCGGGGCCGTCGATCTCGGCGTCGGCGAGGCGGTCGAAACGGCCGGCCGATACCCCAGCCTCGGTCGCCAACGCGCGCGAAAAACCCAGCAGGTCGATCTGGGCGTCAGCCAAGGCTTGATAGTCCGCGACCGACAGGGCCACGTTCGAGCCGGTCAAGCCGCTGAGCAGCTGGTTGGCCACCCCGCCGTCCAGCCGCGCCAGGCGCGAGCCGAGCGAGAAGGCGGCGACGGGTGTTTCGGCCCTGCGGGCAGCCCGTGCGCTGCGGACCAGCGGCGTGCTCGTCCGTCCCAGCACCCAGCGGCCGAAGTAGAGCGGCGCTTCGGCGCGCACGGTCACCCGGGCGGCGTTGGCGGAGACTTCGGCGGGCGAGAAGCGAGCCGCCGGGGCCAAGGCGGGGTCAGGCGAGTAGACGCCGCGCTCGACCGTCGCCCGGGCCCGGTCGCCGAGATTGTCCCTGACGGTCGCCAAGCCTGCGGCCTCGGCGCGCTCAAGATCGCGCGCCGCAGCCAGGGCGCCCAGGTCCGCCGCCGTCTGCAAGCGCCGGGCCTCGAAGGCGACCGACCCCACGTCGATGGTCAGAGCGGCGAGCGCGCAGGCCAGGGCGGCCGCCACGCATCCCATTATGCTCACGCCGCCGCGTTGGTCGGCCCACATCCTCAGGCCCCGCCCGCGCGGATCACCGCCGACCGATGAATGGTGGCCGGCGGCGACGGCAAAAGGCCCTTGAGCATCATCACAGGGTGGTGGCTGGCGTCGTAGGCCGCGTCCACCGTCAGAATGTCACCCTCGGCCCGAACCGCAAGGCGGAGCCGCTGAGGCTCAAGGCCTGCGCCGCCGACCCTGGCCGCCACCGCCTGGGCCAAGCTTTCGCGTTCGGACTCATCCAGTCCTGCGACAGCGGCGCGCGCGGCCTCCGAGGCCGTCGTCTGAACCGACTGCGCCAGCCAGAACCAACCGCCGTATAAGACCATAGCGGCCAGCATCAGCACGAACACCGGCCCGACGATGGCGAACTCGACTGCCGCTGAGCCGGTTCGATCCGATATCCACGACCTGTTGCGCATAGACGACCTCCGGTTCGAAGATTCGCAATCGGAGGTTAAGTTTAAGCTAATTCTCGCGCTTAACGTGTAACCTCGTCCCTCTTCCCTTCTCCGACCTAGTGTCGATAGGCTGTCCGCTTCGCCGAGGACCGACTGTTCATGCCCGCAGCCCGCCATGCCGCCAGACTCACCTGCAGTCTGGCCGCCCTGTCCGTCGTGATCGCGACCCCTGCCCCGGCGCAGGACGCAAGGCCGCCTTCCGCAATCTACGATGCGCAGCGCGGCGTGCTGACCTTCGCCGCCGGCCTGCAGGGCAGCCTCCCTGCAGTGGTCCAGGTCACGACGCTCGGCCAGTCCCGGGGGCCCGCGTCAGGCGAAAACGAACCCAAGCCCGTTTCCGGCGGCTCGGGCGTCATCATCGATGCGGCTCAGGGCATCATCGTCACCAACAATCACGTGGTCGAGGGCGGCCAGACGTTCACAGTCGATCTGACTGACGGCCGCCTGTTCGACGCCACCCTGATAGGCGTGGACAAGGCCACCGACATCGCCGTGCTGAAGATCGAACCCGACGATCGGGGCGCGCTGAACCTCAGCCAGGTCGAGGTGGCCGATTCGGACCAACTTCGCACGGGCGACCTGGCCTTCGCCGTCGGCTATCCCCTGGGGCTGGACCAGACGCTGACCATGGGCGTGGTCTCGGGCCTGGGCCGATCGGGCCTGGGCGACGCGGTCGAGGACTATATCCAGACCGATGCGGCGGTGAACTCGGGCAACTCCGGCGGACCTCTGCTGGACAGCCGAGGGCGGCTGATCGGCATCAACACCTCCATCCTGTCGGGCGGCATGGGCGGCGGAAACGACGGCATCGCCTTCGCCGTCCCCACGCGGATCATGCTGTACGTCGCCGATCAGCTGCGCCGGAACGGCGAGGTCAAGCGCGGCCGGACCGGCCTTATCCTGGGCTCGCTGAACGCTCAGCGCGCCCGCGAACTGGGCCTGCGGCTGGTCAGGGGCGCCGTGATCGATGATGTCGCGCCTGGCTCGCCCGGCGAGCGCGCAGGTCTTGAACGCGGCGACATCATCACCCGCATCCAGGATCGGCCCGTCGCCAACGCCGGGTCGGTCCAGGCCAGCGTCGGGATCGCCGCTCCCGGATCTCGCCTCACCCTCGCCTATCTGCGCGACGGCCGCGAGCGCACCGCCGCCCTGGTGGTCGAGGATGGCGAGGCGCCGGCGGTGGTGGTCGGCAAGAACGCCGTGGTCGCCCACGGGGCGACGCTGAGAGCCGACGGCGACGGAGAGGTGCAGGTCGCCTCGGTGGAAGCCGGCTCGGCCGCCGCCCACGCCGGCCTGGTCGCCGGAGACCGTATTGTCTTGATCGACGGCCAAGCGGCTGGCGCCCTTTCAGAGGCGGCCGCCGCTCTGACCGCAGGCGCGCGTGCGCTGCAGGTCCGGCGCGGCGACGAACGGATGGACATCACCCTCGCTCCACGCGCCGGCTGAACCCCAGACAGCAAAACGCCCGCTCTGCCGGGAGGGGGAGGGGTGGCGGAGCGGGCGTCTCGCTTGGAGGAAGCATCGGCCCGTCGAAGCCCTTGATGGAGTGATCCAGGGGGGCTGGGGGGGCTGTTCAGGATCCGGGATCGCTCCGAACTCCGACAGGCCGATGGTTCGTCTTTCGGCGGCCAAGCGGGCGCACGATGGACCGAAAGGGGGCCATTTCGTGTCGGATGCGAATTGTTGTTGGGCAGGGTTGTCGATCGACCCAAGCGCAAGGTCTCGTTAACCCTGAAGCCCCAAGTCTGCCGCAAAGGCCGCAGACCCTCGCGGTCAAGCTGTCACCGTCGCTCGGAGCGCCCGCCATGCATCGCCGCCACCTGATCCAGACCGGTTTCGCCGCCGCCGCGGCCACGTCGCTGGGCGCCTGCGCCTCGCGCCCGGTCGAGCCCGACTATCCGATCCGATCGGACCAGCAGGCTCAGGCCTACACCTTTGACGAACTAGTGGCCGCCGGCTCACGCGAGCTGGGCATCGCCGCCGAGACCGTGGGTCGCGCGGTCGAACGCGTGTTCGCAGATCAGGGCGACCGCCCCACGGCCTACATAGCAGGCGAGGAAGGCGCCGGGGCGGCCGCCGTCGGCCTGCGCTACGGGCGCGGCGCCCTGCACATGAAGGACCTCAGCGCCTCTCAGGAGGTGTTCTGGCAGGGCATTTCGATCGGCTGGGACATCGGCGGCAACGCCAGCCGGGTCTTCACCCTGGTCTACGGTCTGTACCACCCCGACATGCTGTATCGCCGCTACCCCGGCGTCGAGGGCTCGGCCTATCTGGTGGCCGGCCTGGGCGTGAACTACCAGCGCGCCGACGGCATCGTCCTGGCCCCCATCCGCACCGGGGTGGGCCTGCGCCTGGGCGCCAACGTCGGCACCATGGCCTACAGCCGCCAGCGGAATATTCTGCCGTTCTAAGGGCGCTATGCTCGCGACGCGGTCGCCCGCGACTTGAGCGTGCCTGCGTCAGCTTGCAGCAAGGATCGCTTCCAGCCCCTCGCGATAGCTGGGATAGCGCGGCCGCCAACCGAGTTCGGCCTTGGCGCGGGCGTTCGAGAGCCGTTTGGAATCCAGGTAGAAGCGGCGCATGCCCTCGCTGACCGAAGGGTCCGTCCAGTCCACCTCCGGCGGCTGGGGCAGGCCCAGGCGGTCCGCAGTCCACGCCATCACCTCGTCGGCCGGGGCCGGCTCGTCGTCGGTCAGGGTATAGGCGCGGCCCGGGTTGGGTCGGGCCATGGAAGCGAACAGTCCTGACACCGCGTCGTCCACATGGATGCGATTGAAAATCTGGCCGGGCTTTCGCACCAGTTTTGCCGAGCCGTCGCGCAGTCGGTCGATGACGCTGCGCCCCGGTCCGTACAGCCCCGGCAGGCGGAAGATCTGCACGGTCAGCCCCATGCCCTGGGCGCCATCCAGCCAGTCGCGCTCGGCCCTGACCCGGCGCGCGCCCTGAAGCGTGGCGGCGTTCAGCGCGCCGTCCTCGAACACCCAGCCGCCGCCGCGATCGCCATAGACGCTGGTGGAGGAGACATAGCCGATCCAGTCCGGCCAGGCCCGTCCAGCCAGAGGCGCCAAGGCGCGCAGGCCGGGACAGCCGCCGACGTCCGGCGGGGCCGTGATCAGCACGGCCTGCGCCTGCTCCACCGCCACGCGCAGCGCCTGGCCGTCATTGGGGTCCACGGCCTCGATCCCCACCGCCTGCAAGGCCGTGCGGCGGTCAGAGTCGCGCGAGGTGGCAATGGCGCGTCCGCCCCGCCGGATCGCCTCGCGGGCCGCCGCCTCGCCCAGCCAGCCGCCTCCAAAGACAAGCAGGGCGGTCGGGTCGGCGGCGGTCGTGGTCATGGATCAGGTCAGGCGATGCGGCTGTGGGCGGCGGCCGTGGTCGAGACGGCCGGAACGGGCTCGGCGTTCAGCGCCTCGGCGCGGCGGGTGTTCCAGGCGGACACGCAGGGGATGCGCGACCGATCGGCGCGATCGGCGTAGCGGCGGGCGATCTCGGTCACGTCGGCCATCAGACCCTCTGCCAGGGTGATTGGCTTCAGGCCCAGGTCGCGGAACTGATCGTTGGCGACGACCAGTTCGTTCTCGTCGGCCTCCTGACGCGGGTTGGGCAGGTGGGCGATCTCGGCGCCGGTCATGTCGGCGACCATCCGGGCCAGGTCACGCACGCGCCGGCTCTCGGTCATCTGGTTCAGGATCTTGACCCGCTCGCCCGACTTGGGCGGGTTCTTCAGCGCCAGCTCGACGCAGCGCACCGTGTCCTGGATGTGGATGAAGGCCCGCGTCTGACCGCCCGAGCCGTGCACCGTCAGCGGATGGCCCACCGCCGCCTGCATCAGGAAGCGGTTCAGCACCGTGCCGTAGTCGCCGTCATAGTCGAACCGGTTGATCAGCCGCTCGTCCTGGCGAGTCTCCTCAGTCTGGGCGCCCCACACGATGCCCTGGTGCAGGTCGGTGATCCGCACCGCGTCGTTCTTGGCGTAGAACTGAAACAGCAGCGCGTCCTGCGTCTTGGTCATGTGGTAGATCGAGCCCGGGTTCGGCGGGAACAGGATCTCCTGCTCGGTCGGGCCGTGGTCGGTGTCGACCGTCACCTTCAGATAGCCTTCGGGGATGCGCAGGCCGGCGGTCGTGTAGCCATAGACCCCCATGGTCCCCAGGTGGGCCAGGTGAATGTCCAGCCCGCTCTCGACCATGGCGGCCAGCAGATGGTTGGTGGCGTTGAGATTGTTGTCGACAGTGTAGAGACGGTGGCGCGCCGACTTCATCGAATAGGGCGCCGCACGCTGCTCGGCGAAGTGGACGATGCTGTCGGGTTTCAGCTCGCGGATTACTGCGACCAGCCGGTCGAATTCCTTGCCGACCGTCATGTTGACGAAGCCGATGTCGCGTCCCGAGACCTCTTTCCAGGCCGCGATACGCTCGCCCATGGTGCGGATCGGCGTCAGCGACTGGACTTCGAGCTCATTGTCGATGTTTCGGCGCGACAGGTTGTCGACCACCGTCACGTCCCATCCCCGGGCTGAGAGGTGTAGCGCCGTCGGCCAGCCGCAGAAGCCGTCGCCGCCGAGAATGAGAACGCGCATCGTCAAATCCTGCTGGAGTGCCTGCGCCTTCGGTAGCGCACCGGTTGAGGCGCGAAAAGCCGCCTGAAAAGATCAGCGGTTCTTAAGCCTTGGGCGCCAGTGTGGGTTCCGCACGGGCACGGGCGGCGGGGACCAGGATGGCCAGACGGGCGACGCGGACAATCGACAAGGCGGAACCGGACCTGTTCGCTCCGCCCGAGGGCGAGCCGGCGCAGCAGTTCCTGCGACTGATGAGCCACGAGATGCGTACGCCGCTGAACGGGGTCATCGGCATGCTGGGCCTTCTGACCCGAACACGCCTGGACGGCGCGCAGCGCGCCTACGCCGAGGCGGCGCGGGCGTCGGCCGAGCATCTGCTGGGTCTGGTCAACGATCTGCTGGATTACGCCCGGCTGGAGGCCGGCAAGCTGGAGTTCGATCCCGCGCCGGTCGACCTGGAGGGACTGGTGCGCGGCGTGGCCGAACTGCTCAGCCCCCGCGCCCACGACAAGGGCATAGAGATCGCCTGGTCCGTCGCGGCCGATGCGCCCGACGTGATCGCCGACGAGGCGCGCCTGCGCCAGGTGCTGTTCAATCTGGCCGGCAACGCGGTTAAGTTCACGGCGTCGGGCGGAGTTCGCATCCACGTCGAGCGAGCCGGCGGAACCAGCGCGCGGCCCCGGCTGGCCTTTGTCGTCGACGACACAGGCCCAGGCGTGCCGGCCGAAGCGCGCACCCGCATCTTCGAAGAGTTCGGCCACGCCGATTCCTCCGACGCCGCCCGCTTCGACGGCGCGGGCCTGGGCCTGGCCGTGGTGCGCAAGCTGGCCGAGGCGATGGAGGGCCGCGTCTGGGTCGAGGATCGGCCCGATGGCGTCGGCGCCCGCTTCCGCTTCGAGGCCGCCCTGCCCATCGCGGGACCGGGCCGGCGCGAACGCGGCCTGGACGACTTCACGGTGGCCGTGCGGTCGCCCGATCCTTTGGTGCGCGACGCCGCGGTCAGCCAGCTTCAGGCCTCGGGCGCCGAGGTGGCCACGACCGGGCCCCTGACGCTGGTCGATCACGCGGGCGCGGCGGCCGGCGACCTGGCCGAACGGCCTGACGGCCAGGCCATCATCCTGTTGAAACCGTCCGAACGCGACCTGATCGTCCGCTACCGGGCGGCGGGCTTCCATGGCTATCTGATCAAGCCGCTACGCCGCCGGTCCCTGGTCGAGCGGGTGCAGGCCGCGGCGGGCGAGGCGCGGGCCGACGCGCGCGGCGGCGAGGACGACCGCGTCACGCCGATCCGCTTCGCCGGGGTGCGGGTGCTGCTGGTCGAGGACAATCCGGTCGGCGCCCTGCTGGCCGCCACCCTGCTGAAGCGCGAGGGCTGCGCGGTAGAGACCGCCGCTTCGGGCCGCGAGGCGGTCGAGGCGCTGAAACGCGCCCGCTACGACCTGGTGTTCATGGACATGCGAATGCCGGGCATGGACGGCCCCGCCGCCGCCCGCGCCATCCGCGCCACGGGCGACCAGACGCCGATCCTGGCCCTGACCGCCAACGCCTTCGCCGAGGACCGCAAGACCTGTCTGGACGCCGGAATGGACGACCATCTGGTCAAGCCGCTTGAGGCCGAGGCGCTGAAAGCCGCCCTGGCCCGCTGGACGAACGCAGCGGCGCGCGCCAAGGTCTGACCCGACAACGGCGCGGGGGCGCCTGATCCGGGGACGCCTCGAGAATGACCGCAGCCGCCAAGAGCCGGCCGACCACCTGGGACTTCATCAAGTCCCTGCGCGACCGCCGCGTCTTCGTCATGCTGCTGCTGGGCGCGGCGGCGGGCCTGCCCTTCTTCCTGATCTTCGACACCTTGTCGGCGTGGCTGCGCCAGTCGGATTTGTCGCTGCAGACCATCGGCGTCTTCGCCCTGGCCACCCTGTCCTATGCGTTGAAGTTCGTATGGGCCCCGGTGGTGGACCGCGTGCGGATTCCGCTGCTGGGCCGCCTGTTGGGTCAGCGGCGGTCGTGGATGGCGGCCATGCAGGTGCTGATTATCGTCGGCCTGTGGCTGATCGCGGGATCGGATCCGGCGCTGAACCTGGGCCAGGTGGCGCTTCTGGCCGTGCTGGTCGGCTTCGCCGGCTCGACCCAGGACATCGCCATAGACGCCTGGCGCATCGAGGTGGTGGACACGCCGCTCTACGGCACCATGGCCGCCGCCTATCAGTGGGGATACCGCATCGCCATGATCACTGCCGGCGCCCTGCCGCTGGTGCTGGCGGACTCCTACGGCTGGAACTTCTCCTACGCCGTGATGGCCGGGTGCATGCTGGTCGCCGTCGGCGCGACGATCCTGGCGCCGCGAGAGCCGACCCAGCCGCCGCGCCCCAGCGTGGTCGCCGACATGGTCGCGCGCCCGGCCCTTGAGGTGTTCGAATGGGGCGGGCGTCTTGCGCTGATCCTGATCGGCGCCCTGATCGCCGGCTCGGGTCTGGCGGCCAACGCCACCTTCCTGAACGCGGCGCTGCACCTGTTCGGACAGTCGGACGCGGCGGCCGAATCCTTCAAGGCGGTGTGGGAATCGCGCGAGACCGGCATCTTCATCCAGTTCCCGGCCGTGGTGGCGGGTCTGGGGTTGATCGCCCTGGCCTGCGTGCCCCTGCCCGGGCGTCAGACGCGGCCGGGCGTCTATCTGCGCCGCGCCTATGGTCAGCCGCTGGGCGAGTTCTTCGGGCGGTTCGGGACCAAGTTCGGTCTGCTGATCCTGGCGCTGATCTGCATGTACCGGCTGTCGGACTTCGTGCTGAACCTGATGAATCCCTTCTACATCGATTTGGGGTTCAGCCTGACCGAGATCGCCGAGGTGCGTAAGGTCTATGGCGTGGTCGCCTCGCTGGCCGGCATCTCGGCCGGGGCCTGGGCAGTGACGCGGTTCGGCATCCTGCGCACCATGGTGATGGGCGTGTTCGCCAGTCCGCTGTCGAACCTGGTCTTCATCTGGCTGGCGACACAGGGGGCGTCCATGCCGGCGCTCTATGGTTCGATCACCATCGACAACTTCGCCACCGGCTTCGCCGGCACGGCCCTGATCGTCTATATGTCCAGCCTGACGGCGGCGGGCTTCACCGCCACCCAGTACGCCCTGTTCAGTTCGCTCTACGCCATCTTCGGCAAGATCATCGCCTCGCAGAGCGGGCGGATCGTCGAGGGCTCGGCGCGCATGGCCGAGGCCGGCGGCCTGACCGCCGCCTTCAGGCCGATGTTCGACCGTCTGCCCGAAGGCGCGCTGGCCAGGGGCGCCGAGATCGCAGGCGTCACGCCAGCCTCGCTGGGCGCCGGCTACGCCAGCTTCTTCCTGTATTCCGTAGCCATCGGCGCGGTGGCCGTGGTGCTGGCCTTCATGATCGCGCGCCGCCAACCCGAGATCGACGCCCGCGCGGCCGAGGCCGAGTCGGAGCGCGCCGGGGCCGAAACCCCGGCCTGACCGGTCAGGCCACGCTTTCGTCGTAGGCGGCGAAGGTGGCGGCGGTGATGATCTCGCTGACCGAGGCGCCCAGGGGCACGATCTGCACCGACTTCTCCAGTCCCACCAGCAGCGGGCCGATCACGGTCGCGCCTCCCAGCGCTTGGACGAGACGGGTCGAGATCGAGGCCGAGTGGATGGCCGGCATGACTAGCACATTGGCGTCGCCCGTCAGGCGCATGAACGGATAGGACGACCGCGCCTCGGGATCGAGCGCCAGCTCCGGCGGCATTTCGCCTTCGTATTCGAAGTCGACGTTCATGCCGTCCAGGATGCGGATGGCCTCGCGCACCTTTTCGCCACGGTCGCCCGGCGGGTTGCCGAAGGTGGAGTAGGACAGGAAGGCCACGCGCGGCTCGCGGCCCAGCTTCTTCACCGTCGCCGCCGCCTTGATGGCGATCTCGGCCAGCTCGGCGGCGTCGGGAAGCTCGTGGATCGAGGTGTCGGCCACATACAGGGTGCGGCCCTTGGCGAGCACGATCGACAGGCCGATCAGGGTGTCCTGAACGTCCAGCACGCGCCGAACCTCCTTGAGCACCATGTTGAAGTTGCGGGTCACGCCCGTGACCATGGCGTCGGCCTGGCCGCGCGCGACCATGGCGGCGCCGAAGTAGTTGCGGTCCTGATTGATCATGCGCTGGACGTCGCGGCGCAGATAGCCCCGGCGCTGCAGCCGCTCATACAGCCAGTCGGTGTAGTCCATGTTGTGGGTCGAGACGCGGGCGTTGACGATCTCGATGCCCAAGTCGTCGAAGTTCAGCCCGGCCTCGGCGGCGTTCTGGCGGATCAGATCCTCGCGGCCGACCAGGATCGGCGTGCCCAGCTCGGCCTGCTTGAAGCCCCAGGCGGCGCGGATGACGGAGGTCTCTTCACCCTCGGCGAAGACCACGCGCTTGTTCGCCCCCGCCCGCACGGCGGACGAGATCTTCTGCATCAGCGAGGCCGACGGATCGACGCGCTGGCGCAGTTCGGTGCGGTAAGCGTCCATGTCCTCGATGGGCTTGCGGGCCACGCCCGTGTCCATCGCCGCCTGGGCGACGAAAGGCGGGATGTACCAGATCAGGCGCGGGTCGAAGGGCGTGGGGATGATGTAGTCCGGCCCGAACTTCAGCTTGCGGCCGCGATAGGCGGCGGCGACCTCGTCCGGCACGTCCTCGCGCGCCAGGGCGGCCAGGGCCTGGGCGCAGGCGACCTTCATCTCGTGGTTCACCTGGCGCGCGCGCACGTCCAGGGCGCCCCGGAATATGTAGGGGAAGCCCAGCACGTTGTTGACCTGGTTGGCGTAGTCGGACCGGCCCGTGGCGATGATGGCGTCGGAGCGCACCGACAGCACGTCTTCGGGCGTGATCTCCGGGTCGGGGTTGGCCATGGCGAAGATGATCGGACGCGGCGCCATGGACGCCACCATCTCCTTGGTGATCGCGCCCTTGGCAGACAGGCCGATGACCACGTCGGCGCCGACCATCGCCTCGGCCAGGGTGCGGTGCGGCGTGTCGGTGGCGTGCGCCGCCTTCCACTGGTCGACGCCGTCGCGGCCCTTGTAGACCACGCCGTCGCGGTCAACGATGACGGTATTCTCGGCGCGCACGCCCACGGCCTTCATCAGCGCGATGGACGACAGGCCCGCCGCGCCGGCGCCCGCCAGCACAACCTTCACGTCCTCCAGCTTCTTGCCGGTGATGTGGCAGGCGTTGATCAAGCCGGCGGTCGAGATGATGGCCGTGCCATGCTGGTCGTCATGAAAGACCGGGATGTCGAGCAGGTCCTGAAGCTCGCTCTCGATCACGAAGCATTCGGGAGACTTGATGTCCTCCAGATTGATGCCGCCCCAGGTGTCGCCGATGTTCTTGACCACGGTGACGAACTCGTCCGGGTCGGTGGTCTTGACCTCGACATCGAAGCTGTCGACATCGGCGAAGCGTTTGAACAAGACCGACTTGCCCTCCATCACCGGCTTGGACGCCATGTGGCCCAGATTGCCCAGGCCGAGGATGGCGGTGCCGTTCGAGATCACCGCGACCAGATTGCCCTTGGAGGTGTAGTCGTAGGCCCGGTCGGCGTCCTGAGCGATCGCCAGGACGGGCACCGCCACGCCGGGCGAGTAGGCCAGCGACAGGTCGCGCTGGGTCGCCATGGGCTTGGTCGGCGCCATGGAGATCTTGCCGGGCGTCGGCACGCGGTGGAAGTCCAGCGCCTCGTCGTCGGAGAAGGTCTGTTTGTCGGTCAGTTCAGGCATTGGGGTCTCGGGTCTGAAGCGGGCGCAGACCTGTCCTAGAGCCCCCCTTCCCCAGGGACAACCGCCCTTGGCGCCTCAGGCCGGCAGGACGCCGGTGCCCTCGACCTCCACGGGCCCCGTCATCAGCACATGGCCGGTCGTCTCGTCCCAATCGATGCGCAGCACCCCGCCGTCCACCACCACATCCGCCGACAGGTCGGACTTGCCGCGTCGCGCAGCCGCGACGAGGGCCGCGCAGGCGCCCGTGCCGCACGCCTTGGTCAGGCCCGCGCCGCGCTCCCAGACCCGCAGGCGGATGCGGTCTGGCGCCTCGACATGGGCGAAGCCGACATTGACCCCCTCTGGAAACAGCGGGTGATGCTCGATCAGAGAGCCCGAGCCGCGCACGAAGGCGTCGTTGGGCGCATGGTCCATGAAGAAGACCACATGCGGATTGCCCATCGAGACGGCGCCCGGCGTATGGATCACAGGATCATCGATCGGCCCGACCTGAAGTTCGATGCCGCGCGTGTCCATCTCCTCGGCCAGCGGCACCTCGGTCCAGTCCAGGCGCGGCTTGCCCATATCGACCTGAATCTGGGCCGCGCTCGTCGACCCTTCGTGATCTCCCGATCCGACGCGGCCTGACAGGCGACGGGCGGTGGTGGGGCCGCCCGCCGTGTCGATCCGCACCTCGTCCCGGCCCAGCGCCTCCATCATCAGCCAGCCGACGCAGCGCAGGGCGTTGCCGCAGGTCTCGACGCTGGCGCCGTCGGCGTTCCACACCCGCATGAAGGCGTCCGCATTCGGCGTGGGCTCCAGCACGATCAGTTGGTCGCAGCCGCCGGTGGGCGACGCGCGGTCGCACAGAGCCCGCACCGCTTCGGCGTCGGGCTGAAACGGTGCGTCGAAGGCCTGGACGACGACGAAATCGTTTCCGGCGCCGTTCATGCGGACATAGGGACGGCCGGGCGAAGCGTGGGGCATGGGTGGCATATAGTCTCTCGGCGCGCAGGTTTCGAGCAGGGCTTGGCGCAGGCGCGGCGTGCTCTATGGTCCGGCCGATCCACGAAGCGGGGATGCGCTTGAGTCATACAGAAGCGAACGGCGGGGGCCTGCGGCTGCGGGCCCGCCTGCGCTACCTCTACCACGGCTCTCAGCCGCCGGCGGTGCGGTTCCGGCTGGCCGTCATCGTCGTCGACATCGCCATCATCGCCTTCTTCATCGCCGCACCGGTGCTCAAGGAAGGCGGCTGGGTCTTCTATGCGGTCGACTATCTGATCGCTGCCTTGCTTGCGGCGGACCTAGCGGCCCGCGCCCTGGCCTACGCCGATATCCGCGACTGGCTGAAGAAGCCGATCGTCTGGGTCGATCTGTTCGTCCTGGCTACCCTGCTGTTCCCCGCCTGGCTGTTCAGCCTGGCCTTCCTGCGGCTGCTGCGGCTGTGGACCCTGATCAGCTCCGACTTCTTCTGGCGCACCGTCGGCCGGCGCTACGACGACACCCGCGTCGAAGAGATCGTCAAGGCGCTGGCGGCGCTGGTGACCTTCGTCTTCGTGGCCACCGGTTTTGTCTACACGTGGTTCCTGGGGCGCGCCGATGGGCTGAGCGGCTATCTCGACGCCCTGTACTTCACCGTCACCAGCCTGACGACGACCGGCTATGGCGACATCCTGCTGCCCGGACCGTGGGGGCGGGTGGTGTCCATCGTCATCATGCTGGCCGGCGTGACCCTATTCGTGCGGCTGGGGCAAACCCTGCTGCGGCCTCACAAGGTTCGCTTTCCCTGTCCGACCTGCGCGCTGCAGAAGCACGACCCCGACGCTGTGCATTGCAAGGCGTGTGGCACGGCCCTGGCCATCCCCGACGAGGGCGCCTGATCATTACCGGGCCGTAATGTCGCGCCCGCTTGCCGGTCGGCCTTCGGTGGTTAAGGTGCCGCCCTGTTTTCTCTCGGGGCCCTGTCGATGATCCGTTCGCTCGCTTCCGCCGGGGCGCTCGCCGCCCTTCTCGCCTCCACCAGCCTGAGTTCGACCGCCTTGGCCCAGACGCCCACGCCGGCCCCCGCCCCCTCCGCCCCCAGCGCCGAGGCCGACGATCCCTATCTGTGGCTGGAAGAGGTCGACGGCGACCGGGCCATGGCCTGGGTCAATGAGCAGAACACCCGCTCGCTGGGCGTGCTGCAGGGCGACCCTCGCTACGAAACCCTGCATCAGCAGGCCCTGGAGATCGTCCAGTCGCGCGACCGCATCCCGTCGCCCGGCCTTCGCCACGACGGCCGCGTCTCCAACTTCTGGCAGGACGCCGAGCATGTGCGCGGCATTTGGCGCATGACCACGCTGGACAGCTATCGCACCGATGCGGCCCAGTGGGAGACGATCCTGGACATCGACGCCCTGGCCGCCGCCGAGGGCAAGAACTGGGTCTACAAGGGCATGACCTGCCTGGCTCCGGACGAGAACCGCTGCCTCGTCTCCCTGTCGGACGGCGGCAAGGACGCGGTGACGATCCGCGAGTTTGACATCGCGGCCAAGGCCTTCGTGCCGGGCGGCGTCGAGCTGACCGAGTCCAAGGGCGGCGCCAGCTGGATCGACCAGGACACCCTGCTGATATCGCGCGATTTCGGCCAGGGCACGCTGACGGATTCGGGCTATCCGATGATCGTCAAGCTGATGAAGCGCGGGCAGACGGTCGATCAGGCGCAGGAAGTCTTCCGCGGCCAGTCCACCGACGTGTCGGTTTCGGGCTACACGCTGCGGGACGCCGACGGCGCGGTGAAGGCGGTGCTGCTGAACCGGTCGATCAACTTCTACGAAAGCGAGACCTGGCGTCTGAACGACGACGGCACGACGACCCAGCTGCAGCTGCCGGCCAAGTCGAACATCAACGCCCTGGTGAACGGCCAGCTGGTGGTCACCACGGATCAGGACTGGACCGCCCCGTCCGGCCAGAACTTCACCACCGGCGACGTGATCGCCTGGCCGCTGGAGGCCTGGCTGGCCGACCCGGCCGCGCCCGCCCAACTGATCATCCGCCCCGGCGAGCGCGAGGCGGTCGAGGCGGTTTCGGCTACCCGCAACAAGCTGGTGGTGGCCCTGTACGAGAACGTGCGCGGCTCGGTCTATGTCTATGAGCCCTCGGCATCGGGCGAGTGGTCGCGCACCCGGCTGGACCTGCCCGAAAACGTCACCGTCGGCATCGGCTCGACCTCCGACCGCGACGACAAGGTGTTCGTCAGCGTCGCCGGCTATCTGAATCCGTCCAGCCTGTATCTGGCCGATGCGGCGACCGGCGACGTGGCCCAGGTCAAGTCGCTGCCGGCCAAGTTCGACGCGACTGGCATGCGGGTCGACCAGTTCGAGGCCCGCTCGGCGGACGGCACGATGATCCCGTATTTCGTGGTCCACAAGGACGCCATGGCGATGGACGGGTCCAACCCGACGCTGCTGTACGGTTATGGCGGATTCCAGTCGTCGCTTCTGCCGGGCTATTCACCGACGGTCGGCAAGCTGTGGCTGGAGCGCGGCGGCGTCTATGTCATCGCCAATACGCGCGGCGGCGGCGAGTTCGGCCCGCGTTGGCACCAGGCGGCGCTTCAGGAAAACCGCCAGCGCGCGCACGAGGACTTCCAGGCCGTCGCCCAGGACTTGATCACGCGCGGTGTCACCAGCCAGCCGCACCTAGGCATCATGGGCGGTTCGCAGGGCGGGCTGTTCATGGGCGCGATGCTGACCCAGCGGCCCGACCTCATCAATGCGGCGGTCATCCAGGTGCCCCTGTTCGACATGCTGCGCTTCCATCGCCTGCTGGCCGGCGCCAGCTGGATCGCGGAATACGGCAATCCGGACATCCCCGAGCAGCGCGCCTGGATCGAGCGCTATTCGCCCTATCAGAACCTCCGTGCGGGCCAGCCCTATCCGGAGGTCTTCATCCACACCTCGACCAAGGACGACCGCGTCCACCCGGGGCACGCCCGCAAGGCGGCCGCGCGGCTTGAGGAGTTGGGCTATCCCGTCCTGTTCTACGAGAACACCGACGGCGGCCATGCGGCCGGCGCCAACCTGCGCGAGACCGCCCGTCGGCTGGCGCTGGAATACACCTATCTGACGCGTCGCCTGATGGATGAACCGGCGCAGCAATAGGCCTGAACGCGGGCAGCTTCGGCCGCCCATACCTGTTTCCCGGCATGCGCCGGAACGAGCGGAGTTGAAATCCATGCGTCACCTGATCCTGTCCGCCGCCATCCCGGCCCTGATGCTGGGCGCCTGCGCGACCACCGCGCCTATGGCCGAGGCGCCCGCGACCCAGCAGGCGGCCCAGCGCGGGCCGGCCCCGCACTTCCCGGCCGACCTGTCGCCGGCGGGCGTCGCTGCGGCGGACGATCATCTGGCGCTGGAGCAGGTGGACGGGGCCGAGGCCATGGCCTTCGTCGCGGAATCCAACCGCAAAGCCCTGGCCGTGCTGGAGGGCGACCGCCGCTACGAGACCTTCCGTCAGCAGGCCCAGGCCATCCTGACCGCCACGGACCGCATTCCCTCGCCCTCGTTCCTGGGCGACGGCGTCGGCAATTTCTGGCAGGACGCAGCCAATCCCAAGGGCGTCTGGCGGCGCACGACGCTGGACAGCTATCGCACCGAAACGCCTCAGTGGGAGACCCTGATCGACGTCGGCGCCCTGGCGCGCGCCGAGGGCAAGGACTGGGTCTGGAAGGGCGTCAGCTGCCTGGCGCCGGACGAGACGCGCTGCCTGATCAATCTGTCGGACGGCGGCCAGGACGCCGTGGTGGTGCGCGAGTTCGACACCATGACCAAGCGGTTCGTGGACGGCGGCTTCGTGCTGCCGGAAGGCAAGCACCGCATCAGTTGGCTGGACCGCGACACCCTGCTGATCGCCACCGACTTCGGCGCAGAGAACGGCCGGCCCACGCTTACGGAGTCAGGTTATCCTTACATCGTCAAATCGCTGAAGCGCGGCCAGACGCTGGCCCAGGCGACCGAGGTCTATCGCGGCGAACAGGGCGACGGCGGCTATGGCGTCAGCCCGGCGGTCTATCGCGACAAGGACGGCAACGTCGAAGCCGTGCTGTTCCGCCGCCCGCTGGACACCTTCCGCGCCGAGACCTGGCGCTGGGTCGACGGGCGCGCCGTCAAGCTTAACCTGCCCGAACGGGTGGGCATCAACGGGACCATGGGACGTCAGCTGGTCTTCTCGCTAGATCAGGACTGGGCCGCCGGCGGGGCCAACCTGCCGGCTGGAGCCCTGGTCATCGCCTCGCTGGACAATCTGTCGCGGCCCGAGATGACGCGCACCAACGGCGACCCGGCCGTCATCTTCACGCCGGGCGAGCGCCAGTCGATCGACAGCGTGCGCGTCATGTCCGACAGCATCCTGGCCGTGGTGTCCGATAACGTCGTCGGCACGCTGAAGCGTTTCGACAGCAGCGCCCCGCGCGGCCACGCCGCGTGGCGCGCCACCGACATCGCCGTGCCGGCCAACAGCTCGGTCGGGCTGGGCGACAGCTCCAAGTCGCGCGGCGAGGTCTTCGTCTCGACCCAAGGCTTCCTGACGCCGGCGACCCTGAACCTGGCCAGCGTGCCGGGCGCGTCGCTGACCGAGCTGAAAACCACCCCGCCCAAGTTCGACGCCTCGACCCATGTAGTCGAGCAGTTCGAAGCCGTTTCGACCGACGGGACGCGCATCCCCTATTTCGTCACCCGCCCGCGCGACCAGCAGGGACCGGCGGCGACCATCCTGTTCGGCTATGGCGGCTTCCAGGCCAGCTTCCCGCCGATCTACCGGCCCGAGATGGGCAAGCTGTGGCTGGAGAACGGCGGCGTCTTCGTCTCAGCCAACATCCGGGGCGGCGGCGAGTTCGGACCGGCTTGGCACCAGGCGGCGCTGCGCGAGAACCGCCAGCGGTCCTTCGACGACTTCGCAGCGGTCGCCCGCGATCTGCAGACGCGCGGAATCACCACGCCCAAGCAACTGGGCATCTACGGCCGGTCGAACGGCGGGGTCCTGACGTCGGTGTCGATCACCCAACATCCCGAACTGTTCAACGCGGCGGTCATCGAGAGCCCGCTGGTGGACATGCTGCGCTACCAGGAGCTGCCGGCCGGCGCCTCGTGGATCGGCGAGTACGGCGACCCGCGCATCCCCGACGACGCCGAGTTCATCGCCCGCTATTCCGCCTATCAGCAGCTGCGGCCCGACGTGGACTATCCGCGCGTCTATCTGACGACCAACACCCGCGATGACCGGGTCCACCCCGGCCATGCCCGCAAGTTCGCCGCGCGCCTGGGCGACATGGGCCACGACCACCTGTATTTCGAGGACACGGCGGGCGGCCACTCCAACGACGCCGATCCGGTCGCCAACGCCCGTCGCTGGGCGCGGCACTACGTCTATCTGTCCCAGCAACTGATGGACTGAGACCGGTCGGGCTCAGCCCCAGGGGCCGCGTGGCCCCTGGGGTGCATCCGTCGAGGTCGGAACCGCCGTCGAGGCGCGCGGAGCGGGGTCCGCCAAAGCGGTGGGCGCCGGACGGCTCATGCCCATCTTCGCACCCAGCTCCATCAGGGCGCGCACGCGGTTGCCGGTGTTGGGGTGGGTCGAGAACAGGTTGTCGGCGCCACGTCCCGTCAGGGGATTGATGATGAACAGCTGGCCCGAGGCCGGATTGCGCTCGGCCGTAGGGTTCTCGATCCGCTTGGCGTAGGCCTCGATCTTCTGCAGCGCCGAGGCCAGGGCCTGGGGATCGCGGGCGATCTCGGCTCCGACGCGGTCGGCCTCGTATTCACGGGCGCGGCTAATGGCCATCTGCACCAGACCGGCCGCCATGGGCGCCAGCAGCATCAACGCGATGGTCCCGATGATGCCGCCCGGCCGATCCCGGTCGCCGCCGAAGAACAGGGCGAAGTTGGCCAGCATGGCGATGGCGCCGGCGATGGTGGCCGTCACGGTCATGATCAGGGTGTCGCGGTTCTTCACATGGGCCAGTTCGTGGGCCATCACGCCGCGTACTTCGTCGCGGTTCAGCATGTCCAGCAGGCCGGTGGTGGCGCAGACGGCCGCATTGGCCGGATTTCGGCCTGTGGCGAAGGCGTTGGGCTGATCGGTCGGGATGATGGCGATGGCCGGTCGCGGCAGACCGGCGTCGGCCGCCATCTGCACCACGTCCGCCACATAGGCGCGCACCACGGCGTTGGGGTGGCTCTCGTCCACCACCTGCGCCCGGTACATCTTCAGCACCATCTTGTCGGCGTTCCAGTAGCTGAAGATGTTCAGCCCCAGAGCGATCACGAAGGCGATCGCCATGCCGCCGACGCCGCCGATGAGGTAGCCCAGGCCCATGAACAGGGCGGTCATCACGGCCAGAAGGGCGGAGGTCTTCAGATGATTCATCGCAGGTCACCATGTCCGGCCATGACGCGGGCCGGTCGCTCGACTATCTGATTGCGCACCGCCCGCCCCTCAAGGGAGACGCCCTGTGACCGATCAGCCCACCCCGCCCGAAGAAGACATCGCGCCGCGTCACAACGCAGACGTGCCGCACGCCACGCCTGAACGACCGCTCAGCGACGCGGCCCGTCGCGCCCTGCTGGAGGCCGCTGAACGCCGCGAGGCCGACATTGCCCCTGACCTTCCGCCCGAGGACGGCGGTCCGCGCGGGCCCGAGCCCACCCGCTACGGCGACTGGGAGAAGAAGGGGCTGGCGATCGATTTTTAGGGAAAGTTAACCCTGTCTCTCGCGCGGAAAGGGAAATCCGAACCGTTTCGAGAAAACGGCATTAGCTTGGCTGGGAATCGACAGGGAGATCGGCCGTGACGGCTCGACACATCACCACCGCGACACTGGCTCTGGCGGCCGTGTTGACCGCCGCGACGGCCGCAGAGGCGCAAGGCCACCGCAACGCCGCCGGCGGCTATGCGCGCCACATGCCGGCCCACGCCCAGGCCTACGCCGGGGGCCACGCCCAGGCGCGGTCCTGGTCCGACGCGCAGAGCTACGGCTCGGTGCGCGGATACGTTTCCCGCTCGGAAAGCTACAGCGACACCGGCTGGCGCGGCGGCTACGGGCCGGTCGAAGTCTACGGCGGCGGCTATGCCTACGGCGCCGGCGGGGCGGGCTATGCGCCCCCGGTGGTGATCGGCCACGCCGAGCCGATCCGCGGCGGATGGGGCGGCCAGGTCGAGCAGTCGATGCCGTTCGGCTATCCCGTCTACGGCTTCGGGCGCGACTATTCGGGCGGCGCGCCCTGGACGCGCTATCGTCAGGGCGGCTCGGGCTACGGCGGCTACGATTACGGCTATGCCGGCGGCGGATATGCGGGCGGCTATTCCAGCGGCTACGGCTATTCGCAGATCACCCCGCCAGTCGAGCACTACAGCTATGAACGCCGGGACTATGTCGAGGATCGCGGCGGCCGCTACGGCTACAGCCAGGGCTATCGCGAGTGCGGGCACTGCGTCCCGCCGCCGTCGTATCGGCCCCAGCCCTATCCCGAGCCGGTCTACGCCCCTGCGCCGCCTCCGGTGCACGTGCGCCAGCGGCCGGTGCACGTTCAGGCCCCGCCCGTCTATGTCCAGGCGCCGCCCGTCTATGTGGAGCCCGCGCCGGTCTATGTGCGACCGAGCGACGTCTATGTGCAGGCGCCGCCGGTCCACGTCGCGCCGGCCGACGTCCGCGTCGCCCCGTCGCGCGTGCATGTGAGCCAGGGTCCGGTCCATGTCGCCCCGCCCTCAGTCGAAGTGGCCCCGCCGATGGTGGAGTTCGAACAGGCGCCTCCGGCCCCTCCGCCCCCTCCGCCGCCGCCGCACCACGGCCATACGCCGCCCTCGGGCTATTACGGCCAGCCCGACAGCCGCCCGGCCGCCGCCCCGCCGCCGCGGTCGTCGAGCGAATATCCCTATGTTCAGGAGCGCGGCGAGCGCGGCTGACGGCGCACCGTCAGCCCCCCGGGGGGGATGAAGCGCGGCGTCTGACAGACTAGGCCAAGGCGTCGCGCACGGCCTGCAGTCCAGCCTCGGCCTTGGTTCCGTCGGGCGCGCCGCCCTGGGCGAAATCGGGCTTGCCGCCCGCCCCCTGGCCGCCCATGGCGATGACCGCCGCGCGCGCCAGGTCGGCGGCGTTGACCTTGCCGGCCATGTCGGAGGTCGCCGCGACCGTGACCGCCGCCTTGCCGTCCGACACGCCGATCAGGGCGACGATGCCCGAACCGACCTGTTTGCGGAAGTCCTCGGCCACGCCGCGCAGGCCCTTGCCGTCCACGCCGTCCAGGACGCGGGCGATCAGCTTGACGCCGTTGATCTCTTCCGGCGCGGCGTTGCCGCCCGAGCCGCCGCCCAAGGCCAGCTGCTTCTTCAGGTCGGCGACCTGCTTCTCCAGCGTGCGCACCGAGCCCGACAGGGCTTCGACGCGGGCCGGCACGTCCGCGGGATGGATCTTGAAGCCCTGAGCCAGCTTCCGGGCCACATTGGCCTGGCCCAGCAGATATTGGCGCGCGGCCTCGCCCGTCAGGGCCTCGATGCGGCGCACGCCGGCGGCGATCCCGGTTTCCGACACGATCTTGAACAGGGCGATGTCGCCGGTGCGGGCCACATGGGTGCCGCCGCACAGTTCGACGGAATAGTCACCCTCGCCGGTCAGAGCCTTGCCAAGCGTCAGCACGCGCACTTCATCGCCGTATTTCTCGCCGAACAGGGCCACGGCGCCGGCCTCGATGGCGGCCTCGGGCGACATCAGCTTGGTCTGAGCCGGCAGGTTCTGGCGGATGACCGCATTCACCTCGTCCTCGATGCGGGCCAGCTCGTCCTCGGTGACCGGGGCGTTGTGGCTGAAGTCGAAGCGCATGCGCTCGGCGTCAACCAGCTGGCCCTTCTGGGCTACGTGCGGGCCGAGCACGTTCTTGAGAGCGGCGTGCACCAGGTGGGCGGCCGAGTGATTGGCGCGGGTGGTGACGCGGGCGTCCGGCTTCACGCGCAGCTGGACGCGAGCGCCGATCTCGAGCGTTCCGGCCGTCACCTCGATCTGGTGAGCGTACAGGTCGCCGCCGTGCTTCTGGACGTCCAGCACGGTTCCCGAACCGCCAGGCCATTCGACCTCGCCCTGATCGCCGGCCTGGCCGCCGCCCTCGCCGTAGAAGGGGGTCTGGTCGAACGCGACCTCGGCCGTCTGGCCGGTCTCGACGCGATCGGCCGCCTGGCCGTCGTGGACAATGGCCAGAACCTCGCCCGAGCCGTCGACGCCGTCATAGCCGGTGAAGACCGTCGGCCCCAGGCGGTCGCGCAGGGCCAGCCATTCGCCGGCGTTGGCGGTCTGGCCCGAGCCCTTCCAGTTGGCCTTGCCGCGCTGCTTCTGCTCGGCCATGGCCGCGTCGAAGCCTTCGATGTCGACGGTGAAGCCGCGACGGCGCGCCTCGTCCTGGGTCAGGTCCAGCGGGAAGCCATAGGTGTCGTACAGGCTGAAGGCCGTCTGGCCGGCGATCATGCCGCCCTCGGCCAGGTCGCGCGTGGCGTCCTCCAGCAGGCCCATGCCGCGACCCAGCGTGGTGCGGAAGCGGATCTCTTCCTGCTTCAGCGTGTCCTCGACAAAGGCCTGAGCGCGCTTCAGCTCGGGGAAGGCCTCGCCCATCTCGTCGACCAGGGTCGGCACAAGGCGATGCATCAGCGGGTCTTGGGCGCCCAGCAGGTGCGCGTGGCGCATGGCGCGGCGCATGATGCGGCGCAGGACATAGCCGCGGCCTTCGTTGGACGGGGTCACGCCGTCGGCGATCAAGAAGGACGACGACCGGAGGTGGTCGGCGATGACGCGGTGGCTTGCGGCCTGCGCGCCTTCGGCCTTGGTCGAGGTCGCGTCCTCGGACGCCGCGATCAGGGTCTGGAACAGGTCGGTGTCGAACACCGAGTTCTTGCCCTGAAGCACCGAGGTCATGCGCTCCAGACCCATGCCGGTGTCGACCGAGGGCTTGGGCAGGGAACGGACGATCTCGTCGTTCTCCTTCTCGAACTGCATGAAGACGTTGTTCCAGATCTCCACGAACCGGTCGCCGTCCTCGTCGGGCGAACCCGGAGGGCCGCCGGGAACGTGGTCGCCGTAGTCCCAGAAGATTTCGGTGCAGGGACCGCAGGGCCCGCTGTCGCCCATGGCCCAGAAGTTATCCGAGCCGGCGATGCGGATGATCTTGTCGTCGGAGAAGCCCGTGACCTTCTTCCAGATCGCGGCGGCCTCATCGTCGTCGATGTAGACGGTGACCAGCAGGCGCTTGGGATCCAGGCCGAAGTCCTTGGTGACCAGCTTCCACGCGCTGTCGATCGCGTGTTCCTTGAAATAGTCGCCGAAGGAGAAGTTCCCCAGCATCTCGAAGAAGGTCAGGTGGCGCGCGGTGTAGCCGACGTTGTCCAGGTCGTTGTGCTTGCCGCCCGCGCGCACGCATTTCTGGCTGGAGGTCGCGCGCGGATAGGGCGGGGTCGCCGCGCCGGTGAAATAGTCCTTGAACGGCACCATGCCCGCGTTGACGAACATCAGCGTCGGGTCGTTCTGCGGCACCAGGGGCGCGGAATGGACCTTGGCGTGCCCATCGGCCGCGAAATAGTCGAGGAAGGTCGAGCGGATCTGTTTGAGGCTGGCCATGGTCGGTCTAACGCGCGTCTTCGAGGGGAAGAGGCGCATATAGAGGCTACGGCGCTTTCAGGCCATGCCTTGCTGTCAGGCTTGGCGGTCAGGCCTGACGGAAACCCAGCACGTCCTGCATGTCGTAGAGGCCGGCGCGGCGGCTGCGCACCCAGGCGGCGGCGGCGACCGCGCCCTTGGCGAACAGGCTGCGGTCTATGGCCGAGTGCGACAGGGTCAGCACTTCATCCTCCGAAGCGAACATGACGGTGTGGTCGCCCACCACGCCGCCGGCGCGCAGAGCCGCGAAGCCGATCTTGCCGGTTTCACGCTCTCCGGTGATGCCGTCGTAGGGCGCGCTGCGCAGGTCGGCCAGGTCGGCCCCGCGCCCCGCCGCCGCCGCCTCGCCCAGCATCAGGGCGGTGCCCGAAGGAGCGTCGACCTTGCGGCGGTGATGGGTCTCCAGGATTTCGATGTCCCAGTCGCGTGCGTCCAGGCGAAGGGCCGCGTGCTCGACCAGGCCGATCAGCATGTTGACGCCCAGGGAGAAGTTGCCGCTGCGCACGATGGCGACGGTTTCGGCCGCTTTTTCGATCTCGCCCTCCTGCTCGGGCGTCAGGCCGGTGGAGCCGATAACCAGGGCGGGACCGCCCCGCTCGGCGGCCTGCTTGGCCAGGGACACGGAGGCCTCGGGCGTGGAGAAGTCGATGACCACGTCGCACAAGCTGAGGTCCGGCGCCTCGCCCCAGTCGTAGCGGGCGGCGACGACCACGTCTTCACGCGCGTCCAGCACTTGGGAAACGGCCCGGCCCATGCGGCCGCGCGCGCCCGATATGCCGACGTGAAACAGTTCGCTCATTCAGGCCTCCCCCCGAAGGTCGTTATTGCGCGGTTTCGCCGCCCAGAATATCGGCCCAGAACCGCTTGGCCTTGCCGGTGAAGGAGGTGTTGCGCGGCGTCTGGGTGTCGCCAAGCGATCCCGCCAGCTCCTCCAGCAGCTCCTTCTGACGAGCGGTCAGGTCGGTCGGCGTCTCGACGAACAGCTCGACCACCAAGTCGCCGCGCTGGCGGCCGTTCAGGTGGGGCATGCCCTTGCCGCGGATGCGAACCGTCTTGCCGGTCTGAGCGCCGGCGGGGACCTGGACCTGGGCCTTGCACTGGCCGTCGCAGGCCTCGGACACCAGGCAGGGCGCCTCGATCACGCCGCCCAGGGCCGCCGTCGTCATGGTGACGGGGACGGTGACCAGCAGGTCCAGATTGTCGCGCTCGAACAGTTCGTGCGAGCGGACCGACAGGAAGACATACAGGTCGCCGCGCGGCCCGCCGCGCTGGCCGGCGTCCCCCTCGCCCGTCAAGCGGATGCGCGAGCCGTCATCCACGCCGGCCGGCACCTTGAGCGACAGGGTGCGCGTCTTGCGGACCTGGCCGTGGCCGTGACAGCCGGTGCAGACGTCGGCCGCGGCGATGCGCGAGCCAGCGCCGCCGCAGGTCGGGCAGGTGCGCTCGACCTGGAAGAAGCCGTTGGCCTGACGGATGCGGCCCGCGCCCTGGCAGGTCTGGCAGGTCGAGGCCTTGGCGCCCGGTTTGGCGCCCGAGCCGTCGCACACGTCGCAGGTCAGGGTGGCGGGCACCGTGATCTCGACATCGGCGCCCTTGTAGGCCTGCTCCAGGGTGATCTCGAGATCGTAGCGCAGGTCCGAGCCGCGACGCGGGCCGCCCTGCTGGCCTCGGCCGCCGCCGCGTCCGCCGAAGGCGTCGCCGAACGCATCGCCGAAGACCTGGGAGAAGATGTCGTTGATGTCGTGGAAGCCGGCCCCCTGGCCGAACGGATTGCCGCCGCCGGCCTGGCCGTTGACGCCCGCATGGCCGAAGCGGTCGTAGGCGGCCCGCTTCTGCTCGTCCGACAGGACGGTGTAGGCCTCGGAAATCTCCTTGAAGCGCGCCATGGACTCTTCCGAACCGCCGTTGCGGTCCGGATGGTGCTTCATCGCCAGCTTGCGGTAGGCCGACTTCAGACCGGGCGCGTCAATGGTGCGCTCGACCTCCAGAATCTCATAATAATCACGCGTCGCCATCAGGCGTGGATCCTCTGAACTTCCCGCCGGCCGTGTCTTCTCTCTAGGGAAGATCGCCTCGCCGGATCGACCCGGCTGACATGGGCGCCCGGGTCATTGATGCAAGTTTTATGAAACGAACCCCCGCTCGCTAAGGCAAGCGGGGGTCGCGGTTTTCAGTCGGCCTGTGTCTTTCAGGCGCTCTTCTTGTCGTCGGAGTCCGAGACTTCCTCGAACTCCGCGTCGACCACGCCGTCCTCGGCGGGCGGAGCCTCAGGAGCGTCGCCGCCCTCGGCCTGGCCCTGCTGAGCCGCATACATGGCCTCGCCCAGCTTCATCGAGGCCTGAGCCAGGGTGTTGGTCTTCTCACGCAGGGCTTCGGGGTCCGAGCCTTCCTTGGCCGCCTTCAGGTCATCGAGGGCGGACTGGATGCCGGCCTTGGTGGCCTCGTCGACCTTGTCGCCGTGGTCGGCCAGAGCCTTTTCGGTCGAGTGGATCAGGGCGTCGGCCGAGTTCTGGGCCTCAACCAGTTCCTTGCGGGTCTTGTCCGCCTCAGCGTTGGCTTCAGCTTCCTTGACCATCTTGTCGATGTCGGCGTCCGACAGGCCGCCGTTCGCTTGGATGCGAATCGACTGCTCCTTGTTGGTCGCCTTGTCTTTGGCGGTGACGTGGACGATGCCGTTGGCGTCGATGTCGAAGGCGACCTCGATCTGCGGCATGCCGCGTGGCGCCGGCGGAATGCCCATCAGGTCGAACTGACCCAGGATCTTGTTGTCGGCCGCCATGGGGCGCTCGCCCTGGAAGACCCGGATCGTCACGGCCGACTGATTGTCGTCGGCGGTCGAGAAGACCTGGCTCTTCTTGGTCGGGATCGTTGTGTTGCGCTCGATCAGCGGGGTGAAGACGCCGCCCAGGGTCTCGATGCCCAGAGTCAGCGGGGTCACGTCCAGCAGCAACACGTCCTTGACGTCGCCTTGCAGGACGCCGGCCTGAACAGCGGCGCCCAGGGCCACGACCTCGTCGGGGTTCACCCCCTTGTGCGGCTCCTTGCCGAAGAACTTCTTCACGGCTTCCTGCACGGCGGGCATGCGGGTCATGCCCCCGACCAGGACCACTTCATCGATGTCCGCCGCCTTCAGCCCGGCGTCGGCCAGGGCCTTCTTGCACGGCTCGATGGTGCGGGTGATCAGGTCCTCGACCAAGGCTTCCAGCTTGGCGCGCGACAGTTTGATGTTCAGGTGCAGCGGGCCCGAGGCGTTCATGGTGATGAACGGCAGGTTGACCTCGTACTGGGTGGTCGAGGACAGTTCCTTCTTGGCCTTTTCGGCCTCTTCCTTCAGGCGCTGCAGGGCCAGCTTGTCCGAGCGCAGGTCGACGCCCTGCTCCTTCTTGAACTCATCGGCCAGGTAGTCGACCAGGCGCAGGTCGAAGTCCTCGCCGCCCAGGAAGGTGTCGCCGTTGGTCGACTTCACCTCGAACACGCCGTCGCCGATCTCCAGGATCGAGACGTCGAAGGTGCCGCCGCCAAGGTCGTAGACGGCGATCTTCTGACCGTCGTTCTTGTCCAGGCCATAGGCCAGGGCCGCCGCGGTAGGCTCGTTGATGATGCGCAGGACATCCAGGCCGGCGATCTTGCCGGCGTCCTTGGTGGCCTGACGCTGGGCGTCATTGAAATAGGCGGGAACGGTGATGACGGCCTGGGTGACCTTTTCACCCAGATAGGCCTCGGCGGCCTCCTTCATCTTGCCCAGAATGTAGGCCGAGACCTGCTGGGGCGAATAGTCTTTTCCGTGGGCCTTGACCCAGGCGTCGCCGTTCGGACCCTTGACGATCTCATAGGGCACCATGCCCTTGTCCTTCGCCACGACGGGGTCGTCGAAGTTGCGGCCGATCAGGCGCTTGATGGCGAAGAAGGTGTTGGTCGGGTTGGTCACCGCCTGGCGCTTGGCCGGCTGGCCGACCAACACTTCGCCGCCGTCCTGGATGGCCACGACCGACGGAGTCGTGCGGTTGCCTTCCGCGTTCTCGATGACCTTGGGGTTCTTGCCGTCCATGACGGCCACGCACGAGTTGGTGGTGCCCAGGTCGATGCCGATGATCTTTGCCATGGGTGTCTCTGTCTCTCCGTTCGGCGGGCGATGCGGCGGCCTTCGAAGGAAGCGCCGCGCTTGACCGCCCCCAGGGGTTGAAAAGCTTGGGTCTGACGATGGATGGCCCCACCAACAGCGGGGTTTCTCCGGGTTGGCTCGGATATGGGAAAGGCCCCGGCCCCCGCAAGGCCTTTTGTCGCTTTCTAGCGCCCCGTGGAGCCGAAGCCGCCCGCGCCGCGCGCGGTGTCGTCCAGGCTGGCGACCTCGACCGGCGCGGCCTGTTCGACGCGGGCTATGACCATCTGGGCGATGCGCTCACCCCGACCGACGACGAAGGGCGTCTGGCCCAGGTTGATCAAGATGACGCCGACCTCGCCACGATAGTCGGCGTCGATGGTGCCGGGCGTGTTCAGGCAGGTGACGCCGTGCTTCAGCGCCAGACCCGAGCGCGGGCGCACCTGCGCCTCAAAGCCGGGCTCCAGCGCCATCTTCAGACCCGTGGGGATCAGGGCGCGCTGGCCGGGCTCAAGCGTCAGCGGCGCGTCCTCGGCCACCGCCGCGCGCAGGTCCATTCCGGCCGAGCCGGCGGTCTCATAGGCCGGCAGGGCCAGGCCCTCGGCGTGGGGCAGGCGCAGGAAGCGGACAGTGCTCATCAACGGGTCTCGAAATGGCGGGCGACACTGTCGGCCAACTGACGCGCGACCTCGGTCTTGGACTGGCGGGGCCAGGGCTCGGCCTGACCGTCGCGGGTGAACAGGATGACCTGATTGCCCTCGGCGCCGAAGACGTCGTCGGACACGTCGTTGCCGACGATCCAGTCGCAGCCCTTGCGGGACAGCTTGGCGCGGGCGTTGGCCTCCAGGTCCGCGGTCTCGGCGGCGAAGCCGATCACAAGGGCGGGTCGCCGAGGACCGGGCGCGGAGACGCCGGCCAGAATGTCGGGGTTTTCGATCAGGGCTAGGGACGGGGGGCCGCCCGGCGCCTTCTTGATCTTTCCTGACGCCACGTCGTCTACGCGCCAGTCGGCCACGGCGGCGCTCATCACTGCGATGTCGGCCGGAAGCGCCGCCTGGACCGCCGCCTTCATCTGGGCCGCCGTCTCCACGTCCACCCGCGTCACACCGAAGGGTACCGGCAGAGCGGTGGGACCTGACACCAAGGTGACCTCGGCGCCCAGCGCCGCCAGGGCCGAGGCGATGGCGTAGCCCTGCTTGCCGCTGGAGCGGTTGGTCAGGCCGCGCACGGGGTCGATCGGCTCGA
Source organism: Brevundimonas sp. MF30-B (assembly GCF_004683885.1). Lineage (NCBI taxonomy): Bacteria > Pseudomonadati > Pseudomonadota > Alphaproteobacteria > Caulobacterales > Caulobacteraceae > Brevundimonas > Brevundimonas sp. MF30-B. The sequence goes on along the minus strand of NZ_CP038440.1, from coordinate 964,325 downwards.
AGGTGGGCCCGGCCGTCACCACCGCGCGGCGGCCGGCCAAGGGGCGCGCGGCCTCGCCAGCCAGCAGGTCGCCGATGGCCTGAAGGATCGCGGCCGGCTCGGCCATACGGCCCGGACCGTATTCGCCGCACGCCATCTCGCCGTCGTCCGGCCCGACCCAGCGCACGCCGTGAAAACCTTCGAAACCGGACAGGCGGTCGACATTGGTCTTGACCGCAGGATGGGTCCACATCCGCACATTCATGGCAGGAGCCATCAGCACCCGCTTGTCGGTGGCCAGAAGGGTGGTCGAGGCCAGGTCGTCAGCCATGCCGTTGGCCGCCTTGGCGATCAGGCCCGCCGTCGCCGGCGCCACGACCACCAGATCGGCCCAGCGCGACAGTTCGATGTGGCCCATGGTGGTTTCTTCGTCGGGCGCGAAGAGGGCCTGGCGCACCGGATGGCCGGACAGGGCGGCCAATGACAGCGGCGTCACGAACTCGGCGCCGCCGGTCGTCAGGACGACACGCACCTCGCCGCCCGCCTTGCGGATCAGGCGGATCAGCTCCAGCGCCTTGTAGGCGGCGATGCCGCCGCCGACGATCAACAGGATTTTGCGTGCGCTCAGGTCAGGCTGGGCCATGGCCTCCTCTAGCCGTCGGCGGGCTTTTGGTCGAGAAGCCGCAAAAAGAACATTGCACGAACCGTAATGATCCGCTTAGGTTGTCCTTCAGGGGTATCCAGGAGGGTGGGCATGCGAGTGGTGATGTGTGCGGCTGCGGCCGCCCTGTTCGTCGCGGGCTGCGACAATGGCGCATCGGCGGTCGAGACGCGCGAACGGTCGGGCTCGACGCCCGGAGAGGGCGCCACTCTGACGGCCACTGCCAGCTTCCCCGAACCGCAGGCGGCGCCGGTCGAAAAGACCGCCGTCACCGCCAATCGCCGGGAAACCGCCGACGCCAAGGTCCAACGCCTGTACGAGCGCAACGGCGCGGCTTTCGGCGCCCGTTCCGCCGACGACTATCTGAAAAAGGTGCAGGATTTCACGACGCGCACGCCGCGCGACGCCGAGACCGTCAAGCGGCCCAATGGCGATACCCTGATCTATCAGGCCTCGACCAACACCTTTGCGGTGGTTGCTCGCGACGGCACGCCGCGCACGATGTTCAAGCCGAATGACGGGCCGACCTACTGGGCCGAGCAGAAGGAAAGAGCGCCGACGTTCGGCCAGCGGCGGTCCGGCCAATAGCCCGCCTCAAGCCGACGCGTCGTCCGTCCTGTTGCCGCTCAGTTCGCGGGCCAATTCGAGCAGCATCTTCTGATGGCGTGCAGGCAGGCTGGGCGCCAACCGAGCCAGTTCGATCGTATGGCGCGTCGAGGGGTAGTCGTGCTCGAACGCCGGAGCCTCGTCTTCGCCCACGCCCGGCGCGGCGTTGGTCAACCCGTCGAAGAAGTAGCCGATGTCCACCTTGAAGAACCGGGCGATGTCCCAGAGCTTGGACGCCGAAATCCGGTTGGCGCCCTTCTCGTACTTCTGGATCTGCTGGAAGGTCAGCCCTAGAGCGCGCCCCAGATCGCTCTGATTATACCCCAGGCTGATGCGCTTTTCGCACACCCGCCGCCCCACGTGTCTGTCGACCGGATGAGGACCGTCCGGTCCGCCGCCTCTGGCCATCGTCGTATCCCATCACGAAATCGTTATAGCGTGTAAGAGATGCGCCTGTGCGGGGGCGCTGTCACCTGAATTCTCCACGCCGTTGAACAGCTGGCCCGCACGCCGAAGACTATCCGACCGCTATTCGCCGAGGCGCGATTTTCGTCTCAAGCCGCCGCGCGGCGTCAGCCCTGAGGCGATCAGAAGCACCCACAGGATCCAGAACCCCACATCGCCCCAGCGGCCGTAAGGCGTGACGCCGGTCGGCAAAGGCAGGCGGGCATCGATCACGCCTGCCTCTCCGGGCTCCAGCCGTTCGCCGTCGACGATGCGGCCCCAGGGGTCGATCATGGCCGAGATGCCCGTCGGTGTGGCCCGCGCGACCGGCAGGCCGGTCTCGATGGCGCGATAGCTGGCCAGGTTCAGATGCTGACGCGGCCCCGATGTGCGGCCAAACCAGGCGTCGTTTGAGACATTGGCGATCCAGGCGGGACGCCCCTCGGCGCCCGGCGTGAAGCCCGGATACAGGCTCTCGTAGCAGATCAGCGGCTGGACCGGCGCGGCGTTGGGCAGGCGGATCGGGGCTGGCGTCGGTCCGGCGGAGAAGTCTGACGGCACATGCACCAGACTGCGCACGCCCAGCCGGCTCATCAGCGCGCCCAGCGGCAGATACTCGCCGAACGGCACCAGCCGGTGCTTGTCGTAGACGGCGGCGATCCGCATCCCGCCCTCGGGCAGACGCTCCAGCGCGAACAGGCTGTTGAAATAGCGCGCCCCGCCCTCGGCCGCCGGATCGATCTCGCCGCGGCCCAGGCCGATCAGCAGGGTCTGGCCGGGCGTCAGGGCGCCGGCGATCAGGTCTGCGTCAGGACCGGAGAAGACCTGGTTGGCTGTGGCCGGCAGGGCGCCCTCGGGCCAGATCACCACGTCAGGCGTCACGGCGCCCGGTTGCGCAGTCAGGGCCAGGTAGCGATCGACGATGCCGCGATAGGCCTCGGGCGTCCATTTGGACTCCTGATCGACATTGGCCTGAACGATGCGGACGGTGGTCTGAGACGGCGCGACGACCGCAGCCGACAGCCGCGCCTGGCCGAAGACGAACAGGGCCACGAGCGCGCCCGCGCCAAGGCCGGCCACCGCCGCGCGCCGAGGCCGAGCCACAGGGTCGAACACCACGCCGAACGCGGCGAAGGCCGCGACGGTCACGAGGCTCAAACCATAGACGCCGACCACAGAAGCGAACTGCGACATGGCCCCGCCGGCCGCCCAGGCAGCGCCCGCAGGGTTCCAGGGAAATCCCGTCAGCACATGACCGCGCAGCCACTCCAACAGGCAGAACAGGGCGGCGAATAGCAGCACGCGGCGCACGCCCGCAGGCGCGAACCGGCGATACAGCGCCGTCGCCGCCCCGAAGAACAGGCCCAGCCCCATCGGCAGAAGGCTGGCGGCGAAGGGCGCCATCCAGGCCTGTTCCGGATTGACGAAGAAGGCCTCGGCCACCCACCAGCAGCCGATGAAGAAATAGGCGAAGCCGGCCAGCCAGCCGACCCAAAAGCCCCCGCGCACACGCCCCGACCGCTCGGCCAGCAGCATCAGCAGCGGATAGCCCAGCAGGCCCGGCAGCACGCCGAACGGCGGGTGGGCGAACGCCATTCCCGCCCCGGCCAGCAGCGCCAACGCAATGCGGCTCCACCGGCCGGTCAGCACGCGGTCCAGCATTTCAGTCAGGCTCCAGCGCATAGGGATCAGCCACGCCGAGCGCGGCCAGGATGGTGCGCTCCTCGGCCTCCATGGCCTCGGCCTCGGCGTCGTCCTCGTGGTCGCGGCCCAGCAGATGCAACACGCCGTGCACGGTCAGGTGCGTCAGATGGTCGGCCAGCGCCTTGCCCTGAGCAGCCGCCTCGACGGCGCAGACGCCGGACGCCAGGATCAGGTCGCCCAGATGCGGACGGGCGCTGTCGGGCGCCGGAAACGACAGCACGTTCGTCGGCCGGTCCTTGTCGCGGAAGCGGCCGTTGATCTCGGCCACGGCCGCGTCGTCGGTCAGCAGAACGACGATGTCGCCCTCTACGGTCCCCAACGCCGCCTGGGCCGCGCGCTCGACCACGGCCTCGACCGCGCCGATGGCGCGCCAGGCCTCATCCTCGACCTCGATTTCGATCATGCGGGCGCGTCGAGCTCGGGCGCCGCGCGATAGCTGGCGGCGTCGGCGTCGTAGGCACGCACGATCCGCTCGACCAAGGCGTGGCGCACCACGTCCTCGGCCTTGAAGGCCTGGACGCCGACGCCCTCCACCTTCTCCAGGATGCGCAGCGCATGGCGCAGGCCGGAATCGCGCGGGTTCAGCAGGTCGATCTGCGACGGATCGCCCGTGACCACCATGCGCGCGCCCTCGCCCAGGCGGGTCAGCACCATCTTCATCTGAAGGCGGGTCAGGTTCTGGGCCTCGTCGATGATGACGAAGGCGTGGCTGAGCGTGCGGCCGCGCATGAAGGCGATGGGGGCGGCTTCGATCTCGCCCTTCTCGCGGCGGCGGCGTACGTCATCGACGCCCAAGATGTCGTTCAGCGCCTCCCAGATGGGGGCCAGATAGGGATCGACCTTCTCGTTAAGGTCGCCGGGCAGGAAGCCCAGCTTCTCGCCCGCCTCGACGGCCGGGCGGGTGATGACCAGCCGATCCACCTGCCCCCGTCGCAGGAGAGACGCGCCATAGGCGGCGGCCAGGAAGGTCTTGCCCGTGCCCGCCGGCCCGACGCCGAACGTCAGTTCGCAGCGCCCCAGCATTTCCAGATAGCGGGCCTGCGCGGCGGTCTTTGGTGCAATGGCGCCGCGGCGGCCCACCGGCAGGGCGGGCGTGTCGGCGACCGACTTGGCGCTTGATCCCTGGCCCGGTCGCGGCTGAGACATGGCGGCGCCGACGGCGGTGCGCACATCGGCCTCGGTGATCTCGGCGCCCGTCTCGGCGCGCTGGGCCAGGGTGTCGATGACGCGCTTGGCCTGGGCGCGATCGCGCGCCGAGCCATTTATCGACACGCCGCCGCCGGGCGTCTCGACCAGCACCTTGAAGGCGTCCTCGATCAGGGCGACGTGGCGGCTGTTCGGCCCGATGACGGCGCGCAACGCCATGTCGTCCAGCGCCAGAAACTCGGACTCTCTCGCCATGGATTAGTTTTTCCCTATCGCGCGGCTCACGGAGCCTCGCTGCGTGATGGGGCCCCGATCGCTTGGCTGACCGCGCCTTGCTGCTGGAGGTGCGCCGCCTGTGAATGGATGAGCCGTCCCGCCAGGCTGTTCTGCTGGCCGCTGACGATCTCGACCGGAACGATCTGACCGATCAGATGATCCGCGTCCTCGACGTGGACCGACTGCAGATAGGGCGAGCGGCCGATGGCCTGGGCGCCATGGCGGCCCTTTTTCTCGAACAACACCGGCAGGACGCGCCCGGCCTGGCTCTGGTTGAAGGCGACCTGCTGCTCAAGCAGCAGGGCCTGCAGCGCGTGCAGCCGCGTCTTGGCGACCTCGGGCGCGACCTGCGCCGCCATGGTGGCCGCCGGCGTGCCGGGCCGAGGCGAATAGATGAAGCTGAAGGCCGAGGCGTAGTGCACGCGCCGGACCAGATCCATCGTGTCCTCGAAATCGCGCTCCGTCTCGCCGGGGAAGCCGACGATGAAGTCGCCCGACAGCGCCATGTCGGGCCGCGCCGCGCGGATGCGGTCAATCAGGTCGAAATACTTCTGGCGCCCGTGCTTGCGGTTCATCAGGCGCAGCAGGCGGTCCGACCCCGACTGCACCGGCAGATGCAGATAGGGCATCAGGGCGTCCAGTTCGCCATGGGCGGCGACCAGGTCGTCCGACATGTCGTTGGGGTGGCTGGTCGTATAGCGGATGCGGTCGATGCCGGGGATGTCGGCCAGCGCATAGGCCAGCCGCGCCAGGGTGGACGGCTTCCCATCGGCGCCCTCGCCGTCATAGGCGTTGACGTTCTGGCCCAGCAGGGTCAGCTCGCGCACCCCGCGATCGGCCAGGGCCCGCGCTTCGTCCAGCACGGCGGCGACCGGCCGCGACCATTCCGCGCCGCGCGTATAGGGCACCACGCAGAAGGTGCAGAACTTGTCGCAGCCTTCCTGCACCGTCAGGAAGGCCGTCACGCCGTCGCCGCCGCGCTCAGCCGGCAAGGCGTCGAACTTGTCGACGGGGGCGAAGTCCGCGCCGATGCGCTCGCCGCGCGCCCACGCCGTGCGCGTCAGCAGTTCGGGCAGCTGGTGATAGGCCTGGGGGCCGACGACCAGATCGACCGCGGGCTGGCGGCGCATGATCTCTTCGCCCTCGGCCTGGGCCACGCAGCCGGCGACGGCGATGGTCATCCCCCCCTGCCCTGCTTCGCCGCGCGCCTCCTTGAGCACGCGCAGCTTGCCCAGTTCGGAATAGACCTTCTCGGCCGCCTTCTCGCGGATGTGGCAGGTGTTCAGGATGACGAAGTCTGCGTCGTCCGGCGTCTCGGTTGGCGCATAGCCCAGCGGGCGCAGCACGTCGGCCATGCGCTCGCTGTCATAGACGTTCATCTGGCAGCCGTAGGTCTTGATGAACAGACGCTTGGCCGTCGGCCCGGACTTCGGCTGTGCAAGGGTGTCGCTCATGTCCGGCTTATGGTCGCCGAAACGGGCGTGGGCAAGGCGGCGGCCGCCTCACGCCTCGATCTTGTCGGGGTCCACGGTCGCGGCCTGGCGACGATAGATCAGCCCTTCGCGGTCCTCGGGCGACGCGCCGGGGATGGCCTTGCCGTAAAGCTCGAGCTTGTGGCCGACCAATTCGAAGCCCAGCCGCTGGGCGATCTCGGTCTTGAGCCGCTCGATCTCGGCATCGAAGAATTCGATGACCTCGCCCGTCTTGGTGTCGATCAGGTGGTCGTGGTGGTCGTCGCCAGCCTCTTCATAGCGGCTGCGCCCGTCGCCGAAGTCGTGCTTCTCGACGACACCCGCCTCTTCGAAAAGGCGCACAGTGCGGTAGACGGTGGCGATGGAGATGTGCGGATCGATGGCCGAGGCGCGGCGGTACAGCTCCTCGACGTCCGGGTGGTCCTCAGCGGACGACAGAACGCGGGCGATCACCCGACGCTGTTCGGTCATGCGCATGCCGCGTTCGACGCAGAGTTTTTCGATCCGATCCATGGAGCGGGACAATAGGCGGACGATCACGCCCTGGGAAGCCGCCCGGGCAAGTTGAGAGTGAGAATGAGCGCGTCAGCGGCAGGCCCGTCCCGACGCGCATAATAAGCCTTTCGCCGCCCGGCCGCCTCGAAGCCGGCGCGGCCGTAAAGGGCGCGGGCGGCGGCGTTGTCCTCGGCCACCTCCAGGAACAGCCGCTCGGCGCCGAGCGCGGTCGCCGCCACGGCCGCGCGTTGCACCAAAGCCAGCCCCAGTCCGGCCCGGCGCGCCGCCGGTCGGACCGCCAGGGTCAGGATTTCCGCTTCGTCGGCGACCACGCGGATCAGGATGAAGCCGTCGGCCTCGACCTCGGCGGCCACGCCGGGCTGCGACAGCAGGTCAGCGAAGGCTTCGGCCGACCAGGGCGCGTCGAAGGCCTCGGCGTGCAGGGCCGCCAGGGTCGCCGCGGCCGATTGGCTCATGTCGCGCGGACGCGGGGCGCGCCCGCCTTGCGGCTGGGCGGCGTGGCGTCGGGCGCGCGCAGATACAGGGGCCGGGCCGGCTCGTCCGCCGAGGCGGCCTGGGTCAGGCGGGCCAAGGCCTCAGGCGAGGGCGCGGGGCGGTCGTCGATGTCGCAGTCGTCCTGGGCCAGCAGGGCGGCGCCGGAGCCGATCAGGCGCACGGGTTCGTCGGCCAGGCGCTCGAGCGCGATGGCAGCGCGGGCCTCGTCCAGGCTGAGGGCGCGTGCCTCGTCCAGCGGGCGGCCGTCGCGGAACAGGCGCGCATACACCTGGCCCCGCCGCGCATCGATGGCCGCCAGCACCAGGCCGGGACCGCCGTCCGCCGCCAGGGCGTCCAGGGCCGAGACGCCGACCACGGGGCGATCCAGCGCGGCGCCTAGGCCGAGCGCGAAGGCCAGCCCGACCCGCAAGCCGGTGAAGGAGCCCGGCCCGACGGTGACGCCGATCCGGTTCAGGTCGTCGAAGGTCAGACCGGAAGCCGCCATGGCGTCGCGCGCCAGGCCGCCCAGCCGCTCCTGATGGCCCTTGCTCATCACTTCCTGACGAACGGCCAGAGGCCGGCCGTCCTCGAACACGGCCGCCGTGCAGGCGCCCAGCGCCGTGTCGATCACCATTAGACGCATGACGCAGCCGCCCCGCCCGCACGGATCAGGCCGCCAGAACCTCCACCAGATTGCGCAGCGCGCGCCGAACCTGAGGATCGGGCACGCGGCTCAGCGGATCGAGCGGTTCTGGAGGACGCGCCTCCGCGCCCATGGGCGGAAAGAAGGTTTCGACGCCGCAGCCCAAGGCCGCCGAGAGTCGGTGCAGCCGCGAGGCCGAGACGCGGTTCTGGCCGGTTTCGTACTTCTGAAGCTGCTGGAAGCTGACGCCCAGACGCTCGGCGAGGGCCGATTGCGACAGGCCAAGCGCCTGCCGCCGCTCCAGGATTCGTTCGGCGACGTGGGCGTCGATCGAGTCGGCGGTGCGGGCGCGATTGGGCATGGGCGTCTCCGGAGCGAGAGCCACATCGTTTCATGAAACGATTCTTGTTGCAACTTTTCCGTTTCATTCTGCGTCAAGCCTTGCGGTGACCGCCGAGACTTCGGCCACGTCGGCCCTGGCCAGGGTCTCGCAGCGCGCGCCGTCCGCAGACGCAAGCAGGATGAGATTATCGGCGTCAGCCTGATCGAACAGCCGCACCCGCTGGGCCCCGTCGAGCATGCGCACGACGCAGCCCTGACCCCGCCGGGGCCAGCGGCCGATCTCGTATTCCAGCACCACGCCCGATGCGGCCCAGGGCGCCAGGTCGTCGCTGGACAGCCGCAGGCGCTGGCGTCGCGCCGGCGGCGCGCCATCGAACGCGCGGCCCTTGGCTTGAACGCCGGTCGCGGGCTCGGGCGTCGCCGCGCCTTCTGAGCGCGCCGCGGCCAGGGCCAGGTCTTCGGTCGTGGCGTCTAGCGCCGCCGTCAGCCGCTTCTGGACATCGGGTCGATAAAGACCCTGCCGACGGCCGGCCTCGTAAAGGCCCCAGCCCTGGCTGGTCAGGCCGCAGCGCGCGCCGGCCTCGGCCTGGCTGAAGCCGCGCGCACGACGAAGCTCGGCCAGGGCGGCACCCAGTGCGATGGCGTCAGCGTCGGGATTGAATCGAGCCATGAGCGATCATGCCGCGCACGGCCGTCTCAGGCCATGCGAAATCGTTTCAGCGGATCAGATCGTCTGTTCCACGCTGGTCACTTCGGGGATGTAGTGGCGCATCATCTGCTCGACCCCGGCCTTCAGCGTGGCCGAAGATGAAGGGCAGCCGGCGCAGGCGCCGCGCATGCGCAGAGACAGCACGCCCGTGGCCTCGTCGAAGGAATCGAACAGGATGTCGCCGCCGTCCTGGGCCACCGCCGGGCGGATGCGGCTGTCCAGAAGGCCTTTGATCTCGGTGACGATCTCGCTGTCCTGAGCCGTGTCTTCCGCGACGGCGTCGCCGCGCAGGGTCGGACGGCCCGAAACGAAGTGGTCCATCAGGGTCGACAGCACCGGCGCCTTGATCGCGCTCCAGTCCGGGCCTTCGGGCTTGCGCGTCACCGAGACATAGTCGGCGCCCAGGAAGACGGCCTCGACGCCTTCAAGTTCGAACAGAGCCTCGGCCAGCGGCGAACCGGCCGCGCCGGCGGCCTCGTCAACGGTGCGATAGTCGCGCACGGCCTGGGGCGAAACCTCGCGGCCGGGCAGGAACTTCAGGACGTCAGGGTTGGGAGTGACTTCGGTCTGAATGAACATGGTCGCCAGATGCGCCCTGACGAGCCCCGCTTCAACCCCTGCCCTCAAGTCGCGAGCCGCCGCGCGGCGAGCCCAGGGCCAGAATCAAGCCAGATCCTCAATGTCGGTTTCGGTCAGTTCGCCCGGCACGATGGTGATGGGCAGCTTGCGGCCGGTGAAGGCGCCGCCCGCCTTCATCACCGCCGAGACCAGGGGGCCGGGCCCGCGATGGCCGGCCGCCAGGACCAGAATCTTGATCTCGGGATCCTCGCCGACGACCTTGCGGATCGCGCCTTGGGGATCGCCCTTTTCGATCAGGAAGACAGGCGGCGCGCCCGAACGCTCGGCCGCCTCTTCGCCCAGGCGGTTCAGCAGCATCTCGGCCTCTTCACGCTGCTGGCGGTCGATCTCGTCGCGCGCGCCGGACCAGTGAGCGTCCGACCCGTCGGGAATGACCCGCAGCAGCACGACCCGTCCGCCCGTCGAGCGGGCGCGCCGGCTGGCGAACCGCAGGGCCGCGTCGAATTCGGGACTGTCGTCCACGACCACCAGGAACTTACGCGGCATCAGGGCTCCCCCGCCGAAAGGCCGCGCATCATGCCTGCGACCGGCCGCCCACGCGAGGGGCGGCCGGTCAATGATTCGTCAGCCGCGCTCAGCGGATGGCCTGCGCCGCCACGTCGCGGATGGCGGCATTGGCGATGGTCAGCTTGGCGAAGGTCCAGCCCGAGCCCGAGCCCTCGATCTGATCCACCGAGGCGCGCAGGCCCTCGACCACGGCCAGACGCTCGCCGATCCAGGCGTCGACCGCAGCCTCGGCGGACTGTTCGGTGGCGCCGACGCCTTCGTTGGCGGTCTGGGCGACAGCGCGGGTCAGCATCACCTGCTCGGCCATCAGGTCGCCGATCAGGCGGCGCACCGCCAGGCGGTCATAGTGGTCCGCCGACGGCACCGTCGAGGCCGCCGCCCGCAGCCGGTCGAAGTCGAAGGCCGCGCCGACCTGGTGATACAGCCGCGCCATGGCCGGCGCCTGCCAGCCGGCTTCGCGCGCCAGATCGCCGATGTCGGCGGTGGCGACCAGCGGCTTGAGCAGGGCCACCTCGGCAGCCAGCGCGTCGGGCGCGCCCAGATCGGTGAAGGCCTTGACCCGGCTCTCCAGTCGGCCCTTTTCGAACTGGCTCAGGACATCGCCGCCGGCCTGACGCAAAGCGTCAGCGGCGGGGCGATAGATGTCGATCAGCTCGCCGACCGACATGCCTTGCTTGGCTCGGCGCGCCAGCCACAGCGTCTGGCGGCGCAGGACCATGGCGATCTCGGAATAGAGGGCGGTCTGAGCCTCGGCCGTGATCTTCAGATCCAGCGCCGAGACTGCGTCCCATGCCTCGTCCAGACGGAACACCCGCCGCGCGGCCTCGAAGGCCACGACCAGGGCGGTGGTGTCGCATTCGGCCGAGATGCGCAGGCGGTCCGGGAAGGTCGGGCCGCACATATTGACGATCTCATTGGCCATGACGGTGGCGATGATCTCGCGCCGCAGGCGGTGCCCTTTCATCTCGGCTTCGAAGCGAGCGAGCGGCGCGGGGAAGTAGCGCACCACCGTCTCTTCGAAGAAAGGATCCTCAGGCGCCTGGGACGCCACGATGTCGTCGGACAGCTCCAGCTTGGAATAGGCCAGCAACACCGCGAGTTCGGGACGCGTCAGGGCGGAGCCGTGGCTCAGCATCTCGGCGATGCGCAGGTCGTTGGGCAGACCCTCGACCTTGCGGTCCAGCTTTCCGGCCGCGCCCAGCGCCTGCATGAAGCGCTGCTGCGCCTCCAGACCGCGCGCACCCTCGGCCTCGACCAGGCTGACGGCCAGGGTCTGGTCGTAGTTGTGGGCCAGCACCTTGTGACCGACCTCCTCGGTCATGGAGGCCAGCAGCGGGTTGCGGTCCTCGCTCTTCAACGCGCCCGAAGCGATGGCGCCCCCGGTCAGGATCTTGATGTTGACCTCGTGGTCGGAGCTGTCGACCCCTGCGGAGTTGTCGATGGCGTCGGTGTTGATGCGGCCGCCGTTGCGCGCGAACTCGATGCGCGCGGCCTGGGTCAGACCCAGGTTGGCGCCCTCGCCCACCACCTTGGCCCGCAGCTCTCCGGCGTCGACGCGGATGGGATCATTGGCCTTGTCGCCGACCATAAGGTCGGTCTCGGCCGCCGCCTTGGCGTAGGTGCCGATACCGCCGAAATACAGCAGCTCGGCCGGCGCCTTCAGGATGGCCTTCATCAGGCCGGCGGGGTCCAGGACCTCGTCCTCGATCTCCAGCGCCTGCCGGATTTCGGGGCTCAGTTCGATCGACTTGGCCGAGCGCGAGAAGACGCCGCCGCCCGCCGAGATCAGGTTCTTGTCGTAGTCCTGCCAGGACGAGCGCGGCAGTTCGAACATCCGCTTGCGCTCCTCCCACGACCGGGCCGGATCGGGATTGGGGTCGATGAAGATGTCGCGGTGATCGAAGGCGGCGACCAGCTTCGTCGCCTTGGACAGCAGCATGCCGTTGCCGAAGACGTCGCCCGACATGTCGCCGACGCCCACGGCGGTGAAGGGCTCGGACTGGATGTCCTTGCCCATCTCGCGGAAGTGACGCTTGACCGCCTCCCAGGCGCCGCGCGCGGTGATGCCCATGACCTTGTGGTCGTAGCCGGCCGAGCCGCCCGAGGCGAAGGCGTCGTCCAGCCAGAAGCCGTAGGATCGGCTGACGCCGTTGGCGATGTCCGAGAAGGTCGCCGTGCCCTTGTCGGCGGCCACGACCAGATAGGGATCGTCATCCTCCCAAGCCACGACATGGGCCGGCCGGACCACCGCGCCTTCGGCGGTGATGTTGTCGGTGATGTCCAACAGGCCCGACAGGAAGGTCTTGTAGCTGCGGATCGCCTCGGCCTGCACCGCGTCGCGGTCGCCGCCGCGCGGCAGCTGCTTGGGATAGAAGCCGCCTTTGGAGCCGACGGGCACGATGACCGCGTTCTTGACCTGCTGCGCCTTCACCAGGCCCAGGACCTCGGTGCGGAAGTCGTCGCGGCGGTCCGACCAGCGCAGGCCACCCCGCGCCACGGGACCAAAGCGCAGGTGCACGCCCTCGACGTGCGGCGCCCAGACGAAGATCTCGCGATAGGGTTTGGGCAGCGGCAAGTCGTCCAGCTCGCGCGAGGCGATCTTGATCGAGATATGCGGCTTGGGCGCGCCGCTCTCGTCAGTCTGGAAATAGTTGGTGCGCTTGATGGCGCCGATGAGCAGGGCGATGCGGCGCAGCGCCCGGTCGTGGTCAAGGCTCTTCACGTCCTGCAGCAGAGCCGTAATCTTGTCCTGCAACTCAGCGACAGAGGCTTCGCGGTCCGCGACCGAACCGCCCTCGGGCTCGAACTTGGCGTGGAACAGAGACAGCAGGGCGCGGGCGACGTCTGGATACTCCCGCAGCGCCTCCTCTTGAACGGCCTGGGTCGGATCCATGCCGGTCTGCTGGCGATAGTGGGCCAGAGTCCGCACCAGGGCGGCGGCGCGCCACGGCACGCCCAGCTCGAGCACCAGGCGGTTGAAGCCGTCGCTTTCAGCATGACCGGTCCAGACGGCCGAGAAGGCTTCCTCGAACGGCCGGGCGATGTCGTCGAAGCTCAGCGATTCACCGCGCGGATCTTCGAGCAGGAACTCATGGATGTGGATCGGCTCGTCGCCGGTCGGGCGGATGGCGTGGCCCCACTCCTCAAGCGTCTTCAGTCCCATGTCGGCCAGGATCGGCAGAACGTCCGACAGCGGCACGGCTTCACCGCGCCGATACAGCTTGAAGCGGAACTGCAGGCAACTGTCGCCGGCGTTGCGGAAGGCGCGCACCGCCACAGGCTCGCCTTCGCCGTGGTCGCCCGAGGCGTTCAGGCGATCGATCTGCTGCAAATCCTGAACCGCTTCGGCGGCGTCATAGCGATCGCGGTAGCCCGCGCCGAAGCCCTCAGCCCATTTGGCGCTCAGTGGTCCGACCGAAACCTCATTGAAGCCGCCGCGCCGCAGGGCGGTCTCGAAGCGGTCGATCCAGCTGCGCCCCGCCTCGGCGACCTCGGCCTCCAGGGCGACCGGATCGGGCGTGGCGTGATCGCCCGGCGAAACGCCGATGATGTAGTGGATGCGCACCAGCGGCTGGTCCGACAGCTGCGGATACCAGGCGGACAGACGCCCGCCCCAGGCGCGCGCCAGGATGCGGCCGATGCGCTCGCGCACCGAGGCGTCGAACCGCTCGCGCGGGATGAACGCCAGAACGGAGACGAAGCGGTCGAAGGGGTCTTTGCGCGTGAAGATCTTGATGCGCGGCCGGTCGTACAGGTGCAGCACGCCCAGCGAGATGTTCAGCAGCTCGTCCTCGCCGATCTGGAAAAGCTCGTCGCGCGGATAGTTCTCCAGGATGTTCTTCAGGCGCTTGTGGTTGTGGCTGCCCTCGGCCTTGCCGGCGCGCGCCAGGGCGTTGGCGACCTTGCGGCGGACCAGGGGCACGTCCTTGGCCGTCTTGTCATAGGCCTCGGCGGTGAACAGGCCGACGAAGCGGGTCTCGCCCGCCGCCTTGCCGTCCGCGCCGTAACGCTTGACCCCGACGTAATCCATGTAGGCGCGACGGTGCACGCGCGAGCGCAGATTGGCCTTGGCCACCGTCACCGGCTCGCTGAGGTCCAGCTGGCGCTGCATCTGGCGGGTCAGCACCGCCGGCTCGGACGCGCGGCGCAGAACCGTGCGCTCGGGATCAACCAGCACGCCCACACCCTGGGCGGACTGGCTGAGCGGGGCTTCCGCCTCATAGCCGCCGTCGGCGCTGCGCGGATATTCATAGTCCCGCGCGCCCAGGAAGACGAAGTGGTCCGCCTTGAGCCAGCGCAGGAACTCCACATTCTCCTCGAGCACGGCGGGATCCAGCCCAGGGGGCGGCGTGCTCTCCAGTCGACGGACGGCCGCGCGCATCATCTCCAGCATGGCACCATGGTCGGCGACGGCCATGCGCACATCAGCCATGGCCTGGGCCAGGCCCTCGCCCAGAACGTCGCGGCGCTCCTGCGGCAGGGGGTCTATGACGACCACGATCATCGACTCGCGGCCGTCGCCCAGATCGATGATGGGATGGAACAGGGCGCGCACGCTGACCCCGGCGTCGGCCAGCTCGCCCATGACGCTGTCCACCAGGAAAGGCGCGTCGTCCTGAATGATCTGCACCAGATCATAGCCGGTCACACGCCCTTTGGCCCCGGCCAGCGGACCGACCGCGATGCTGGCGGGATCGCCGACCCTTCGAGCTTGAACGGTCTTCCAGGCGGTCGACAGGAGAGCGGCCAGATCCTCTCCCGCCAAGTCCGGCGTTTCGTCGGCTTCATAGTCTTCGTGCGCCTGGACGAGGAACGCCTTCGCCGCCTCGCCCTGCCCGCCTCCGGCCGCCGCAAAGGCCGCTTCCAGCGCCTCCAGCGTCAGAACCGGGGCGGAGGCGGAAACGGTCGGGGCGGCGGACATCAGCACGGCTCGCAAGGGGCGCGGCCAGAGCCGCTGGACAGGGCGGCGCACGACGGGGGCCGCCTGTGTTGACTAGGACAGGTCATCGCGCGCGGGAAGCCTCAAAACGGAAAGAGCCGGCCCCTTTCGAGGCCGGCTCCGCACCGTTCGACCGATCCGGAGATCAGAAGCGGTAGTTCATGCCGATCTTCACGGCGTGGACGCCCATCCGGCTGTTGCTGCGGATGATGTCCGTGCCGGCGGTGTTCGGCGCCAGGATGAACGGGTTGGTCGCCGGAGTCGTGCCGGTGTTGCCGGCGCGCACGACATATTCGCCCGCGTCCAGCGAGGTGTAGAGGTATTCGCCGCCCACGGTCAGGTTCGGGGCCAAGGCGTATTCCACGCCGCCGCCCGCCTGCCAGCCGTCGGCCCGATCGTCGTCTTCCTGTACGATGAAGCTGTTGGCGGTGTTCGAGGTTTCAAAGCGGTTGTCGATCTTGCCCCAGGCGTAGCCGCCGGTTCCATAGATCAGGGCCGGGCCGACCGCGTAGCCGGCGCGCAGACGCGCAGCGGCCAGATTGTCCAGCCTGCGGGTGAAGGTGTAATTCGCCGGAGTGGTCGAGAAGCCCGTCACCGCGTCCTTGACGTTGGTGGCCGAGAACTCGCCCAAACCACCGACGACGAAGTTGCCGAACTGCCAGTCATAACCGGCGCGGATGCCGGCCTCCACGCCGCCGTTTCCATCCCCTTCACAGCCCTGGGGCGCAGAACTGCCGCGGGCGCGGCCCCCGCAGAAGCCGGGCGAGAAGGCGTCGGCGCCGGTGTCCGCGAGCGTCACCTGCTCGTTGAACTGGCCGTCCAGGTTGCGGTCGAAGCGCAGGACTTCGTCGTCCTGGTCGTTGGCCTGGTTCCAGCCGCCGTAGACGCCGACGTAGGCGCCGCTCCAGTTCGGGCGTTCCTGCGCCATGGCGCCGCCGGCGCCGGCGGCCAGGGCGAGTGCGAGTGCGGCGGTGAGAGTCTTGGTCATTTCGTATCCTTTTTTGTCCCCGCCCTTCCGGGGCCTCAAACCATCGAGCGTGGATACCGTTCCGCCTCCGGGGGTTGCGCGCGCCTGGCTGTTGCTCGCGCGCCACAATGGCCAAGCCGTTGTCGGACAACGAAAAGGCCGCCGGGCTTTCGCTCGACGGCCTTCGTGAAGCCGGCGCCGGGAGGGGGAGGGAGGCGCCGGTCCATGAAACGCCGGGTCCGGGAGGGGGAGGGAAAGGTCCCGGCGTCTGACACCTAAATGGGGGGTTCAAAGCCGCCTTCAAGGGCCGTCGGCGGCGGGCTTTTGCGACCTTCCGCCGCGCCCTTTTGCCGCCGGCGGGTCGGCCTTGGCCCCGCGCGGCTCGGCATAGGGTTCGCCGTCGCCGGACAGCAGAACCGCCACCCAGCGCGACCCCTTGAACTCGGCCAGGATCGCCATCGCCATGACCGCCAGAGGCGTGGACAAGAACATCCCGATCACGCCCCACAGGTGCCCCCATAGCGCCAATGACAACAGCACCACCACCGGGTCGATGTTCTGATTGTCGCCCTGCATGCGGGGCTGGATCCAGTTGCCGACGATGAACAGGATGGCCTGCAGCCCCACCAGCAGGATCAGCGCCGGGCCGTAGCTGTCGAACTGGACCAGGGCGAACAGAGGCGGCGCGAGGCCCGAGATCGCCCCGCCCAGGATCGGGATGAAGCCGACGATGAAGATGACGAAGGTCCAGAACTCCGCGTTCTGCAGGCCAACCGCCTTCATCAGCCCCCAAGCGACGGCGCAGATCATCACCCCTGTCACGGCCTGGACCCACAGATAGCCCTCGACGCCCGACCGCACCCGGCCGAAGACCTCGACGGCCTCGTTGCGGCTGGTCCGGTCAGGGAACATGCCGACGATCTTCTTGCGGAAGCCCGCCTGAGAGGCGAGGAGGAAGCCCAGATAGATCAGGACGAAAAAGGCCCCCGAGGCGATGCCCTGCACCTGGAAGGCCAACTGGGTCAGATAGCCGCGCAGGTCGATGCCGTTGATCAGGTCCATCGCGGTCGGCGGATTGGCGACGCCGAACAAGCGCGAGCCGTCGGCCAGAATCTGGTCGATGCGCGGCCCGATATTGGCTGTGACGCCCGACGCCTCGCTGAAGAAGCCCGCCGCGCCGTTGATGATGATGGCGATGGAGGCGAAGAAGCCCAGGATCACCAGAATCAGGGCCGCCGCCCCGGCGAACCGGTGCGGCAGAGGCGTACGCCGCTCAATCGCCCTCTTCACCCCATCGATCATGATCATCAGGAAGATAGCCATGGCCAGCGGCGTCAGAATGTCCCGCAGCCAGTAGAGCGCCGCGCCGCCGGCGACGACGGCGAGCAGGACCAGCGCATTCCTGGAAACGGTCGAGGCCGGCACGGCGATGGGCGGTTTCATGACGGCGTTTCCCCGAGGCCCTTATGGCGATATGCCTAAGCCAATCCACGGAGATGCGCCATGTCCGCAGACGGTTCCCCTCTCCCCGGCCTGTTCCTGGGTCAGTCCGACGACGGTCAGCCGCAGGTTCTGCTGTGGAACCGGGCAAATCGGCACGGCTTCGTCGCCGGTGCGACCGGCACGGGCAAGACCGTCACCCTGCAGATCATGGCTCAGGGCTTCTCCGACGCCGGGGTGCCGGTCTTCTGCGCCGACGTGAAGGGCGACCTGTCGGGTGTCAGCCAGCCGGGCGCCGCCAATGAGAAACTGGCCGCCCGCGCCGCCTCGATGAACCTGACCCTGACGGGCAAGGCGGCGCCGGTCGTGTTCTGGGACCTGTACGGCCAGAAGGGCCATCCGATCCGCACCACCGTCAGCGAGATCGGCCCGGTGCTGCTGGCCCGCATGCTGGACCTGAACGAGGTGCAGGAAGGCGTGCTGGCTGTGGTCTTCCATGTGGCTGATCAGGAAGGCCTGCTGCTTCTGGACCTGGGCGACCTTCGCAGCCTGCTGACCTATGTGGGCGAAAACGCCGAGCGCATCGGCCGCGAGGTCGGCAATGTCGCCCCCGTCTCGATCGCCGCCATCCAGCGCGCCATCCTTCAGCTGGAGCAGCAGGGCGGCAAGGGCCTGTTCGGCGAGCCGGCGCTGAGGCTGGAAGACATGATGCGCACCGGTCTGGATGGGCGGGGTCAGGTGAATGTGCTTGACGCCACACGACTTATGAACAGCCCGCGCCTCTACGGCGCATTTCTGCTCTGGCTTCTGTCGGAACTGTTCGAGCAGCTGCCCGAGATCGGCGATCCCGAGAAGCCGCGCCTGGTCTTCTTCTTCGACGAGGCGCACCTGCTGTTTCGCGACACGCCCAAGTCTCTGCTTGAGAAGATCGAGCAGCTTGTGCGTCTGATCCGATCCAAGGGCGTCGGCGTCTATTTCGTCACCCAGAACCCCGACGACATTCCCGGGACGGTGTTGGGTCAGCTGGGCGCCCGCATCGAACACGCGCTGCGCGCCTACACCCCAGCCGAACAACGCGGACTGAAAGCGGCGGCCGAGAGCTTCCGCCCGAACCCCGCCTTCGACACGGCCGAAGCCATCCAGGCTCTGGGCGTGGGCGAGGCCCTGGTTTCGACCCTGGACGCCAAGGGCGCGCCGACCGTGGTGGCCCGCACCGCCATACGTCCGCCCGACAGCCGCCTGGGCCCCGCCACCGAGGCCGAACGTGCGCAGATCATGGCCTCAAGCCCGGTGCGCGGCCTGTATGACATCGCGATCAACCGAGAGTCGGCCGAAGAGGTGCTGGCCCTGCGCCGCGGCGCCGCCGACCAGGCCGCGGCGGACGCCAAGCTGGCCGAGGCCCGCGCCAAACAGGCCGCCCAGACCGCCAAGGAAGCCGAGAAGGTCGCGGCCGACCGCGCCAAGGAGCAGGCGCGCCAGGATCGAGAAACGGCCCGCGCCCGCACGCCCGCCGCCCCTCGCCGCTCGACCCGCGAGACGCCGATCGAGGCCATGACCAAGTCCGTCCTGCGCACGGCCGGCTCTACCCTCACCCGCGAAATCCTGCGCGGCGTCCTGGGCGGAATGAAGCGGCGGTAAGCCGGTCACGGCCGGGCTCACACATTCGCTAGCGCGGAACCAGACGCCACATCCTGAGCGGATGGCGGACCGCCCCGGCTTCTGAGCCCGCCGCGTCGCCCCGGCCCATGTAGAGGTCGGCGCGCACGGGGCCGCGGATCGCCGAACCCGTGTCGAGCGCGGAGACTAGGCCGCGATAGCTGGCGCGGGCGCCGGCCAGATTGCCGCCGTCGGCGTCGATCCAGACTAGGTCGCCATAGGTCCAGTGCGCCGGGTCCACCGCGATCGAGCGGCGCGGCGGCAGCGGCACGGCGGCGGCGCCGGCCGGATGGCCGCCGTCGTCGGGCTGAATGTCGAAAAAGATGTAGCGCGGGTTCAGCGCCGTGACGGCGCGCGCCTCTGGGCCGCGATGGGCAGCCAGCCAGGCGCGGATGGCGTCGCCGGACGTGCCGTTCTGGGGCAGCAGGCCGCGCTCGGCCATCGGGCGGGCGATGCCGACGAAGCGATGACCGTTGTCGGCGGCGTAGGCGGCGCGCGCCCTGCCCCCGTCCTCGAACGTCAGATAGCCCGAGCCCTGGATCTGCAGGAAGAACAGGTCTTCGGCCTTCATCCAAGCCAGCACCCGCGTGGGCGGCGGTCCGGCCTCGATCTCGGCGCGCGTGGCCAGGACCTGGCCGCTGCGCCAGCCGTCGGGCCGGGCGAGGACGGGCGTGTCGAAATCCCGGTCCGCGCGCCGGCGCGCTGGATATTCGGGCGCGAAATAGCTGGTCAGCAGTCCCGGCCGGCCGTCGTCGGTCCGTGCGGGCACGGCCGAGAAGTTGGCCTCGAAGAAGGCGCGGGCGTCAGAGGGCGTGACCCGGCCGCGCGCCAGGTCGCGGCCGCTGGCGCAGACGCGTCGGGTCGCGGCGTCGCGCGCCACCCCGCAGCCGGCGACATAGGCCTGGAAACCCGCCAGATGGTCCTCCTCGCCCCAGCCGGGCAGGACGGCGGGACTGATCGTCCCAGCCGGCGGCGGACCAGAAGGCGTCGGGATTGATGGAGGCAGGCCTGGCCCGAGACCGCCCGGAGCGGTCTGAGGGGGCGGGGCGCTGGCGCAGGCGGCGGCGAGCGCGCCGATCAGCCCAGCCGCCACACGACGCCAGGTGAACCGCAGGGGCCTCACGCGCTGGCGGGCTCGACGCGGGCCAGCACCCAGTTGGGATTGGCGTCGCCCAGGGTGCGCTCAAACGTCCAGACCTCGGCGGTGCGGCGCTCTTCGACGGCTTCCTCGCCGCCGGACGGCGTCACCTTGCTGCGCAGCTCGGCCAGGAAGCGGACGCGGGCGCGGGCGCGGTCGCCCTCCGCATCAGCCGATTCCAGGTCGGCGCGCGGCGGATGCGGGAACTCGACCTGTTCGGCGTCTCCGCGCGTCTCGCGCGCGACTATGCCGGCCTCGAACGACTCCATGACGCGCGGGGCTAGAAGAGGCCTCAGCGCCTCTCGGTCGCCCGCAGCATAGCCTCGCACGATCGTCTCATAGGCGGTGCGGGCGCCCTCCAGAAAGCGTGCGGGATCGAAGCCCGGATCACGTGCCTTCAGACCAGACGCGGCCAGGGTGAGAGCTGCGTCGCCGGGCGTCGGCTTGGCCGCGACCTGCTGATTCTGAACCTGAGTCTGGCCCAGGCCCGGCATCGGCTTGGCGTTCTTGGCGTCCTCCTCGGGCTGACGGCCAACCCGCTTGCCCAGCACATTGTAGAGCTGGAACAGGACGAAGGCCGCGATGACGGCGAAGAAGATCAGCTGGAATTGAATCGGCACTTGGGGTTTCCCGGCGCGAAGGCGCTGTCCTGAGGATTAGGTGCTGACCTTGACCGGCGCAAGGCGAAGCCCCCCTGCGGCCTGCCGACGCATGGAGCTCAGCCTGGCGTGTCGCGGATCTGTTCGAGCAGCCGCTCGCGCGTTTCGGCCGGCCACGGCCGCGCGCCGGGACGCCCCCAGACGGGATCGGGCCACAGGTCGTCGTCCCGCCGACGACCGACAATGTGCACGTGCAGCTGGGGGGTGACGTTGCCGATGGCGGCGATGTTCAGCTTGTCGATCCGCCGATCCAGGGTCTCGGCCAGCGCCCGCGCCAGACGGCCCGCCCGCACCTGCTCCTCCATCAGCGCGGCCCGCTCGGAAGGCGAAAGGTCCTCGACCTCGACGGCGTCGGCGACGCGCGGGATGAGGATCAGCCAGGGGAAACGGGCGTCGTCCTGAAGCCGCACATGGCACAGCGGCCAGTCCGCGGCGGCGATGGAGCCGGCTTCGAAGGCGGGGTCGGGACGAAAGTCGGTCATGCGGCAAACTTGCAGCGCGCCGAACGCGGGTCTAGACCGCCGCCCGACGATTTCCTCCCCACCTCTTACTCGGCCTCAAGCCGCGCCAAGCGCGACCGGGCCACCAAAGGAGACTCTGATGGCTCGTGCGAAGATCGCCCTCATCGGCGCCGGCATGATCGGCGGCACCCTGGCTCACGTGGCCGCCCGCGAAGCGCTGGGCGACGTGATCCTGTTCGACATCGCCGAAGGCACCCCCCAGGGCAAGGCGCTCGACATCGCCGAGGCGACCTCGGTGTTCGGCCAGGACGTGTCGCTGAAGGGCGCGAACGACTATGCCGACATCGCCGGCGCGGACATCTGCATCGTCACCGCCGGCGTGCCGCGCAAGCCGGGCATGAGCCGCGACGACCTGATTGGCATCAATCTGAAGGTCATGAAGGCCGTGGGTGAAGGCATCAAGGCGCACGCGCCGAACGCCTTCGTCATCTGCATCACCAACCCGCTGGACGCCATGGTCTGGGCCCTGCAGAAGTTCTCGGGGCTCCCCAAGGAGAAGGTCGTCGGCATGGCCGGCGTTCTGGACTCGGCGCGCTTCGCCTACTTCCTGGCCGAGAAGACCGGCGTGTCCATTCAGGACATCCACGCCTGGACCCTGGGCGGTCATGGCGACGATATGGTGCCGATGGTGCGCCACTCGACCATCGGCGGCCTGCCCCTGCCCGACGCCGTCGCCGCCGGTTTCCTGAGCCAGGGCGACCTGGACGCCATCGTGGAGCGCACCCGCAAGGGCGGCGGCGAGATCGTGGCCCTGCTGAAGACCGGCTCGGCCTTCTACGCCCCGGCTGAGTCGGCCATCGCCATGGCCAAATCCTATCTGCTGGACCAGAAGCGCGTCCTGCCCTGCGCCGTGTGGCTGTCGGGCGAATACGGCCTGTCGGACCTCTACGTCGGCGTGCCGGCCCTGATCGGCGCCAACGGCGTCGAGAAGATCGTCGAGTTCACCACCAACGACGACGAGAAGGCCATGTTCAAGAAGTCGGTCGAGTCCGTGCAGGGCCTGATCCAGGCGTGCAAGGACATCGAGCCCTCGCTGGCGTGATCTGAAGGGGCGCTATCGCTCGGCTTGCGAAGCCGAGCTGCTTGAGCGCGACCACCCTCAAGCAATGAGCCGCCGCGCGGCGAATGCTAGGGCCAAAAGAATGGGGCGTCGGAGCGATCCGGTGC
Source organism: Brevundimonas sp. MF30-B (assembly GCF_004683885.1). Taxonomy (NCBI): domain Bacteria; kingdom Pseudomonadati; phylum Pseudomonadota; class Alphaproteobacteria; order Caulobacterales; family Caulobacteraceae; genus Brevundimonas; species Brevundimonas sp. MF30-B. The sequence goes on along the minus strand of NZ_CP038440.1, from coordinate 941,720 downwards.
CCCTTTTTGTCATTGCGCCTGGGGCGTTGCGGGCTGTTCGGAGACGAAATAGCCGATGTGGGTGGCGTAGGCCGGCAGAAGCCCGCGCCACACCGCGAGATGGTCCGTCAGCTGCTCCACGCCCAAGCCGGGCAGAAGGATCACATCGTACTGCACCATGCCCGTGCCCTCGCCGCCCGCCTGCGCCGGGGCGACGTAGAAGCTCTTGAGGAAGCGGTTGCGGGTGTTCCACTCGTTGACCCTGGCCTCGGTCACGGTCGGGTTGCGGAATCCCGCGCCGAACTGCAGGTCGCCGCAGACCTGGTTCTGGCAGCCGTTGAAGTTCAGGGTCCAGGTCAGGTCGTCGCCGCTGACGCGCACGCGCGGCGCGTCAGCCTCGCCTTCGAGCGGGCTGACCGTCAGGCCCTGGGCCGTCAGCCACTGGGTCACGGTCGTGATCGGCAGGCCCGTCGCGGCCGGGGCGGGGGCGGTCTGAGGCGCGGGGGCCTGCACCGCCGTCTTGCCCAGGGTCGGCGAGGCGTTGGTGGTGAGGGCCAGGGCGGCCAGGGCCATCGCGATCTTCATGCGGCGTCTCCGTGTCAGTTCGAAGAGACTAGACCGGCTTGCCGCGGTCGCGCCAGCCAGTCGGCGCTGGACATCTCGTTCAGGCGCGAGACGGTGCGCTCGAACTCGAAGGCGCCCACGCCCTCGACATACAGCTGCTCGGGCGCGGCCTGGGCCAGCACGACCAGCCGCGTGCCCGCCTCGTACAGGGCGTCGGTCAGGGTCACTAGGCGTCGCGCCTCGTGATGGTTGGCCGGCGAGAGCCGCGGCACGCCGTCCAGGAACAGGGTGTGGAACCGGCCGGCGACGGCCAGATAGTCCTGTGGCCCCAGCGGCCGGCCGCACAGTTCGGCGAAGGTCGCGCGGGCCAGGCCGCCGACCGTGCGCTGCACCACCACCTCGCGGCCCAGCACGGGCAGATGGGTCGGCGCCTCGGGCTCTCCTCCTTTCAGATCGGCCCACAGGGTCTCGAACCCCTGGCGGGCCTCGGCGTCGACCGGCGAGAACCAGACGCGCGTTCCGGCCAGCCGCTCGGTGCGCCAGTCGCGCGCCCCGGCGGTCTCGACCACCGCGCACCGCTCGCGGATGATGTCGATGAAGGGCAGGAAGAGCTGGCGGTTGATGCCGTTCAGATACAGCTGCTCTGGCGCGCGATTGGAGGTGACGGCCAGCACGACGCGCTTGTCGAACAGGGCCTCGAACAGCCGGCCCAGGATCATCGCGTCGGCGATGTCGGTGACCTGCAGCTCGTCGAAGCACAGCAGGCGCGCCTCAGACGCGATCAGGGCCGCGATCGGCGGGATGGGGTCGTCGCCGCGATGGGTTCCGAACACCGTCTTGCGCGTGCGGGCGTCGCCCTCGCGCCACTGCTTCACCAGGTCGTGGACGCGCGCCATGAAGGCGTGGAAGTGGGCGCGCAGCTTGCGCGGCTCGGGACTTGTGGCGAAGAACAGGTCCATCAGCATGGACTTGCCGCGCCCCGGCGGCCCCCAGAGATAGACGCCCCGAACCTCGGGGGCGCGGCCGAACAGACCCTTCTTGTCCAGGTCGGTCTCCAGCCGCTCCAGCTCGACCAGGGTCGCGGCCTGCGCGGGGTCGGGCGCCAACACGCCCTCCTCGATGCGGATATCGTAGGCCTTGCGTATGCGGGAGGTCATGGGCCGGGCTTAGCCAAGGCCGACGCGAAAAGCGATTGCTTCGCGCCTGCGAAGGCCTAAATGCACAGAACCTCCCGCCCTCTCCCCCGCGCTCAGGCAGCGAGGCTCCGCGAGCCGAGCGTAGCGCGTCCGAAGGACACACAAAGAATGGCCTATCGTCTCGCCGTCGTCGGCGCCACCGGCAATGTCGGTCGCGAAATGCTGAACATCCTGGAAGAGCTGAACTTCCCGGTCGAGAAGATGCACGCCCTGGCCTCGCGCAAATCGCGCGGCGTCGAGGTCGCCTGGGGCGACCGCACCATCAAGTGCGAGGACATGGAGACCTTCGACTTCTCCAGCGTCGACATCGTCCTGATGAGCGCGGGCGGCAAGGTGTCCAAGGAATGGTCCGAGAAGATCGGCAAGGCCGGTCCGATCGTGATCGACAACTCCTCGGCCTTCCGCATGGACCCGGACGTGCCGCTGATCGTGCCCGAGGTGAACCCCGACGCGGTCAAGGACGCGACCAAGAAGAACATCATCGCCAATCCGAACTGCTCGACGGCGCAGCTGGTCGTGGCGTTGAAGCCTCTGCACGACGCGGCCAAGATCACGCGGGCGGTGGTGTCGACCTATCAGTCTGTGTCCGGCGCCGGCAAGGAAGGCATGGACGAGCTGTGGAACCAGACCAAGGCCATCTACGGCCTGGGCGACGCCCGGCCCAAGCTGTTCCCCAAGCAGATCGCCTTCAACGTCATCCCCTTCATCGGCAGCTTCCGTGACGACGGCTACACCGACGAGGAAGCCAAGATGTGGGACGAGACCCACAAGATCCTCGATCCCTCGATCAAGCTGACCGTCACCTGCGTGCGCGTGCCCGTCTTCGTCGGCCACTCGGAATCCGTGAACCTGAAGTTCGACCGCCCGATCAGCGCCGACGAGGCCCGCGACATCCTTCGTGACGCCCCCGGCGTCCAGGTCATCGATAAGCACGAACACGACGGCTACGTGACCCCGGTCGATGCGGCCGGCGAGCACGCCGTCTATGTGTCGCGCATCCGCAAGGATCCGACGGTCGAGAACGGCCTTTCGCTGTGGGTCGTGTCGGACAATCTGCGCAAGGGCGCGGCCCTGAACGCGGTCCAGATCGCCCAGCTGCTGGACGAGACCGGCACGATCAAGCCGCGCGGCGGCTATCGCACCATCACCGTCTGACATGACCGACACCGGCGGCGCGCCCTCCACGCCTGATCCGGCGCGCGCCGCCCTGCTGGCGGGCGTGGCCTGCTATGTGCTGTGGGGCCTGTCGCCGCTGATCTATCAACCCATGGGCCGGGTCGGCGCCGACGCCTGGGAGATCATGGGCCATCGCGCGGTCTGGGGCCTGATCTGGGCCGCCTTGGTGTGGTTCGCGCGGCAGGGCGGACAGGTGCGCCGCGTGCTCAGCGAGCCGCGCACGCTGGGCTGGCTGGGCCTGTCGACCCTGCTGATCGCGGTGAACTGGGCGTTGTTCGTCTGGGCGGTGAACAACGGCCACACGCTGGAGACCAGCCTCGGCTACTATCTGAACCCGCTTCTGAACATGGCGCTGGGGGCCTGGCTGTTTCGCGAGCGGATCAGCCGCGGCGGCCTGATCGCCATCGGCCTGGCGGCCACGGGCGTCGCGCTGCAGGGCCTGGCGCTGGGGCGGTTGCCGATCGTGTCGCTGACGCTGGCGGTGTCTTTCGCCGCCTATGGCGTGATCCGGAAGCGCGTGCCGGCCGACGCCCAGACCGGCCTGTTCGTGGAGTGCCTGCTGATGGCCCCCTTTGGTCTGGCTTGGCTGATCTGGCTGCAGAGCCAGGGCGCAGGCCATGTATTCGACAGCCCTCAGGCCGCCTTCTGGCTGTCCATGGCCGGCCCCATAACGGTCGGCCCACTGGTGCTGTTCGCCTGGGCGGCGCGGCGGCTGCCGCTGTCGACCGTGGGCTTCCTGCAATTCCTGGCGCCGACCATCAGCTTCTGCATCGGCGTCGCCCAGGGCGAGCCCTTCACCTGGCTGCGAGGGGTCTCGTTCGCCTTCATCTGGATCGGCGCGGGCGTCTTCCTGTGGTCGGTCTGGTTCGAGCGCGCCCGCCTGCGTCGGGCCGCCCTGTCCGGCGAGCCGGGGCCGCCCTGATTACAAGAGGGCGCTGATCGCCTCGCGCGCCGCATCGCCCAGGTCGGGACGCTTCAGCGCCAGGGCGACGTTGGCCCGCAAGAGGCCGATCTTGTCGCCGCAGTCGTGAGTGACCCCCTCGTACTCATAGGCGGTGAAGGCCTGGTCCTGCATCAGCCGCGCCATGGCGTCGGTCAGCTGGATCTCGCCGCCGGCCCCGCGCTCCTGGGTTTCCAGCAGGTCGAAGATCTGCGGCTGAAGGATGTAGCGGCCCGAGATGGACAGGTTCGACGGCGCCGTGCCCTGGCTCGGCTTTTCGACCATGCCCTTCATGGCGATCCGCCGACCATCACGGTCCTGGGGATCGACGATGCCGTACTTGTGGGTGTCGGCCTCCGGCACGGCCTCCACGCCGATGACGTTGCCGCCGACCTGAGCATAGACCTCGGCCAGCTGTTTCAGGGCGCCCGGCTGCGAATCCACGATGACGTCGGGCAGGATGACGGCGAAGGGTTCGTTCCCGATGAGATCGCGAGCACACCAGACAGCGTGGCCCAGCCCCTTGGGCTGCATCTGGCGGGTGAAGCTCATCTCGCCGGCCTGGGCCAGCTCGGCGGTCATCATCTCAAGGATGTCGGTCTTGCCCTTGGCCAGAAGCTGAGCCTCCAGCTCGATCTGGTGGTCGAAATAGTCCTCGATGGCCTGTTTGGCGCGGCCGGTGACGAAGACGATGTGCTCGATCCCCGCCTCGCGCGCCTCTTCGACGATGTAGCTCAGGATCGGGCGATCGACGACGTTCAGCAGTTCCTTGGGCGTGGTCTTGGTGCCGGGCAGCACGCGGGTGCCCAGACCGGCCACGGGCAGGACCGCCTTGCGAAGGCGGGCGGGTGAAGTCGTCATCGGATATCCTGAACAGCCATCTGCGCGCCTGTCATAGGCGCGATCCTGTCAGGGGCCAAACGCGCGACGCGCTGGCTGGCTCCCGTCACTCGACCGTGACGGACTTGGCCAGGTTACGGGGCTGATCGACGTCGGTGCCCTTCTGGACGGCGGTGTAATAGGCCAGCATCTGCACCGGCACGGCATAGACCAGGGGCGCGATCATCGGGTGGCAGTCCGGCGCGTCGACGCGGCGAATGTCGGCGCCGTGCGGGGCCGGGGCGGCGCGCGGCGCGATCATCACCACAGGACCGCCGCGCGCGGCGATCTCCTGCAGATTGGACGCGGTCTTTTCGAAGATGTCGTCCAGCGGCGCCAGGGCGATGGTGGGGGTCTGTTCGTCGACCAGGGCGATGGGACCGTGCTTCAGCTCTCCGGCGGCGTATCCCTCGGCGTGAATGTAGCTGATCTCCTTGAGCTTCAGCGCGCCTTCCATGGCCAGGGGGAACATCATGCCCCGGCCCAGGAACAGCACGTCCGTAGCGCGCGACAGGTCGTGGGCGATGGCGCGGATCTGGCTGTCCATCTGCAGGGCTTCGGCCAGCAGGCGCGGGGCCTCGAACAGGGCCTTGACCAGTTCGGCCTCCTGGGCGGCGTCGATGCGGCCCCGGGCCACGCCGGCGGCGACCGCGAGCGACAGCAGGGCGGCCACCTGGGCGGTGAAGGCCTTGGTCGAGGCGACGCCGATCTCCGGGCCCGCATGGGTCGGCCACAGCATTTCGGCCTCGCGGGCCATGGACGAGGTGTGGACGTTGACGACGGCGGCGGTCTTCAGCCCCTCGGCCTTGCACCACGACAGGCTGGCCAGGGTGTCGGCCGTCTCGCCCGACTGGCTGACCGCCACCGCCAGCGTGCCGGGCGTCAGCGCCGGCGAGCGGTAGCGGAACTCCGACGCGATCTCCACGTCGCACGGCAGGCCGGCGTATTTCTCGAAGGCGTATTTGCCGATCTGGCCGGCGTAAAAGGCGGTGCCGCAGGCCACGATCTGCAGGCGGTCGACCGAGGCGAAGTCGATCGCCTGGGGCTTGGCCCGGCCGGTCACCAGATCCAGATAGTGCGACAGGGTGTGCTGGACGCTGTCGGGCTGCTCATGGATCTCCTTCTCCATGAAGTGCCGATAGGCGCCCTTCTCGACCATGGCGGCCGAGGCCGAGACCTGCACGATCGGCCGGTCGGCCGACGCGCCCGAAGCGTCGAACAGGGTCGCGCCCTCGCGCGTCACGGCGACGAAATCGCCTTCCTCCAGATAGCTGATCTTCTGGGTGAACGGCCCGACGGCCAGTGCGTCCGAGCCCAGATACATCTCGCCCTCGCCCCAGCCGACGACCAGGGGGCTGCCGCGCCGCGCGCCCAGGATCAGCCCGTCCTCGCCCTCGATCAGCACGGCCAGCGCATAGGCGCCGGTCAGCCGGTCCAGCGTCGCCTTGAAGGCGGTCAGCGGCTCCAGGCCCGCGGCCAGGTTGTGATCCAGCAGATGGGCGACGACCTCGGTGTCCGTCTGGCTTTCGAACACGCGGCCCTCGGCCTCCAGTTCGGCCTTCAGCTCGGCGAAGTTCTCGATGATGCCGTTGTGGACCAGGCAGACGCGGCCGGCCTTGTGCGGGTGGGCGTTGGGCACGGTCGGCGCGCCGTGGGTGGCCCAGCGGGTGTGGCCGATGCCGACGGTGCCGTCCAGCGGCTCGGCGGCCAGCACGGCCTCCAGGGCCGCGATCTTGCCCTTGGCGCGCCGGCGCTCGATGCCGCCGCCCATGACGGCGGCGACGCCGGCCGAGTCATAGCCACGGTACTCCAGCCGCTTCAGGCTCTCGATCAGACGCGGAACCGCCGGTCCCTGGCCCGTGACGCCGATGATGCCGCACATGGTTCGCGCTCCCTGGCCTGTCGTCTCGCGCTTTGCGCAGCGCGTTTGACGGTTTATGCCGACGATGAACCCCGCGCTGTAGGAGAAGTCCGCCCGCCGCGCATCTGAAAAGGGGTTTCGCAAGGTTTCCCGATCAAGAGGGGCCAGACGAGAGGATCACCATGGGCGAGCGCAAATACTTCGGCACCGACGGCATCCGCGGCCGCGCCAACGCCCATCCGATGACGGCCGAGGTGGCGCTGCGCGTCGGTCTGGCCGCCGGCAAGCTGTTCAGCACGACCGACGATCGCCGCCACCTCGTGGTGATCGGCAAGGACACGCGCCTGTCGGGCTATATGATCGAACCTGCGCTGGTCGCCGGCTTCGCCTCGGTGGGCATGGACGTGCTGACCTTCGGGCCGGTCCCGACCCCCGGCGTGGCTATGCTGACCCGCTCGATGCGCGCCGACCTGGGGGTGATGATCTCGGCCTCGCACAACAGCTATGCGGACAACGGCATCAAGCTGTTCGGCCCCGACGGCTACAAACTGTCCGACGAGATCGAGCTGAAGATCGAGGCCATGATGGACCAGGCCCTCGGCCAGGGGCTGGCGCCGTCCGATCGGCTGGGCCGGGTGAAACGCATCGACGACGCCCAGGCGCGCTACATCGAGATCGCCAAACAGGCCTTCCCCAAGGGGCTCAGCCTCAAGGGCCTGCGCATCGCCATCGATTGCGCCAACGGCGCAGGCTACAAGGTCGCGCCCACCACCCTGTATGAACTCGGGGCCGAGGTCTGTTCCGTTGGCGTGGAGCCGAACGGACTGAACATCAACGCCGACTGCGGCTCGACCCATCCGACGACCCTGATCGAGGCGGTGAAACGCTATCGCGCGGACATCGGCATCGCCCTGGACGGCGATGCGGACCGGGTCATCATCTGCGACGAGAAGGGTCAGATCGTCGACGGCGATCAGATCATGGCCCTGGTCGGCCTGGACTGGGCGCGGCAGGGCCGCCTGGCCGGCGGGGGCGTGGTCGCGACCGTCATGTCCAACCTGGGCCTGGAGCGCAAACTCAAGGGCGAGGGGCTGACGCTGGAGCGCACCAAGGTCGGCGACCGCTACGTCATGGAGCGGATGCGCCAAGGCGGCTTCAACATCGGCGGCGAGCAGTCGGGACACATCATCCTGCACGACCACGCCACGACCGGCGACGGGCTGATGGCGGCGCTGCAGGTGCTGGCCGTGCTGGTGGAATCCGGCAAGCCCATGAGCGAGCTGGCGCGTCAGTTCGACCCTGTGCCGCAGCGGCTGGAGAATGTGCGCTATTCGGCCGGCAAGCCGCTGGAGAGCGCCACCGTCAAGGCCGCCATCGCCGACGCCGAAGCCGCGCTGAACGGCTCTGGCCGGCTGCTGGTCCGCCCCTCGGGCACGGAAAAGCTGATCCGCGTCATGGCAGAGGGCGACGACGCGGGGCTGGTGAAGCGGGTTGTGTCGGACGTGGCTGCGGCGGTGAAGGCGGCGGGCTGACCCGCCGCCCCCAGCCTTTTAGAGCTTCGACAGGATCAGCGTGCCGTTGGTGCCGCCGAAGCCGAAGCTGTTGGACATAACGTGCTTCAGTTCGCCGTCGTGGCGTTCACGCAGGATCGGCATGCCCTCGAACTCGGGGTCCAGAGTCTCGATGTGGGCGCTTTCAGCCGCGAAGCCGTGCTTCATCATCAGCAGGCAGTAGATCGCTTCCTGCACCCCGGCGGCGCCCAGCGAGTGGCCAGTCAGCGACTTGGTCGAGGAAATCATCGGCAGGTCGTCGCCGAAGACGTTGCGCACCGCGCCCATCTCCTTGCTGTCGCCGACCGGCGTGGAGGTGCCGTGCGGGTTCAGATAGTCGATGCGCGGGTTGCCGGCCATTTCCAGCGCGATCTTCATGCAGCGCTCGGCGCCCTCGCCCGAGGGAGCGACCATGTCGTAGCCGTCGGAGTTGGCGCCGTAGCCGGTGACCTCGGCGTAGATGGTCGCCCCGCGCGCTACGGCGCGCTCGTATTCCTCGAGCACCACAATGCCCGCGCCGCCGGCGATGACGAAGCCGTCGCGGTCCTTGTCATAGGCGCGCGAGGCCTTGGCGGGCGTGTCGTTGAAGTTCGAGGACATGGCGCCCATTGCGTCGAACATGTTCGACATGGACCAGTCGATGTCCTCGCAGCCGCCGGCGAAGACCACGTCCTGCTTGCCCCAGGCGATCTGCTCCGCCGCCGCGCCGATGCAGTGGGCCGAGGTCGCGCAGGCCGAGGAGATCGAATAGTTGATCCCCTTCAGCTGGAACCAGGTCGCCAGCACGGCCGAGGGGCCGGACGCCATGGCCTTGGGCACGGCGAACGGGCCGATGCGCTTGGGCGAGCCCTTTTCGATCGTGGTCTGGGCCGCCTGCAGGATGACCTGGGTCGAGGGCCCGCCCTCTCCCACGATCAGTCCGATGCGATCGTCCTTGATCTCTTCGGCGGAAAGGCCGCTGTCCTTCAACGCCTCCTCGAAGGCGATGTGGCCCCAGGCGGTGCCGTTGGCCAGGAAGCGCGCGGCGCGGCGATCGACCTTGTCGGCCCAGTCGGCGGCCGTGGCGCCCATCGACGGCGGCGCCCAGACCTGCGAGCGGAAGCCATGCTGGATGTGATCAGGCGCGGCCTGCACACCCGACTTGGCGTCGCGAAGAGACGCGGCCACCTCGTCGGCGCCCGTGCCGATGGAGGAGACGATACCCAGACCGGTGACGACGACACGCCGCATGCGGTTTCCTTACAGACCTATGGTGACAGAACCCGCGTTGTCCGCGGTTGTTTCGTTGGGACGGATCAGGCCGGAGCCGTCTCGTCCTTGGTCGCGCCGAACAGTCCGACGCGCATGTCCTGGGCGGTGTAAATGACCTGGCCGTCCGCCTCCAGCACGCCATCGGCGATGCCCATGACCAGGCGACGATTGATGACCCGCTTAAGATGGACCTTGTAGACTACCTTCTTGACGTCGGGCGTCACCTGGCCGGTGAACTTGACCTCGCCGACGCCGAGCGCCCGGCCCTTGCCGGGTCCTCCGATCCAGCCGAGGTAGAAGCCCACCAGCTGCCACATGGCGTCCAGGCCCAGGCAGCCGGGCATGACCGGATCGCCGATGAAGTGGCACTGGAAGAACCAGAGGTCGGGATGGATGTCGAGTTCGGCCTCGACATAGCCCTTGCCGTGGTCGCCGCCGTCGTCGTTGATCGTGACGATCCGGTCGAACATCAGCATCGGCGGCGCCGGCAGCTGGGCGTTGCCCGGCCCGAACAGTTCGCCGCGCCCCGACGCCAAAAGCGCCTGATGATCGAACGACGACGGGTATTTCGACTGGCTCACGCGGGTTTGGCTCCGGCAGGTGTAGCGGCCGGGTTACACGAGCGCGCGTAAAGGCTCAACCGGCTTGCCGGCTTCAGCGGGCCGTCAGCAGGCGCCCCGGCCCGGCGGGGCGGGCGGCGTCGCACAGGGCGTGGTCCTGGCTGCCGATGACGCGCGAGGCCTGGACCCAGCCGTTCAGCTTGCGCGCCCGCACGCGGCACCAGCCGTCCTCGCACTCGTCCAGGCCGACGGTCGAGCGCGGCTGCAGCCGGGCGCGCACGCCGGATCCCTCCGACCGCCCGGAGTGCACGGCCAGCGGCTCGGACGAGGGATTGAACACGCTGCGGCGGCCCGAGGCGACGGTGCGGTGGATCCAGGCGACGGCGCCGTCGGGATCGCAGATCTTGCGCCACTCGCGGGTCTCCGCGATCACCTGCACCGGCAGGTTGGCGGCGCGGTATTCCCACAGGATTTCATAGTCCAGGCCGGGCCCCTGACGCGCGCGCACCTGAGACGACTTCAGCGTGATCCAGCGCGGCACCTCAAGCCCCGTGGGCGTCGGCCGTCCGTCGGGCATGACCGCCTGGCCGCCGGCCCCGGCCATGATCGCGCCGGCCGAAAAGACGGCGGCGACCGCCAGCCTTTTGAAGATCAACGCTGCTTTGCTAGACACCCGGAACGACCCGTCGCAGTCGGGCGCTCGCCCGCTTCAGCCAAGGCCCGCAATGTCCGCCCGCAAGCTTAAGGTCGTGTTAACCAGACGCCTGCCCGACGCGGTCGAGACGCGCATGCGCGAGTTGTTCGACGCCGAGCTGAACCTGACCGACCGGCCTATGGACCGGGCCGCCCTGAGCGCCGCCGTCCAGCGCGCGGAGGTGCTGGTGCCCACCATCACCGACGTGATCGACGCCGAGCTGATCGCCTCGGCCGGCGAGCAGCTGCGCATGATCGCCAACTTCGGGGCAGGCGTGGACCATATCGACGTGGAAGCCGCGACCGCGCGCGGGATCATCGTCACCAATACGCCCGGCGTCCTGACCGAGGACACCGCCGACCTGGGCATGAGCCTGATCCTGGCCGTCAGCCGCCGCATCGTCGAGGGCGCGCAGGTGGTGGCCGAGGGGCGTTTCGAGGGCTGGACCCCCACCTGGATGTGCGGCCGCAAGCTGTGGGGCAAGCGGCTGGGCATCGTCGGCATGGGCCGCATCGGCCAGGCCCTGGCCCGACGCGCCCGCGCCTTCGGCCTGCAGGTCCACTATCACAACAGAAAGCCCGTTTCGGAGCTGATCGCCGAGGAGTTGGGCGCGACCTATTGGGACGACCTGGACCAGATGCTGTCGCGCATGGACATCATCTCGCTGAACTGCCCGGCGACGCCCCAGACGCGCCACCTGCTGAACGCGGAGCGCCTAGCCCGGCTTCAGCCCCACGCCATCGTGGTCAACACCGCGCGCGGCGAACTGATCGACGAGGCCGCCCTGTCTGAGGCGGTGCGCGCCCGCGCCGTGGCCGGCGTGGGCCTGGACGTCTTCGAGCACGAACCGGCCATCCATCCGGGCCTGCTGAACCAGCCCAATGTCGTGCTGCTGCCCCATCTGGGCTCGGCCACGCTCGAAGCGCGTCAGGACATGGGCGACCGCGTCATCCTGAACCTGATGACGGTTCAGAACGGTCACCGCCCGCCGGATCGCGTGATCCCCGCGATGCTTTAGGCGGACGGCTCAATCGTCTGAGCTAAACGTCTCTAGCCACGACCATGAAACCATGGGGTCGAAACGATGAAGCGCTCAGCATGGGTCGGCGACTTGAATGGTCCGACCATTTGGCCAGCATGCCGCTCTTCGAGAAGACCGCTGTCGCTTCGCTCGCTTTCAAGCAGATAGGTCTCGCCATTTGAGAACTCTCGAACCTCAGCTATCCGGTTTCCATCTTCGCTGCAGAGCGTGAAAACTGTTCGAAACTCCTGGCCGAATAGCGAGCGTTGAGATTGCCTTCTGAGCAATTGCTCCCGCCAAGTTTTTCTAACCGCCGAGACCGCCCAGGACGCAAGACTGGCCGGTACCGACAGAAGCACGATCATGCCGATGCCGACAACGGCCAAGGAGCCGAGGCTAGATTGGATGGCGATCACGGGCAGTTGACCAAACATTATCAAGACGCCCCATGCCCAGGCGCGACCTTCGAAAACCCAACCGACTGCCGCTGACAGTAGGATCGCGGCCAGGCACCACCAGGGATATGCGGCCGCATCCCAGGGCTCAGGCGTATTCAGCATCCGGCTCGCCGCCGCCCAGAAGGCGATGCCCAGGGTGAGAATTCCCGCATATCGCAGAGCCTTTGTGGTCATGCGGGCCTCTCCCCAGTTTTAGTGCCGCACACCTCGCACCCCGGATCCGCCGCCACCCGCACCGTCCGGCTGGTTCCCGCCAGACCGTCGTAGATCAGCAGCCGGCCAGCCAGCGGCTCGCCCGCGCCGGTGATGAGCTTGATCGCCTCCAGCGCCGCCATGGAGCCGATGACGCCGGCCAGGGCGCCGACGACGCCGACGCGGGCGCAGGTCTCGGCGTCGGGCGGAACCTCGGGAACCAGGCACTGATAGCAGGGGCGGCCGGTGAAGACGCCGACCTGCCCGGTCCAGCGCCCTAGCGCGCCAGACACCAGCGGCCGGCCCGTCGCCACGCAAGCGGCGTTGGCGGCGTGGCGCGTGGCGAAATCGTCCGTGCCGTCCAGCACCAGATTGAAGGCGGCGACGCGTTCGGCGGCGTTGTCGGGCGTCAGGCGCTCGGCGAAGGTCTCGACGGCGACATGGGGGTTGAGCGCGTTCAGATGATCGCGCGCCGCCTCGACCTTGCTCCGGCCGAAGTCGGCGGTCGTAAACAGCACCTGGCGCTGCAAGTTGGACAGGGCGACCGCATCGTCGTCGATCAGGCCGAGCGTCCCGACGCCCGCCGCCGCCAGATACAGCGCCGCCGGCGCGCCGACGCCGCCCGCGCCCACGATCAGCACCCGCGCACGCTTCAGCGCCTGCTGGCCCGGCCCCCCGACCTCGGCCAGCACCAGGTGCCGGGCGTAGCGTTCGACCTCGTCGTCGGAAAAGGCCGGCGTGCTCCCCACCCCTAGAAGGCGCTCTGACCGGTGATGGCGCGGCCCAGGATCAGGGCGTGGACGTCGTGCGCGCCCTCGTAGGTATTGACCGTCTCCAGGTTCATGGCGTGGCGCATGACGTGCATTTCGCCGGTGATGCCGGCGCCGCCGTGCATGTCGCGAGCCTCGCGCGCGATGCTCAATGCTTTGCCGCAGTTGTTGCGCTTCATCATCGAGATGGCCTCGGGCACCCAGGCGCCCGTGTCCAGAAGCCGGCCCAGCGCATAGGCGCCTTCCAGCCCCAGGAAGATTTCGGTCTGCATGTCGGCCAGCTTCTTCTGCACCAGCTGGCGCGACGACAGCGGACGGCCGAATAGCATGCGCTCGCCGACATAGTCGCGCGAGGCGTGGAAGCAGAACTCGGCCGCGCCCATGGCGCCCCAGGCGATGCCGTAACGCGCCTTGTTCAGGCAGCTGAACGGACCGCGCAGGCCTGACACGCCCGGCAGCAAATTCTCTTCGGGCACCAGCACGTCGTTCAGGCCGATGTCTCCGGTGATCGAGGCGCGAAGGCTGAGCTTGCCGTCGATCTTGTCGGTTGTGAAACCGTCCATGCCGCGCTCGACGATGAAGCCGCGGATCTTGTCGTCCAGCTTGGCCCAGACCACCGCTAGGTCGCAGATCGGCGAGTTGGTGATCCAGTATTTGGCCCCGTTCAGGCGGTAGCCGCCGTCGACCTTTTCGGCGCGGGTCTTCATGGAGGCGGGATCGGACCCGCCGTCGGCCTCGGTCAGGCCGAAGCAGCCGATCAGTTCGCCGGCCGCCATGCGGGGCAGAAAGCGCATCTTCTGCTCCTCGGAGCCGAAGGCGTAGATCGGATACATGGCCAGCGACGATTGCACCGACATGGCCGAGCGATAGCCGCTGTCGACCGCCTCGATCTCGCGCGCGATCAGGCCATAGGCGACGTGGCTGGCGGCCGAGCCGCCGTACTGTTCGGGCAACATGGCGCCCAGGAAGCCCATCTCGCCCAACTCGGTCATGATCTCGCGGTCGAATCGCTGATTCTCGAACGCCGAGACGACGCGCGGCAACAGCTTGTCGCGGGCATAGGCGCGCGCGGCGTCTCGGATCATCGCCTCATCGTCGGTCAGCCGACCGTCCAGGCCCAGCGGATCGTCCCAGCGGAAGGTCTGGGCGGAGGCGGCGCCGTCGGCCATGGGCTCAAGTCCTTGATCTGCGGGGCTGCGCGGGCGCGTCACGCAGGCGTGACGATCAGCCCCCTGTTTCGAGGGCGGGTTTAGGCCAAAATGCGCGGGCGGGGTAGAGCCGAGGCCTCGCGCGGATTAAGCTTCGCCATGCGCCGAACCCTGTCCCGCCTGTTCGCCGACCACCCCAGAGAGGTAGGCGAAACCTATGTCGAGCACATGGGCGTGGCGGCCGGGACCGGCTTCAAGCTGCTGCGCCTCGCGGGCGCCGCCTTCGTCCACGCCGTCGTGCCGGGCCTGTGCAAGACCACGGTCTCCGACGAGATCAAGGCCATGGCGCACAAGATGGGCGGCCGCGCGGAAGAAGCCCGCGAGTGCCGAATGCGCGACGCGGGGGTCTGGGACCCGGGCCTGTAGCCGCCGTCGGGCGAGCCGATCGCCGGCTCAGCCAGCCGCCTGTCCGACGCCGCGCGTCCCGCCGGGAATCGGCGCCACGTCGAGCATCTGGATGCGGAACACCAGGGCCGCATTTCCCGGAATGCGCGGCGGCCCGCCCATTTCGCCATAGCCCAAGGCCGGCGGCACATAGACCATCCACTCGTCGCCCGGCCGCATCAGCTGCAGCGCCTCGGTCCAGCCCGGCACGACGTTCTCAGGCGTCGTGACGAAGGGGCGGCCCTTGGCGAAGGAGCTGTCGAACACCGTGCCGTCGATCAGCGCGCCTTCGTAATCGACCTTCACCAGATCGTTGGAGTCGGGCTGGACGCCGCCGGCCGGGCCGGACTGAAGCACCTTGTACTGCAGGCCGCTGGGCAGGGTCTGGACGCCCTCTTCGGTCGCATTCCTGGTCAGGAAGGCCTCGGCCTCGGCTGCGTTATCGGCCAGTTCGGCGGTCAGATCGCCTTGCGGAGCGTCGCCGCGACCGCAGGCTGCCAGCACTAGAAAACCAGCGAGGCACATCCCCTTAGCCCATCCGAAGCGCATAACCCTTGTCCTTCAACGCCTGCCCGATCTCGTCGGCGTGGGCGCTATCGCGCGTTTCGACCATGATGTCGAACTCCGCGCCCTTGGCCGGCACGTCCAGCGCCAGGCGGTTGTGGACCACGTCGATGATGTTGCCCCCGACGCCGCCGATCACGGCCGCCATGGCCGACAGGATGCCGGGCCGGTCGTCCGACAGGATGCGATAGACCGTCAGCCGCCGCTCGCGCACCAGCTCGCGGTTAAGCACCACGGCCAGCATGCGCGCGTCGATGTTGCCGCCGGTCAGCTCCAGCCCCACGCGCTTGCCCTTGAACCGCTCGGGATGGGCCAGCAGCACCGCCAGGCCCCCGGCGCCGGCGCCCTCGACCACGGTGCGCTCCATGGTCGCCAGATAGGAGACCCCCCGCTCGAAGTCGGCCTCCTCGCAGACGAAGACCTCGTCGATCAGCGGATCGGCCAGGGCGAAGGGGATGTCGCCCACGGCCTTGATGGCGATGCCCTCGGCGATGGTCTGGCCGCTGCACTTCGGCGGCTCGCCGCGACGTTTTGCGGTGAAGGAGGGGTACATGGCCGCTTCCACGCCGTGCACCTCAATCTCGGGCTGCATCGCCTTGGCCGCGATGGCGCAGCCGGCGATCAGACCGCCGCCGCCGATCGGGATGATCAGGGCGTCGAGATCCGGCGCGTCCTCCATGAACTCGATGCCGCAGACGCCCTGGCCGGCGACGATGCCGGGGTCGTCGAAGGCCGAGACGAAGACGTGGCCGTTCTCGACCTGAAGCCGGCGCGCCTCCTCCGTTGATCCCGAGAAGTCCAGGCCGTGGATCACCACCTTGGCGCCGTGCTGGCGCGTGCCGTTGATCTTGGCGAAGGGGGTGCCCTCGGGCATGACGATGGTCACCGGCACGCCCAGCCGGCCGCCGTGATAGGCCAGGGCCTGGGCGTGATTGCCCGCCGAGGCCGCCACCACACCGCGTCGCCGCTCGTCTTCGGTCAACTGCAGCAGCCGGTTCAGGGCGCCGCGCTCCTTGAAGCTGCCGGTGTAATGCAGATTGTCGAACTTCAGCCAGACGTCGGCGCTGGTCAGCTCCGACAGTCGGCGCGAGTGGCGCACGGGCGTGCGGTCGACCTGTCCGGCGATCCGGGCCTGGGCGGCGCGGATGTCGTCGAAGGTTACGAGGGGGGCGATCATGCGCGGACGGTTTCCTGATGCGGGTTCGGGTCTTGGCGCCCGGTCCGACCCGGTTGTGGCGCCCGGCCGCGCAGCCCGCAACCTTGACCTCGACCCGGGCGCGGCGTGATAGGATCATCCGGCCTGTCAGAACCGGAGCCCCCGCCATGACCGTTCGTCCTCTCGCCGCCGCTGTCCTTTTGGCCGCCGCCGTCGCCGCCTGCGCGCCCCTGCCGCCGGCCGGGGGGTTCGGTCCGCCCTCGGGAGCCTTCAACGTCCAGGACTTCGCCTGGTCCGCGCGCGGTGGCCAGGCCTCGGTCGAGGGGCGCATCACCTATGCGCCGGGCGGCCAGCGTCACGCCTGCATCCGCACCGCCGCCCTGACGCCGGACACCCCCTACACCCGCGCCCGTTTTCAGCGGCTGTACGGCTCAACGACCTCGGCGGCCATTCCAGCCTCAGTCGTGAGGGCGCGCACCGTGCCGGATCCCAATGCGGACTATCAGCAGTATGTGCGCGAGGCGCCGTGTCAGGACGGCCGGTTTTCGTTCACCGGCCTGCCCGACGGCGCCTGGTTCGTCATTGCGCCGGTGCGCGCCGAAGGCGGTGAACCGATCGCCCTGATGCGCCGCGTGACGACGCGCGGCGGACGGATGACTTCGGTCGAGATGTAAAGCGCGCGGTCAATATGACCGCGTTCGCCATCCTTTGGCCTCACCCCGCCCGTTGGTGACCTCCTCATTTCGGGGAGCGTCCCATGTCGCAACACAACATCGTCGGCTCGGAAGTCTTCGGCCGACGTCCCATCGTCTATCTGCGGGGCATGAAGTCCGGCAACTTCCGTCGCCGCAAGGCGCGAACGGTCATGATCACCGTGGTGGTGGCGACGCTGGCGGCCGGGCTGGGCGCGGCCGTGACCTTAGCCGCGATGGACCCGGCTGTGGCGGCCGCCATCTGACGACCGCCGTCCAGACCTTTAGGCCAGCCACACCATCCGGCGCACCTGGGCCGGTTCGCCGCGCGCCAGGCTGAAGGCCGGCCGCGTCTCGCCCGTGTACAGAAAGCCCGCCTTCTCCAGCACCCGGCCCGAGGCGGGATTGTCGACGAAATGGCCCGCCATCATGGCGCGGCGCTTCCAGCGGCGGCTGGCCCAAACCAGGGCGCCCTCCAAGGCTTCGGTGGCGAAGCCCCTGCCCCAGTATTCACGCCCGATCCAGTAGCCGGCCTCCGGCGCGAGGTCCTCGCTCTCGTGCAGGCCGATCACGCCGACCGGGCCCAGATCCTCGTGTTCTATCAGGAAGGCTATGGCGCGCGCCGGGTCCTGGGCTGCAACCTGCAGCACAAAGGCTTCTGCGTCCTCGACCGCAAAGGGGTGAGGCATGCGCATCGTCATGCGGGCCACGCCCGGATCATTGGCTAGGGCGGCGATGCGGCTGATGTCCTGGGCGCCGGGCGCACGCAGGGTCAGACGCCGCGTCTCGACGACGGGAGAGGTTTCGATCACGCACATGGTTCGCTCGCCCCTTGGGGTGTCCGCCTCCTTGGAGGGCTCGGGCGGACTTCGAGGCGGGGAACGCAAACGGGGAGCCTGGTGATCCAGACTCCCCGCGGAATATTTTCCCTGGTCCGGATCGGCTGCTTGGAGGAGCAACGCGATCCGAGAAAACCCAGCTTCGCGTTACTCGGCGGCCATCGCCTGAGCGTCGTCGTTGGCCGCAAGGATCGATACGTAACAACGGCCGCCGCGTTTGGTGCTGAACTGCACCGAGCCGTCGACGGTCGCGAAGAGGGTGTGGTCGCGGCCCAGGCCGACGTTGGCGCCCGGGTGGAACTTGGTGCCGCGCTGACGCACGATGATGTTGCCGGCCAGCACGCGCTCGCCGCCATACTTCTTCACGCCAAGGCGCTTGGATTCAGAGTCGCGACCGTTGCGCGACGAACCGCCGGATTTCTTGTGAGCCATGGGTCTGCTCCGTTACTTCCTGTTGCGCTAACGCGCTTCGCGCTGCTTGAGCGCGGTCTGATACTTAGGCTTCGTCGGTCGAAGCGGTGGTTTCGGTCTTCTTGGCCTTGGGCGCGGCCTTCTTGGCGGGCACCTTTTCGGCCGGAGCGGCTTCAGCGGCGTCAGCCTTGGGGGCGGCGGCCTTCTTGGCCTTGGGGGCCGGCTTGGCCTCTTCGGTTTCGACCGTGCGCGGGGCCAGGCCGCGAGCGCGGGCGTTCATTTCCGCCTTGGTCATCAGCGAGACTTCGCCGTCCCACTTGGCGGTTTCGCCGGCGCCTTCGATGCCGGTGATGCGCAGGACCGATTCCATCTGGCGGTGACCGCCGGTGCGGCGATAGCCCTGACGACGGATTTTCTTGAAGATCTTGATCTTCTCGCCCTTGCGGGTTTCGACCAGCGTAGCCGCGACCGACGCGCCGTCGATCAGCGGGCCGCCCAGGGTCACGCCCTTGTCGCCGCCCAGCATCAGGACTTCGCCCAGGGTCACGGCGGCGCCCGCCTCGCCGTCGATCTTCTCGACCACGATGGTGTCGCCCGGTTGGACCCGGTACTGCTTGCCGCCGGTTTTGATCACCGCGTACATGGTTGGCCTCGGCTTGAACGCAAAAAGAGTGCGCCCGCAGGAGGACCCCCGCGGGCGAAGAGCGGCGACATATACGGATCAGGGCGTCTGAGTCAACGCAGAGAGCGCTGAAAACACCGCCTTGGCGTCGGGCCGCCGTCAGTCGCCGCCTTGGCCAAAACACCAGGCCAGAACCGCCTTCTGGGCGTGGATGCGGTTTTCGGCCTCGTCCCACACCAGCGAGCGCGGGCCGTCGATGACGGCGTCGGAGACCTCCTCGCCGCGATGCGCGGGCAGGCAGTGCAGGAAGACGGCGTCCTCGGCCGCCTCGTCCATCAGGGCGTCGTCCACGCCATAGGCCTCGAAGGCGGCCAAACGGTCTTCGTAGTCCTGGTCGCCCATGGAGACCCAGGTGTCGGTGACCACCACATCAGCGCCGCGCACGGCCTCTCGCGGGTCGCTGGTCAGGTGGACGTGGTCGCCGCCCTTGGCCAGGTCGCGCAGGTCGGGGTGGTATTCCGCCGGGCAGGCCACGTTCAGGGTGAAGCCGAGCTTCGGCGCCGCGTGCATGAAGCTGTGGCAGACGTTGTTGCCGTCGCCGACCCAGGCGATGGTCTTGCCTTTGACCGGCCCGCGATGCTCCTCGATGGTCAGCAGATCGGCCAGGATCTGGCACGGGTGGGACCGGTCGGTCAGGGCGTTGATGACCGGCACGGTCGAGACGCGGGCGAAACGCTCGACATCCTCGTGGTCGTTGGCCCGGATCATGACCGCATCGACCATGCGCGACAGAACCTTGGCGGTGTCCTCCACCGGCTCGCCGCGCCCCAGCTGCATGTCGGCGGCGTTGGCGATGATGGCCGAGCCGCCCAGCTGGCGGATAGCCGCGTCGAAGCTGAAGCGGGTGCGGGTCGAGTTCTTCTCGAACACCATGGCCAGGACGCGATCGCGCGCAGGCGCGTCGGCGTCGACGCGTCCCTTGGGCCAGCCCTGACGCGCCTGCTTGCGGGCGTGGGCGTCGTCCAGAATGGCGCGCAGGTCTTCGGCGCTCAGCCGGTGGATGTCGAGGAAGTGGCGCACCATCGCCGAAGCTCCTAGGCAGTCATCTGGGTGCGCGCGAAGGCGCAGGTGCGTTCGAGCTTCTCGACCGCTTCGCGGGCTTCCTCGAGCGTCAGGTTCAGCGGCGGCAGGATGCGCACGACATTGTCGCCGCCGCCCGCGACCAGCAGTTGCTGTTCGTCGCGCGCCCAGCCCATGAAGTCGCGGTTGTTCGGCTTCAGCTTGATGCCGATCAGCAGGCCCTTGCCGCGCACATCCCCGATCACGTCGGGATAGCGTTCCATGACGCCGTGCAGCTGCTGCTTCAGATAGCCCGAGATTTCCTGGACGTTGCCCAGGATCTCCGGGGTGTTGATCGCGCCCAGCGCCGCCTGGCCGACCGCCATGGCCAGCGGATTGCCGCCGAAGGTCGAACCGTGCGCCCCGACGGTCATGCCCGAGGCCGCCTCGCTCGTGGAGAGGCAGGCCCCGATGGGGAAGCCGCCGCCCAGCGCCTTGGCCACCGCCATGATGTCGGGCGCCATGCCGGCCCATTCGTGGGCCCACAGCTTGCCGGTGCGGCCCATGCCGCACTGGACCTCGTCGAAGATGATCAGCACGCCGTACTGGTCGCACAGCCCGCGCAGACCGCGCAGGCACTGGTCCGGCAGAACCCGGCAGCCGCCTTCGCCCTGAACCGGCTCGATGATGATGGCGGCGGTCGTCGGCGCGGCGATGGCCGCTTTCAGCGCGTCGTGATCGCCCCACTTCAGCTGGTGGAAGCCTTCCATCGGCGGGCCGAAACCGTTGGTGTAGTTCGGATTGGCCGCCGCGTTGATCGCGCCGTAGGTCCGGCCGTGGAACGAGCCGTCGAAGCCGTAGATGTCGATGCGCTCGGGGCTGCCCTTGGCGGAGTGATATTTACGCGCCGTCTTCAGCGCGCACTCGACGGCTTCGGTGCCCGAGTTGGTGAAGAACACCACGTCCGCGAAGCTAGAGGCGCACAGGGCGTCGGCCAGGGCTTCCTGACCGGGAATGCGGAAGATGTTGGACACGTGCCACAGCTTGTCGGCCTGATCCTTGACCGCCTCGACCAGGGCCGGATGGGCATGGCCCAGGCCGTTGGTGGAGATGCCGGCGACGCAGTCCAGATATTCGACCCCGTCCGTGGACCACAGTCGGGCGCCGCGCCCGCGCTCGACCGCCAGCGGCGCGCGGTTGTAGACACCCATCAGATGTTCACTGGACACGGGATCGCACCTCCTGAAAGCGAGACGGCCCCGCCGCGCGAGGCGACGGAGCCGGATAAGGGACTGCGCTCTTGTCGAGCCGGCGGGCGGTCAAGTCAACCGCCCGCGCAAGCGGCTCAGGGGCGGCCGACGACCTGATCGACCGAGCCCGTGGTGACGGGGTGATACAGCGGCCGCGCCTCGGCGTAGATGCGGCGCGCGATGGGCCGGCCCCAGTCGCCCTCGGCCCACAGGGTGGTGAACAACGGCAGGACGAACTTGCGCCGCCCCTGCTCCGTCAGGAAGCGTTCGGCGGTCGCCACGGCGGGCTGATAGCGATGCGCCAGGGCGATCTGCAGCCAGCCGAAGGTCAGCTCGGCGTTGCCTTCATTGGCCAGGTTCAGGGTGCTTTCCAGGTCGGTCAGCTGGGCCGGACGCAGCCAGTCGGCGCCCGCGCGCAGGCCCTCGGGCCGCCAGTTCAGGAAGCGCTGGCGCTGCTGGGTGTTCCAGCCGGACCACGGGATGGCCGAGGCCGGGCCGCGGTCGCGGAAGAAGGCGAGGGCCGCCGCATCGACGGGCGCAAAGGCGTCCGACACGGGCGCGACCGCATTGGACGGCAGGCCGGGCTGATAGACCCATTCGTCCAGCTTCAGCGCCGTCTCCATCGCCTGATCGCCGCGCACCAGATTGTCGCGGATGTCGGTCAGGAACAGGGCCGAGGTCATGGGCCGATAGGCATTGCGCTCGAAATAGCCGCGCAGCCAGGCGTCGAACCGCTCGCGCCCGACCACGCCCTCGATGGTGCGCAGGAAGGCGGCGCCCTTGTCATAGGCGATGGCGTTCATGCCGTCGTCGGGATCGCGGCCGTCCAGGTTCAGGTGCAGGCGGGTGTCGGCGGCGGGCATGGAGGCCAGCGCGTCTTGCATCTCGCCCCAGCTCAGAACCTGTTCCTGCAAGGCGCGGTCACGGCCGTAGACGGCCTCCATGATCCGGTTCTCGAAATAGGTGGTGAAGCCCTCGTTCAGCCAGAAGTCGGCCCAGACGGCGTTGGTTACCAGATTGCCCGACCAGGAGTGGGCCAGCTCGTGCGCCACCAGCGACACCAGCGATTGATCGCCGGCCATGATGGTCGGCGTGGCGAAGGTCAGCTTGGGATTTTCCATGCCGCCGAACGGGAAGCTGGGCGGCAGGACCAGCAGGTCGTAGCGGCCCCACTGATACGGGCCGTACAGGGCCTCGGCGGCGTCGACCATGCGGGCCGTAGGCTGAAGCTCGCGCGCCGAGGCGGCCAACTCGCCCGGCTCGGTGAAGACGCCGGTGCGATGGTCGATGGGCGCGAATGCCAGGTCGCCAATCCCAATCGCCATCAAATAGGGCGGGATCGGATTGTCCATGCGGAAGCGCCAGGCCCGCTTGCCGGGGCCGGCCGCCTCGCCCTGGGGCGTCAGCTGGTCGGCGCTCATCACCACCTTCAGATCGTCGGGCGCCGTGATGCGGGCGGAATAGGTCTGGCGGATGCCGGGGCTGTCCTGGGTCGGCACCCAGGTGCGGGTCAGGATCGCCTGGCCCTGGCTGAACAGATAGGGCTTCTGGCCGCCGGCGGTCTGGGCCGGGGTCAGCCATTGCAGGGCCGCGGCGTCGGGCCGCGTGGCGTAGCGAATGGTGATGCGCCGCCGCTCATTGGGCGCAAAGGCCGGGAAATAGACCGTCATCGGCCGGCCCAGGATGGGATCGTCGTTGCCGACCACATAGCGCAGCGGCCGGCCCTCGGCGTCGACCACCTCGCCGATGTCCAGGTTGCGGACGTCCAGGACGATCTCATTGGCGCCCGGCTCGGCGGTCACGTCCAGGGTGGCGCGGCCGCTCAGGGTCTTGGCCTGGAAGTCCGCATCCAGATCCAGATCGACATGGACCACGCGCGCGATCTCGGGCCGGGCGTGGGAGTGGACGTCGCGCACATATTCGATCGGCTGGGCGGCGACGGGCGGGATCATGGGCGAGGCTCCGGTCGTGGGCGCACAGGCCGACAGGGCGGCCGCCAGCGTCAGGGCCAGGGCGGAGGCGGCCAGGGTCAGCGGCCGGGCGGGGGGACGGATCATGACGGTCGGTTCCTCTTGAAGCGCTGCGACAACGCCCCGAACCGGCCGAAAGATCAACCGTCCGTCGTCACTCCGCCAAGACCGGCGCCACATGGCGCGCCTTGAACAGCCGGCCCTGTTCGGCGAACAGCACCGCGACCAGGGCCGCCAGGCCGCAACACAGGAAGCCCACCGCCATCGGCGCGGCCGAGCCGTTGAACTGCTGGCCGATGAAGAAGCCCGTCAGCGAGCCGAAGGTGGTCGAGATGAAGCCCTGGGCCGACGAGGCGGTGCCGGCGATATGGCCCATCCGCTCCATCGCCATGGCGCCGAAATTGCCGGCGATGAAGCCGAAGCAGAACATGGTCAGGCCCTGGATGATCGCGAAGCTGACCAGGCTCTCATGGCCGCTCAGCGTCACGGCCGAGTGGACCGCGCCCATGACGATGAAGCCGACCAGGGCCGTGTGCGAGATCAGCCGCGAGCCCAGCCGCTCGACCAGTTTGGCGTTCAGCAGCGAGGCCACGGCGATGCCGCCGGCGATGGCGGCGAAGACGCTGGTGAACAAGCCCGGCGCCTGGAACACGTCGTAGAAGATCTGCTGGCTGGAGTTGATGAAGCCGAACAGCGCGCCCGTGATCGCCGTCATCGCCAGGGTGTAGCCGATGGAGCGGCGCTCCGTCAGCGCCTCGCGGAAAGCCCCGGCGATGCGCGGAATGCGGATCGGCAGGCGGTCCTGCGGGTGCAGGGTCTCGGGCAGGCGGATCAGGGCCCAGATCATGAAGGCGCCGCCGGCCAAGGCGAGCACGCCGAAGATCCAGCGCCACTCGGCGAAGTTCAGAATGGCCTGCCCCAGCGTCGGCGCCACGATCGGCACGCCCAGGAAGACCAGAAAGCTCAGCGACATGACCCTCGCCATGGTCCTGCCGCTGTAGCGATCACGCACGATGGAGACGGCCAACACCCTGAGCGCCGCCGCCCCGACGCCGGTGCCGATGCGCGCGAGGATCAGGGTCGTGAAGGTCGGAGCGAACGCCGCCATCACGCTAAAGGTCACATAAAGGCTCAGGCCCGCCATCAGCACCGGCTTTCGCCCGTATCGATCCGCCAGCGGGCCATAGACGATCTGCATCACGCCGAATCCCAGCAGATAGGCGGTGATGATCCACTGGCGGCTGTTCTCGTCCGCGACGCCCAGGCCCGCGCCGATGTCGGGCAAGGCCGGCAACATGGCGTCGATCGCAAGGGCGTTCAGCGCCATCATCATGGCGATCAGGGCGACGAATTCAGGAAAGCCCGGCCCCTTCAGGGACCGGGCTTCTGCGGTGACGGCGGGGGAGGTCATGGGCGCCAGATGCGCTTTCATGCCGCCGTCGGCAACCTCGTCGGCGCGAAATCAGCGACGGCGATTGTTCCAGTCGTTGCGCTCGTAGCGGACCTGGGCCGACAGACGGTCGTAGCGGCGATCCAGATCCTGGCGTTCCCAGCGGGTCAGACCGCCGCGCATGTAGCTGCGCTCCAGTCGGACGAGACTGTTCAGCTCATTCTTCAGGCGCGACGCCTCTCGATGGCTGATCTGACGGGTCTGGACGCCGCGGTCGATGCGGGCGTCGAGGTTGTACTTGCGCTGGGTGATGGACTGCCAGCCGGGGGCGGCGCGCTCGTAGGCGGGACCGTGGCGATAGGCCTGGGCCTCGGCCGTGGCCGGCAGGGCGACGGTCGCGGCGGCCAGGGCCATCATGGGGGCGGCGACGGCGGCGGAAATCTTGGCCTTGGTCATCGAACTGATCCTTCTGGACATGGCCGCAACCCGGGATGGGCTGCGATGAGCTCAGAAAAGCAGGCCGAACTCGAACCCGATCTGAACAGGTCGTGTCAGACAGCGTTCATGATCCTGAGCGGCTGAAGGCCTCGCGCATGAGCGGGTTCTCTCCTGAAGAGGGGATGGTCTAGACTGCAATCTGAGACCGGCGTTCAGCCCGCGTTCAGAGCCCGGAGACTAGACATCGTCCCATGATGAAGTTCCGCGTTCCCCTGATCGCCGCCCTGGCCGCGATGCTGCCCCTGACGGAAGCCCTGGCGCATGACGCCTGGGACCAGTCGCGCGGCCGCGATCGTGACCGTTCCGAACAGTCGCAGGATCGCGGTCCGCCAGACCGCGGGCGCGACCGTGGACGGGAGTCGATGTCGCGCGAGGCCCCTCGGGCCGACCTGGGCGCCATCGTTCGGGGCGTGTCGGCGGGCCGGCCGGGCCGGATGCTGGGCGTCAGCCCGCGCGGCGACGGCTATGTGGTGCGCTGGGAGTATCCCGGCGGCCGCGTCGGAGACATCATGGTGGACGGCCGCACCGGCCGCGTGACGGGAGAGCGCTGATGCGGGTTCTGCTGGTCGAGGACGACGTCGATCTGTCGCGTCAGCTGAAAGGCGCCCTGGCCGACGCCGGATACGCCGTCGATCACGCCGCCGACGGCGAAGAGGCGCATTTTCTTGGCGACACCGAGCCCTATGACGTCATTGTCCTGGACCTGGGTCTGCCGCGCATCGACGGCGTGTCGGTGCTGGAGCGCTGGCGGCGCGAAGGCAAGACCACGCCGGTGCTGATCCTGACCGCGCGCGGCGCCTGGTCCGACAAGGTGTCGGGCTTCGACGCCGGGGCCGACGACTATCTGACCAAGCCCTTCCATACCGAAGAGCTGCTGGCCCGCCTGCGCGCCCTGCTGCGCCGCTCGGCCGGCCACGCCTCTGCGACCCTGTCGTGCGGCGCCCTGCGGCTGGATCCGCGCGCCGCGCGCGCCAGCGTCGACGGCGAGCCCCTGCGTCTGACCAGCCTGGAATATCGGCTGCTGCATTATCTGATGATGCATCAGGGCCGGGTCATCAGCCGCACCGAACTGGTAGAGCACCTCTACGATCAGGATTTCGACCGTGATTCCAACACCATCGAAGTCTTTGTCGGCCGACTGCGCAAGAAGATCGGCTCGGACCGCATCGAAACCGTGCGCGGCCTGGGCTATCGCCTGACGCCGCTGGCCGGGGAATCCGAGGCGGCGTGAGCGACATAGCCGAACCGGCCCAGGACGCGTCTTCGCGCACGCCGTTCGGCTGGTTCAAGCGGCCGGGACGATCCCTCACCCGCCGCCTGATCTGGCTGGCTTCGGGATGGATCGTTCTGGCTCTGGCCATCACCGGCTTCTTCCTGACCTCGCTGTTTCAGGAATCGGCGCTGCGTCGTCTGGGCGCGATGCTGTCTCAGACCATCGATGAACTGGTGGTGGCCACGACGGCGACGCCCCAGGGCGTGACCGTGGCCGAAATCCGCGATTCCCAGACCCTGCGCGTCTTTTCAGGAAAGTACTGGGCCGTGGCTGAGCCGGCCGCGGAGGGACGGCTGCGCATGGTCGCCCGCTCGACCTCGCTGTGGGATTCGGATTTGTCGGTGCCTGACGACCTGCCGCCCCGACTAAACCAGGCCTTTGGCCGGACGATCAGCTACAACGCCGTCGGACCCGCGGGCGAGCCGCTGCGCGTCGCGGCTTCGATGAAGCAACTGCCGGGCCGCAACACGCCGGTGGTCTTCCTGGCGGGCATAGACCGGTCGGCGGTGGACGCCGACACGCGCCAGTTCGCCACCGTGACCTGGACCACCCTGCTGATCCTGGGGTTGGGTCTGGTGCTGGCGGTCTTCGTTCAGGTGAAGGTGGGCCTGCGTCCGCTCTATGATCTGCGCAACGAGATCGCCGCCGTCCGCAAGGGCAAGGCGGCGCGCATCGCCCGCGCCTATCCGCTCGAAATCGAACCCTTGGCCCAGCAGGTGAACCGCCTGCTGGACCACAATCAGGAGACGGTGGAGCGCCAGCGCACCCATGTCGGCAACCTGGCTCATGCGCTGAAGACGCCCATCGCGGTCATGCTTGCCGAGGCCGGGACCAGCCCGGGAATGCTGCCCGACATGGTGCGGCGCCAGACCAAAGTCATGCAGGATCAGGTCGATCACCACCTGCGCCGCGCCCGCGCCGCCGCCCGCGCCGCCCATGGCCTGGGCGAAAGCACGCCCGTGCCCGAGGTGCTGGACGAGATGGCCGTCATGCTGGAGCGGGTCTTCGCCGAAAAGAATGTCGAGATCGACTGGCGCGCGCCCGACAACCTGGCCTTCCTGGGCGAGCGGCAGGACCTGCAGGAAATCCTCGGCAATCTGATGGAGAACGCCGCCAAATGGTCCGGCCGCCGCGTGCGGGTCTCGGCCGGCCCCAGCGGCCTGGGTCAGATGGTGGTGGTGGTGGAGGACGACGGTCCGGGCCTGCCCGCCGACCGGCGCGAAGAGGTGCTAAAGCGTGGCGCCCGGCTGGACGAGGACGCGCCCGGTTCGGGTCTCGGCCTGTCGATCGTGGACGACCTGACGCGCGCCTACGGTGGCCGGGTGACCCTGGGCGACAGCGACATGGGCGGCCTCAAAGTGGTTCTGGAGCTGCCCGCCGCCGGCGACTGACCCGACGTTAACGCTTGTCCGCCACGATGGGCGCGTGTCCCAGCCTGCCCGATCATCGCGCCTGTCCGCCGACCACCGCGTCGCGCTGGAAAGCCTGCTGACCGCCACGCCCGACGCCGTTCTGGGCGCGATCGGCGAGATGTCGCGCGCCCTGCCGGGCGCTCGGGCGGCGGATTTGGAGCATCTGGTCGAGGCCGAGGCCCTGAACCGCGCGCGCCGAGCCCGCGCCTTCGGTCCGCTGACCGCCCTGTTCGTCGAGCGGGGCGACGGCGTCGAGGCCCTGACCTTCCCCTCGCACGTCCTGAGCCGCCTGTGGGCCGAGGCCCTGGCGCGAGAGCCGGATCTGGCGCCGGCGCTGGACGCCGACGGGCCGCGCGCCGACATCGTCGCCGACCGACTGTGCGCCCGCGCCGCCGCCGCGGCGCGTGACGCGTCCGAGCGCATATGGCCGGACGACGGCGCGGCGGATCGGCCGGCGCGGCTGGAGGCCTTGGCGGTCGCGTTCGATCTTTCCGCTCTCGCGCGGCGGCTGGGCCGCTCCCTGCCGGCGTGGTCCGGCCGTCCGACCGAGGCCCAGGCCGTCGAATTGCGGGCCGCCCTGCGTGAGGCCGGCGACATCCATCCCGACGGGCCGGAGCGCTTGCTGGACATTCTATTCGCCCAGGTCGGCGACGCGTGGCTGATCCTGAAGGTGGTGGTCGAGGCGTCTCCGGTCGGCGGCGGCGAGGCGCTGCTTCGCCAGTCGGACCTGGCCGTCTTCGTTGAGCGGCTTCTGGCGGAACTCGAGAGGCGGCTGGACCGGGTCGGTCTCGCGAGTCCGACCGTCGCCCTTGATCAGGCGGCGTTTCAGGCCGACCTGACTTGGTGCGCCTCAGTGCTGGGCGAGTTCGACGCCGCTCTGGACCTGCACCCCAAATCGCCTTGGGGCGCGCGCGTGCGTGAAGCCCGGTCCCGCGCCGGAGCGCGTCTGACGCGCACAATGCGCGCCTTGGACAAGACCCTGTCCAAAGCCTTTCCCCTACGCCGCGTCGCGGTCGTCGGCATGATGAGCCGCGATACGCCGCGTCTGGACCTCGACCTCGAGGCTCCCGAGGTCGTCGCCGCCGAGGCGGGCGCAAGACATGTGGCCGCCTTGCGCGGGCCCGCCGCCCTGCTCGGGTGCGAGGCCGAGCGCGTCCGGGTCGTGCAGGCCGCAGTCGACCGGCTGTTCAACCAGGGCGACCAGGCGATCGACGCCGTCAACGACGGCGACCTGGAGATCGACGCCGGCCCCGGCGATCCTCGCCAGCGCGCCGCCCACGCCCGTGCGGTCGTGTCGCGAATGGCGGACCTTCTCGAAACGCTGGACGCGGCGGACGCGGCGCGCACGCTGCGGCGACGGATCGCCTCGTCTGCGCGGCGCTGACTCGCGGCGGCCATAGAGTTGGTCTAGACGCGGGCCATGCTGACCTTCTGGATTCTGGCCGGACTGGCCGCCGCCCTGGCGGGGCTGCTGGTGCTGAGCGGCGCGCGACGCGGCGTGGATGTTGATCCATCCGTCGGCGACACGGTCGAGATCGACGCTCTGGAGCGGCTGCGCGATCAGGGCCAGATCAGCGCCGCCGACTTCGCCGCCGCGCGCGCCGAGGCCGCCCGCCGCCTGCTGAACCGGGAACGCGGCGAAATCCGCCCCGTGGTGGGCCCGCGTGACCGCTACTGGATATTGGGCGGCCTGGCCCTGACTTCTGTGCTCGCCATCGGCCTGTATGGCCTGACGGGTTCGCCGGGCCGGGCCGATGAGCCCTACGAGCGGCGTCTGGACGAATGGGCGCAAACGCCCGGCGAGTTGGGTCCGGCCCAGCTGGCTGCCGTCGTCGGCCGGGTGGTGCGCGAGCGGCCCGACGATCCGCAGGCCCTGGCTATGCTGGGCGCCGCCCGTTTCGAAGCCGGCGATTCCTTCGGGGCCGTCTCGGCCTTCCGCAGGCTGGTCGAACTCAACCCGGACGACGCTCAGGCCTGGGCGCGTCTGGGCGAGAGTCTGGTGCGGGCCAATGACGGAACCATCGGCGCCGACGCCGAAGCCGCTTTCCGCCGCGCGCTGGACATCGACCCGGAGCAGCTCGGCGCCCGCTTCTTCGTCGGCGAGGCGGCGCTGCTGCGCGGAGACGCCGCCGTGACGCGCGAGATGTGGACCCCGCTGATCGCTGCGCTGCAGCCGACCGATCCGCGGCGCCAGGATCTGGAGCGGCGCCTGCCGCCGGCCGGGGGCGCATCATGACGCGTTGGCTCGGCGCGGCCGCGGGCCTATATGCGCGGCCATCCCTCGACTTCGGTTCTCGCCCATGAGCTGGCTTCCCCGTTCGCCCAAGGCGCGTCGCCGCCTCTGGATCGTCGCCGCCGTCGCGCCTGTGCTGGCGCTGGCGGTCGGCCTGTCGCTGTGGGCCATGCAGGACAGCGTGACCTTCTTCTATTCTCCGTCCGAGGCGACGGCCGAAGCCGCGCCCGAGGGCCGCGTCATCCGGCTGGGCGGTCTGGTCGAGGCCGGCAGCGTCGAGCAGGGGGCGGACGGCTCGGTCGCATTCGTCGTCACCGACAACGCCGCAGTGACGCGTGTGGTGTTTCAGGGCGATCTGCCCGACCTGTTCCGCGAGGGCCAGGGAATCGTCGCGCAGGGCGCCTTCCAGGCCGACCGCACCTTCCGCGCCAGCCAGGTCCTGGCCAAGCACGACGAGACCTATATGCCGCGCGAAGTCGCCGACCGCCTGAAGGAAAAGGGCGAGTGGCGGCCGGAAGACGGATCGCCCTCCGTCGAGAGGGCGCGTCAGCTGTGATAGCCGAACTTGGGGCCTTCGCCCTGGCGCTGGCGCTGATGCTGGCCGCGCTGCAGACGGGTCTGTCGACGGCCGGCCGACTGAGGCTCAGCCCGGTGCTGGCCGGGGCGGGCCAGGGGGCGGGCGTGGCTTCGGCCTGGGCCATCGTCCTGGCTTTCGCCGCCCTGATCTTCGCCTTCGTGGTCTCGGATTTCTCTGTCTCGAACGTGGCGGCCAACAGCCACACCGACAAGCCGATGCTCTACAAGGTGGCGGGCGCCTGGGGCAGCCATGAAGGCTCGCTTCTGCTGTGGTGCCTCGTCATGGCGGTGTTCGGCGCCGTGCTGGCGCGTGCGCGCGACCTGCCGTTCGGCCTCAAGACCTCGGCCCTCGCCGTCCAGGGCGCGCTGACCACCCTGTTCCTGGCCTTTGCGGCCTTCACCTCCAGCCCCTTCACCCGCCTGGACCCGACGCCGATCCAGGGCGCGTCGCTGAATCCGCTGCTGCAGGATCCGGCGCTGGCGGTGCATCCGCCGCTG
The DNA here is from genome assembly GCF_004683885.1 of Brevundimonas sp. MF30-B. Taxonomy (NCBI): domain Bacteria; kingdom Pseudomonadati; phylum Pseudomonadota; class Alphaproteobacteria; order Caulobacterales; family Caulobacteraceae; genus Brevundimonas; species Brevundimonas sp. MF30-B. The sequence goes on along the minus strand of NZ_CP038440.1, from coordinate 910,594 downwards.
CTCTACCTCGGCTATGTCGGCTTTTCGGTCTGTTTCTCGCTGGCGGTCGCCGCCCTGATCGAAGGGCGCGTCGACGCCGCCTGGGGCCGCTGGGTGCGCCCTTGGGCGCTGGCGTCCTGGGCCTTTTTGACCGTCGGCATCACGCTCGGCTCCTTCTGGGCCTACTACGAACTGGGCTGGGGCGGCTGGTGGTTCTGGGACCCGGTGGAGAACGCCTCCTTCCTGCCCTGGCTGGCGGGCGCGGCCCTGCTGCATTCGGCGGTGGTGACCGAGCGACGCGGAGCCTTGCAGGGCTGGACCGTCTTCCTGGCGCTTCTGGCCTTCACCTTCTCGATGCTGGGGGCGTTTCTGGTGCGGTCGGGCGTGCTGACCAGCGTCCACGCCTTCGCGGTCGATCCTCAGCGCGGTCTGATGCTGCTGGCCATCCTGGGCGTCGCTTCAGGGTTAGCGTTCGCCCTGTTCGCCTGGCGCGTGCCCCGGTTGAAGGACGGCGGGGCCTTTGCGCCGGTCAGCCGCGAGGCGGCCCTGGTGCTGAACAACCTGTTCCTGACGGTGGCGGCCGCCACGGTCCTGCTGGGCACCCTCTATCCGCTGATCCTGGAGGCCGCGACCGGCCAGACGATTTCGGTCGGACCGCCCTTCTTCGCCCTGACCTTCACGCCGCTGATGATGGTCGCCTTCATCATCCTGCCGGCCGGCCCGCTTATGTCGTGGAAGCGCGCGGACCTGAAGGGCGTGGTCCAGCGCCTGACCTGGGCGGCGGTGCTGGCGGTGCTCGCGGGTCTGGCGGCCTGGTTCGCCTTCGAGCCGAAGAAGGCGCTGGCGACCGTGGGCATCGGCATCGGGGCCTGGCTGATCGTCGGCGCTCTGGTCGAACTGGCCGAGCGTATCCGGTTGTTCCGCGCACCCGGGGCTGAAAGCCTGCGTCGCGCGCGGGGCCTGCCGCTGGGCGCCTGGGGCATGGCTCTGGCGCATGCGGGCGTCGGCGTCTTCGTGCTGGGGGCCGTGGTCGAGACCAGCTTCAAGGTCGAGGCGGCCGCGCCGCTGTCGATCGGCCAGAGCGTCTCGGCCGGCGCCTGGTCGGCGCGCCTGGACGACGTGCAGATGATCGAGGGCCCCAACTACATCGCCGAACAGGGCCGGCTGACCGTTGGTCCGCGCTCGGGCTCGGGCCCGGACCGCGTGCTGACCGCCGAGCGCCGCTTCTTCCCCGCCGGCGGACAGACCACCACCGAGGTCGGGCTCGATTTCCGCGGTCTGGATGACCTCTATGTCGTGATGGGCGAGCGCCGGGCGGCCCAGGACGGCGGCCAGGCCTGGACGGTCCGGCTCTATTACAATCCGTGGGCGCGGCTGATCTTCCTGGGGCCGGCGCTGATGGCCCTGGGCGGCGCCCTATCGCTGTTCGACCGGCGGCTGCGCGTCGCCGTGGGCAGGAGGTCCAGGGCGTGAAGCGCGCGCTGCTGATCGCCCTGGCCTCCGTGGGCCTGATGGCCGCCGAGCCCGCACCGGCGCCCGACCAGCCTCTGCCCGACGCCGGCCAGGAGGCGCGCGCCCGCGCCCTGTTCGCCGATGTGCGCTGCGTGGTGTGCCAGCACGAGTCCATCGCCGATTCTCCCGCCGGCATGGCCGCCGATATGCGCCGTCTGGTGCGCGAGGAGGTCGCCGCCGGCCGCACCGACGAGCAAGTCCGCCGCGGCCTGGTCGATCGCTACGGCGACTACATCCTGTTCCAGCCGCCGTTCCGCCTGGGCACCCTGCTGCTGTGGCTGGGGCCGTTCGCCCTGATCCTGGGCGCAGGTGCGGCGTTGTTGCTGCGTTCGCGCCGGCGTCGGCCTGACCCCGCTCCCCTGTCACCAGAGGAAGAGGCGGCCCTTGCGCGTCTGACCGAAAACAAGCTTCGCCGCGATCCTGACGCAACCTCGCCCCACGACGGACGCTGAGGCGGAACAACGATCGCCGGGCCGACGGTTGGCCAAGGCCGCCGTCGATCTATATCCAAGGGCGACACGGTCCATTCAGGGCCGAATGAAGAGGATCGCAGGGACGACGATGCTGAAGCGCAAGGAGTTCATTCTGGGGGCCGCCGCCGGCCTGGCCCTCGCCGCGGGCGCGACCGCGGGCGGCGTAATCACCTGGCCGGGCGCGCACGCCGAGCCGGTGGCCGGCGCCTCGGGCCGACTGACGGCCTCGCCCGCCCCCGCCGCCGCCTTCGCCCCTCCGCAGGGCGCGCCGCTCAGCTTCGCCGACATTTTCCAGCAGGTCTCGCCGGCGGTGGTGTCGATCGACGTGACGACGCGGGTTCAGCGGCCCACCGGCGGCTTCCTGCAGATTCCCGGCCTGCCTCCCCTGCCCTTCAGCGCGCCTGGCCAGGGCCGCGGTCAGGAAGGCCAGAGCGAAGAGGATGCGCCCACGGCTCAGGGCGCCGGATCCGGCTTCTTCATCTCCGCCGACGGCTACATCGTCACCAACAATCACGTCGTCGAGGACGCCACCGAGATCAAGGTGCGCCTGGCCGACCAGCGCGAACTGACCGCCCGCGTCGTGGGCACGGACCCCGCGACCGACCTGGCCGTCATCAAGGTCGAGGGGGCGGACTTCCCCTTCGTCTCGTTCGAGGACCAAGCCCAGCCGCGGGTCGGCGACTGGGTCATCGCCATCGGCAACCCCCTGGGCCTGGGCGGCACGGCCACGGCCGGCATCGTCTCGGCCCTGTCGCGCCAGAACATCGATCCGGGCTCGGCTGGCTACGTCGACTTCCTGCAGATCGACGCCGCCATCAACCGGGGCAACTCGGGCGGCCCGACCTTCGACATCTACGGCCGCGTAATCGGCGTGAACTCGGCGATCTATTCCCAGACCGGCGGCTCGATCGGCATCGGTTTCGCCATCCCCGCCTCGGTCGCCAAGCCGATCACCGACCAGCTGATGCGCGACGGGCGGGTTGAGCGCGGCTATGTCGGGTTGGGGCTTCACACTTTCGACGGCGACCGCTGGGAGGCCCTTGGCCAAGCGCGTGACCTCAAAGCCGCCTATGTATCGAGCGTCACTGAAGGCGGTCCAGCCGCCCGCGCTGGTGCGCGCGTCGGGGACATTCTGGTCGCCGTGAACGGCCAAGCCGTCGCCAATGGCACCGAGGCCACCCGCCTGGTAGGCGCTTCGCGGCCAGGCGAGACGATTCGTCTGGACATCATCCGTGACGGGCGACGCCAGACATTGAATGTTCGGTCCGGCACCCGGCCCTCGGAAGCTGAGTTGCTGGCGGCCGATGGCGCTGATGGTGAGCCGAGCCGCCCGGGACAAGCGCCGACGCCTCAGGGCGAGGTGATCGAAGGTGTTCGCGTCACCGCCATCACTCCCGCTCTGAGACAGCGTTACGGGGTGGCGGAATCGGTGAGCGGCGTTGTTGTCACCGACGTGGAGCGAGGCACAGCGGCGGCGCGTCTAGGCCTGAGAGCGGGCGACGTCATCACCCGGGCCGACACCCGCGAAGTGCGCTCTGCGGCTGACCTTCAGGCTGCGGTGGCGGCTGTGAAACAGGCTGGGCGTCCCGGCGTGCTGATCTTCGTCCGCAGGGGCGCGGGCCAGCCTGCCCCGATAGTGCTGCGCTTCGCCGAGGAGTGACCTCGGTCTGACAAAGCCTTAACTCACGTCTTCGCCGTCGATGCGCTAGCATCGGCGGCGAATCTCTGTCGGGAGCCCGTCTATGCGTATTCTGGTGGTCGAGGACGATGCGGAAGCGGCCGCCGCCATGGTGCGCGGCCTCAGCGAGGCGGGCCATGACGTGACCCACGCCGTGGACGGCGCCTTCGGCCTGCTCGAGGCGCAGAAGGGCGGCTACGACGTCTATGTCGTCGACCGCATGATGCCGCGCCTGGACGGGGTCGGCATGGTCGAGACCGTGCGCCAGGGCGGCGATCAGACGCCGGTGCTGTTCCTGTCGGCGCTGGGCGAGGTCGAGGATCGGGTCACGGGCCTGAAGGCCGGCGCCGACGACTATCTGGTCAAACCCTACGCCTTCGCCGAGCTGATTGCGCGGGTCGAAGCCCTGGCCCGCCGGCGCGAGACCGGCGGCGTCCAGACCGTGCTGAAAGTCGGCGAGCTGGAGATGAACCTGATCGGCCGCACCGTGCATCGCGCCGGCCAAGAGATTGACCTGCAGCCGCGCGAGTTCCAGCTGCTGGAGTTTCTGATGCGCCACGCCGGCCAATCGGTGACGCGCACCATGCTGCTTGAGAAGGTCTGGGAATACCACTTCGACCCCCAGACCAACGTCATCGACGTGCACATCAGCCGCCTGCGCTCCAAGATCGACAAGGGCTTCGACAAGGCCATGCTGCAGACCGTGCGCGGCGCGGGGTACCGGCTGGAGGCGTAAGCCAGTGATGAGTGGCGAGTGGCGAGTGGCGAGACAGTGAGCGAGTCAGGCCCGAACATCGCCGGCGGGGAGCGGCGCCGTGCCGCGTGGCGGCTTGCTCGCCACTCGCCACTCGTCACTCGCCACTAGACGCCATGCGCCTGCCGTCCCTTCTTCGCCGCACGCCGTTTCGACTGACGCTGCTGTTTCTGGCGCTGTTCGTGACGGCGGCCAGCGCCATTCTGGCCTATGTCTATCTCGCCTCGGCCAGCGAGGCGCGGGCGCGGGCCGAGGCCGGCGTGCGCAGCGAGGTGGGCGTTCTGGCCTCGATCTACCGCGAGCGAGGCGTCGACGCCCTGAACCAGGCGCTCGTTGACCGAATCCTGCGCGGCAACGACTACGTCTACCTGCTGAGCCGGCCTGACGGGACGCGCGTCACCGGCAGCCTCGAGACCGTGCCCGCGCGATCGGATCCGTCCAGCCAGTGGACCACCTTTCGTCTGACCGACACGGACCCCGCGGGCCGCGTGCGTCAGCGTCAGGCCCTCGGAGTCGAGATGGTTCTGTCGGGTGGAGACCGCCTGTTCGTCGGTCAGGACATGGGCGACACGGAAGAGTATCTGGCCCGCCTGACCCAGGCGCTGTGGATGGCGATGGCGCTGGTCATCCTGATGGGCCTGGCCGGCGGTCTGTTCATCAGCCGCCGCGTCGAGACCGCTATGGGCCGGCTGAACCGCGTCGTGACAGCCGTTCAGAACGGCGACCTGAAGGCGCGGGCGGAGATTCGAGGCTCAGGCGACGAACTCGACGAGCTGGGCCAGGGCATGAACCGGATGCTGGACCGGCTTGAAGCCTCCATGGCCTCGATCCGCCACGCCGGCGACGCCATCGCTCACGACCTGCGCTCGCCCCTGACGCGCATGCGCGCCAAGCTGGAGGTCGCCCTGATCGACGCCGAGGCCGGGCGGATCGAGGGGCCGGACGCCCTCCAGGTGGCGCTGGACGAAGCGGACCAACTGCTGAAAACCTTCAACGCCGTCCTGGCCATCGCCCGATTGCAGGCGGCCAAGGGGCGCACGCCCGATCCGGTCTTGTTCGACGCCGCCGACCTGGCCGCCGACATGGCCGAACTGTACGAGCCCGCCGCCGAGGACAAGGACCTGGAGTTCGCCGCCGAGATCGAGCGCGGTCTGATGGTGGAGGCCAACCGCCCTTTCCTGGCTCAGGCCCTGGCCAACATCATCGACAACGCCATCAAGTACACGCCGGCCGGCGGCGCCGTGACCCTGCGTGCGCGCAGGCGGTCGTCCGGCGAAATCGAGTTCTCGGTGACCGACACCGGGCCAGGCGTGCCCGACGCCGACCGCGAGCGGGTGACGCAGCGTTTCGTGCGTCTGGACAACAGCCGCACCGAACCGGGCTCGGGCCTGGGCCTGTCGCTGGTCACGGCGGTGATGGAGGCCCACTCCGGGCGCATCCAGCTGGACGAGGGACCCGGGGCCTACGGCGGACGGGGGCCGGGCCTGCGTGTCGCCCTGGTCCTGCCCCCGGCGTCCGCCAAGGCTGCGGAATGAACTTGATCGATCGCTTGCGCCCTTGCGGTCCGGTGGTCGATCCCGTCGCTGCAGAGCGGCTGCGTGACCGGCTGGACGAGGCGGCCGTCGAAACGAGCTGGGCGGATCGATTGCGCGCCGCCTGGCCGGCGCTGGCGCCCATCGCGGCGGCGTCTCCTTATCTCGCGGGCCTGATGCGGCGCGCGCCCGATGTCCTGCTCGCCGTTCTGAGCAGCGATCCCGAAGCCCGCCTTGCCGACCTTTTAGATCGCACCCGGGCGCTGAACGGGCCGCCCGAGGCGTTGCGCGCGCCGCTGCGCAAGCTGAAGGCGGAACTGCATCTGCTGACCGCCCTGTGCGACCTCGGCGGCGTCTGGGGCCTGGAGGCGGTCACTGGCGCGCTCAGCGCCTTCGCCGACGAGAGCGTGCGCCGCGCCCTGGCCAGCGCCACGCATGAGGCGCGCGAGCGCGGGCGGCTGACCTCCGCGGCGGATGACCCGCGCGGCCCCGCGCCCGGCTTGTTCGCCGTCGCCATGGGCAAACACGGTGCTGGAGAGCTCAACTACTCCTCGGACATCGACATCAGCCTGTTCTACCAACCGGAAGTCTTGGTTGGCGTGCTGGCGGGGCCCGAGCCGCAGGCCTTCGCTAACCGCGTGGCCCAGGGCCTGGCGACCCTGCTCAGCGAGCGCACCGGGGACGGTTATGTCTTCCGCGTCGACTTCCGACTTCGGCCCGACCCCTCCTCCACCCCGCCGGTCGTCGCCGCGCCGACGGCCCTGGCCTATTATGAATCCGTAGGCCAGAACTGGGAGCGGGCGGCTTTCATCAAGGCGCGCGCCGTGGGGGGCGACCTGGCCGAGGCGGGCGACTTCCTGAAGGCCCTCACGCCCTTCGTCTGGCGGCGCAGCCTCGACTATCCGGCGATCCTCGACATCCAATCGATCAAGAAGCAGATCCACGTCCACAAGACCGGCGAGGGCCTGCAGGCCGCCGGCGCCAACCTGAAACTGGGCCGGGGCGGCATCCGCGAGATCGAGTTCTACGCCCAGACCCAGCAGCTGATCCTGGGCGGCCGCGACCCGTCGCTGCGCAGCCCCCGGACCCTCGACGCCCTGAACGCGCTGGCCGAGGCGGGCCATGTGCCCGCCGACGTCGCGCGCCAGCTGTCCGACGCCTACGGCGAACTGCGCGCCCTGGAGCATCGCGTCCAGATGCTGGAGGACGAACAGACTCATGTCCTGCCCGCCGATCCGTCGCGTCGCGCAGCCGTGGCGGCCCTGGCGGGAGAGGGTGATCTGGCCCTGTTCGACGCCGGCGTCGAAGGTCTGCTGGCGGGGGTGAACCACCGCTACGGGGAGTTGTTCGAGGGCGGCGAGGACCTGTCGTCCCCCTACGGCAGCCTCGTCTTCACCGGCGTCGAGAATGATCCCGGGACCTTGGAGACGCTGCAGCGCATGGGCTTTTCGGAGCCGGCGTCGGTCGCTTCCACGATCCGCGAGTGGCATCATGGCCGCATCTCGGCCACACGATCAGCCAAGGGACGCGAACTGTTCACCCGCCTGGCGCCGCGCCTGCTGACGGCCATGGCCGAGACGGGCGCGCCGGACGCGGCCTTCCGCCGGTTCGCCGTCTTCTTCTCGGGCCTGTCTGGGGGCGTGCAGGTCCAGGCCCTGTTCCTCAATCAGCCGCGGCTGTTCGAGATGGTGGTGGGCATGATGGCCTATGCGCCGCGCCTGGCCCGCATGCTGGGCCGCCAGCCCGCCGCGCTGGACAGCGTCCTGGACGCCCGCTTCCTGGCCGATCTGGACGAGGACTCGGGCGTCATCGCAGAGATGCTGAGCGAGGCGGCCGCCCAGGACTTCGAGGGCGCGATGAACGTGGTGCGCCGGCTGCACCGCGAACAGACTTTCCGCATCGGCCTTCAGACCGTCACCGGCCGCGCCGGCGGCGAGGCGGCGGGGCGGGCCTATACGGTGTTGGCCGACGCGGCCATGCGCGCCTTGGCCCCGGCCGCCCTGGCCGAGGCCGAAAGGATGGGCGGCGCCTTTCCCGGCGCCGTGGCCGTCGTGGCGCTGGGCAAGGCCGGGTCGCGCGAAATGACGGCGTCGTCGGACCTGGACCTGATGACCGTCTATGACGCCGCGCCGGACGCCTCTTCTGCGGGGCGCGGCTGGGGCGCGGAGACCTTCTACGGCCGCTTCACCCAGAGGCTGATCGCGGCTCTGTCGGCCCAGACGGCCGAGGGCGGGCTGTACGAGGTCGACATGCGGCTCCGGCCCTCGGGCTCCAAGGGGCCGGTCGCCGTGCGGCTGTCAGCCCTGTCCGACTATTACGCCCGCGAGGCCGACAGCTGGGAGTTCCTGGCTCTGACGCGGGCGCGCGTGGTCTGGGCCGGCGACGCGGCCTTCGGCGAGCGGGTGAGCCAGACGATCGAAGCCGCACTCAGACAGCCGCGGGACGATGCAGCCCTGAGGCATGATGTGCGAGCCATGCGCGCCCTGATGGACCGCGAGCGGCCGCCGCACGGCTTCTGGGACCTGAAGCTCTCACCGGGGGGGCAGGTGGACGCCGAGTTCGTCGCCCAGTACCGCCAGTTGCAGGCGGCGGCTGAGGGCCGCGCCCTGACCGTCTCCACTCTGCAGTCCCTTTCAAATGACGATGTGCTTGAGCAGGCCTGGAGGCTGCAGCAGCGGCTGTCCCAGCTGCTGGCGTGCGCCTTTGACGAACAGCCCGATCCAGACGCCGAGCCGGAAGGCTTCAGGCGGCGCCTGGCGGAAACCGCGGGAGCTTCGGACTTTGGGGCGCTGAAAGATGAACTGACCATTCTGCGCCGCGCCGCGCGGGCCGCCTTCGAGAACGCTCTGAACTAAAGCGACGGACTCCGACAGGCGGCGCGTGTGAACCGTGACAGGGACGCGACAACCATCCTCACGGAGATCCACATGAGCCGTACATTTGTGCTCGGCGGCGCGGCCGCCTTGATGCTGACCGGCCTCGCCGGCGCCGCCCAGGCCCAGACGCAGAACCCGCGCGCCGCCGAGCGCGCGCAACCTGTCGCCCAGGCCGACTTCGTCCAACGCCGCGTCGAGCGGCTGCAGGCCCTGGACGCCAATAACGACGGCGTGGTCACAGCCGAGGAACGCCGAGCCGCCATGCAGACGCGCCGCGCCGAGCGCACCGCCCAGGCCTTTGATCGGCTGGACGCCAATCGCGACGGCGTGCTGAGTCGGGAGGAGTTCCTGAACCGGTCTCAGCGCGCCGGGACCGAACGCGCGGGACCGCGCGCCAAGCGCATGGACCGTCGCGTCAACAGCCGTGCGGCTGAGCCTATGCGCATCGAAGACGCTCGTGCTCGGGCCGCCGAACAGTTCGCCCGGATGGACGCAAACAATGACGGCGTCGTCACCGCGGAGGAGCGCCGTGCGGCCATGACCCAGATGCGCGAGCAGCGTCGCGACAGGCGCGGTGCGCGTCCGGCGTCGCCAGCGGCGCCCGGTTCGGAGTAAGGATGATGTCGGGGACGGCGGTTTCAGCCACGTCCGCCCTTTTTCAGAGGGTCGAGGGAGGCCGCACTGGTTCGGATCGCCGACCCCGACGAGGATCTGGTGCGTCGCGCAGGGCGCGGCGACGCCGCGGCCATCCAGGCGCTGGTGGCGCGCAAGCTTCCACGCATGCTGGCGCTGGCCGGCCGAATGCTGGGCGATGCGGCCGAGGCCGAGGACGTGGCGCAGGAGGCTCTGATCCGCGCCTGGCGCCAGGCCCCGCGCTGGACCCCAGGCAAGGCCAAGTTCGACACCTGGCTGCACCGGGTGGCGCTGAACCTCTGCTACGATCGCCTGCGGCGGCGGCGGGAGGTTCCAACCGAGACGCCGCCGGATCGGCCCGACGAGGGCCCGGCGCCCGACCGGGGCCTCATGGCCGCCGACACCGGCCGCAGGGTCGACGCCGCGCTCGCGGCTCTGCCTCAGCGTCAGCGCGAAGCGCTGGTTCTGTGCCATTATCAGGAACTGACCAACATCGAGGCCGCCGGCCTGATGGACGTCAGCGTCGAGGCGCTGGAAAGCCTTCTGTCACGCGGGCGTCGTGCCCTGCGGCAGGCTCTGGCCGACATCGCCCCGGGAGTTGAAGGAGACCATCGGTGACCCATGACCGGCTGGAACAGTTGATCGCCGCCTATGGCGCGGAGCCGCGCCGCTGGCCTGAAGGCGAGCGCTCCGCTGCCGAACGCCTGCTGTCGACTTCGGCCCCGGCGCGCGCCCTGCTGGCCCAGGCGCGGGCTCTGGACGAGACCCTGGACGCGTCGCCTCGCCTGACTGCTTCGCGCGCCCAAGTCGACCGCGCCGTCGGCTCGGCCCTGTCGCAGGGCCTGAAGCCGCGCAATCTGCGGCGTTGGGGCTGGGGCGGCCTGGCTTGGCTGGCGGGCGCCGGCTGGGCGGCGGCGGCCTGCGCCGGCGTCGTGGCGGGCGTCGGCCTGAACGACAAGCTGACCGCCGCCGTTCGCGCTGACACGGTGCTGTATCAGGCGTCCCTGTCCACCGTGGACGACGCCGAAGTTCTGGGAACGAGCGGATGACCCCTCGCGCGCTCAAGATCGCCCTGATCGCCTCGATCGGTCTGAACCTGTTCGCCCTGGCCGTCGGCCTGGTGATCTGGATCGGCGCCCAGCGCGCCGAAAGCCAGGCCGAGGCGGAGCGGCGCGGCGGGCGTCAAAGCCCCGCCATGGCCCTGATCGAACAGCTGGAGCCGGCGCAGCAGGCGCCGGTGCGCCAGGCGCTGCGGGCCTCGGCTCTGGCCGCCAAGCCCGACTTCGAGGCCGCCCGCGCCGCCCGCCGCGAAGCCATCGCCCGCTCGGCCGCCCCGACCTTCGACCAGGCCGGCGTGCAGGCCTTGCTGGAGGAATCGCGCTTGGCCGAGATGCGCGGCCGCGCGCGGCTGGAGACCGGCGCGGTGCAGGTGCTGTCGGGCCTCGACCAGGCCGACCGCCAGGCCCTGTCGCCCCTGCTGTCCCGCAATCGCAACGGCAGACGGCATAGCCAGCCCGCGCCGACCGCCGATCACTCCGACCCGCCGAATTCACAAGCTCGGCCATAGCCAAGCCGCCGGCGGGGGGAGCAGAACTGCGATCATGCTCCGGCGCATCATCAACCTAGGGGGAAGACATGCTGAAATCCGTCGCCTTGGCCGGCGCTTCTATGGCCGCGATCCTGACGGCCACGCCCGCTTGGACCCAGGCGCCCCAACTTGCCGCAGCCGCCGCGAGCCCCGCCTCTGCGGTGACGCCTCCGCCGCTGCGCTACACCCATCGAGAGTTGAGCAATGGTCTGAAGGTCTACGCCATGCCGGACGACACGGCGGGCGCCGTGACCGTCACCCTGTGGTATGATGTCGGCGGCAAGGATGATCCGGAGGGTCGCTCCGGCTTCGCCCACCTGTTCGAGCACATCCTGTCGCGCAAGACGGTCAACCTGCCCTATGGCGCGATCAGCGCCATGGTCGAAGACGTCGGCGGCACACGCAACGCATCGACCAGTCAGGATTACACCAACTACTACGAAACGGTCCCGCCCCAGTATCTTGAAACCATGCTTTGGACCCACGCCGAGCGGATGGCTCGGCCGGTCGTGGATCAGGACGTGTTCGACGCCGAGCGGTCGATCGTGAAGGAAGAGCTCCGCCAGCGCGTCTATGCGCCGCCTTACGGCCGGCTGGCCTTCTTCGTAACCCCGGACAACGCCTTCGACGATCACATCTACAGGCGCTCGATCATCGGTTCGATCGAGCAGCTCGACGCCGCGACGATCGACGACGCGCGCGCCTTTCACGAGGCCTACTATCGGCCGGCGACCGCCACGCTTATCGTGTCGGGCGCCTTCGACCCAGCCCAGCTTGACGCCTGGGTCGATCAGTATTTCGGCGACATCGCTAACCCCGATCGCCCTGTGCCGCGCATGCAACGTCCTGCGCCCCAGCCGCGGACCGCGCCCCGGCAAGTCATGGCCTATGCGCCGAACGTGCCCCTGCCCGCCGTCGCCGCCCTCTATCCGGGACCCGATGCGCAGAACGGCGACAACGCGGCGCTGGACGTCATGCAGGCCATCCTGTCGCGAGGCGAGAACTCGCGCCTTTATCGGGCCCTGGTCTATGACAGCCAGCTGGCGTCCTCGGCGTCGTTCGGGGTCAACGCCATGGAAGAAGGGGGCTATCTGTCCGCCAGCGTTACGGTCGCCCAAGGCCGTGACCCCGGCGAAGCGGAAGCCGCCCTGAACGCCGAGCTGCAACGCATCCGATCCCAGCCCGTCACGGCCGCCGAACTGGCCGAGGCCAAGATGGAGCTGCTGTCCGCCGAGCTGCGCCAGCGCGAGACCGCCTCGGGTCGCGCCTTCATTCTCGGCAACGCCCTCAGTGCAGGGCTCGCGCCTTCGGCCCCGGATCAACGGGTCGGTGCTATTCAGGCCGTGACGGCAGCCGACGTGCAGCGCGTCGCACAGACCTATCTGAACGAGCGAGCCCGCGTTTCCATCCTGTATCAGGACGAGGGTCGTCGACCCGAGGGAACCGCTGAGGACAGCTGGCGCAACCCGGCCCCGGTCCCGACCTTCCTCAGCGTCCCGCCGGCCGTGCTGCCGCCCAACGTCCTGGCGCCCGAAGGCCAGCGCATGGCGGCGCCCGCCGTGGGAGAGAGCCGGCCGATCGCCGCTCCGGTGATCGCCGAGCGGGTCCTGCCCAACGGACTGCGCGTCATCGCCGCCAAGTCCACCGACCTGCCCATCATGAACGCTCAGCTTCTCATCGCGGGCGGCGCCTCGGCCGATCCCGCAGATCGGTCCGGCTTGGCGGGCATGGCGGCGACCCTGGCGCGCCAGGGTGCGGGCGACAGATCGGCGCCCGAGATCGCGGCCGCCCTGGAAGCGCTCGGCGCCAATCTGAACGTGGGCGCCAGCGCCGACGTCACGGGCGTGTCCCTCTCGGCTCCGATCGCGTCGGCGACCGGCGCGGGCGGCATCCTGGCCGATGTCGTTCAACGACCGGCCTACGCCCCCGACGAATTGGAACGCGCCCGAGCCCAGGCGGTGAACCGGCTCCGCGTCAACCTGCGTCAGCCGGGCCCTCTGGCTTCTGCAGTGCTGGATCGGGTGGTGTACGGCGCCGCGCCGTACGGCGCACCGTCTGCGGGCACACCGGAAAGCCTTCAGGCCCTGACCCGGGAAGAGATCGCCCAGTTCCATCGCCAATGGTGGAGACCGGATACGTCCACCCTGATCATCACGGGCGGGATGGAGCCCGAAGCCGCCTTCGCCTTCGCCGAACAGGCCCTGGGCCAATGGAGCCGGCCGACCGCTCCGGCCCCTTCGTCGCCGCCCCGCGCCGGTGCGCCGACCTCGCCGCGCGTGATCGTCGTAGACATGCCCAACGCGGGCCAGGCCGCCGTCGCCGCGGCGGTACGCGCGCCGCTTCGCTCGGATCCCGCCTGGGATGCCCTCACCATCGCAAACGCGGTCATCGGCGGCGGATCGAACGGCCGCCTGTTCCAGGAGGTGCGCGCCAAACGCGGCCTCAGCTATGGCGCCTATTCGAACCTCTCGGCGCGCGCCGAGAGCGGGCTGCTGACCGCCAGCAGCCAGACCAAGAACGAGAGCGCGGCAGAAGTGGTCGGGCTGGTGCTCGCCGAGTTCGACCGGATCGGATCGGAAGCCACGCCCGATGAAATCGTCTCGGGGCGGCGCACCTTCGTGGCGGGAGGTTTCACGCGGGGTCTTGAAACGACCGCCGGTCTGGGCGGGGCCATCGCCGAGGCGGTCATCCAGGGGCGCGACCTGGCCGATCTGACCCGATATGCCGAGCGCATCCAGGCGGTGACGCCGCAGGCCGTCCAGACCGCAGCGCGGGCCTCGATCGGCTCGGAGCAAGCCTATGTGGTCGTAGTGGGCGATGCGCGGCTGTTTCTGGAGCCTCTGCGTCAGGCGCATCCCGATCTGGTGGTGGCGCCCGCTTCCGCGATTGATCTCGGCAGCGCCACGCTGGGTCTGGAGTAGAGCCGGGATCAGCCGGCGCGGTAGGCTGCGATGGCCTGAACCGCGCCGCGCACCCTGGCCTCGATCGCGGCCCAGTCGCCGGCCTTGACGGCCTCGTCGGTGATCAGTTTGGAGCCCATGCCACAGGCGGTGATGCCGGCGCCGAACCATTTGGCGATCGAGGCCGCATCGGGCTCGACCCCGCCGGTCGGCATGATCTTGGCCCACGGCATCGGCCCCTTCACCGCCTTGACGAAGTCGGCCCCGCCGACCGAGGCTCCGGGGAACAGCTTGACGATCTCGCAGCCCAGCTCGTGCGCCTGGCCGATCTCGGTCACCGAGCCGCAGCCAGGGAAATAGGCGACCATGCGCCGGTTGCAGACTCGCGCCACCTCTTCGACCAGGCAAGGGCTGACCACGAAGCGCGCACCCCGGTTCAGGTACAGCGCCGCCGTGCCCGCATCGACCACCGAGCCGATGCCCAGCACCACCTGCGGATCGGTGCGGATCAGTTCGCGATTGATCTCGCCGAACAGGTCGCAAGCGAAGTCGCCGCGATTGGTGAACTCGACCACCGGCGCGCCGCCGCGCGCGCAGGCGCGGATGACGTTCAGGCAGACCTCTGGGTCGGGATGATAGAAGACCGGCGCGACGCCCTGGGTCTCAAGGGCGGTCAAGACGCTGAGGCGGTCATGGGCCATGGGAAGGTCTCCAGTCTGTTCGTCCTTGACTGCGGCGCGCAGGCCAAGGCGTCAACCGATCAGGCCTTCACGCTTGATGACGCGTTAGCTTAACCTGCAGAGACTGATCGGTGGAGGGTTGGCCTATTCCTGTCTTGGCTCCTTTGAAACGGCTTACTGAATTTTCAGGGCGCGATCGGCCATCCATTTTCTGGCCCTATGCTGGCGTGGTGACAGGAACGGTGTTTGTCGCATCAGGCGTGATGATGTCGACAATCATGCAAGCCGTCTTCGCCGCGTCCACCGAGATCGAAAGCGTTCTCGCATTCGAGCGCGCATTCACGTTGTCCATCGCAGTTATGACCATCGCGGCTTTATCGAGTGCGGTTCTATTGTCTGCGGCGGTCGTCCGGCGTCTGCACGATATTGGCGCGCCAGGGTGGATCGGTGCGTTTCCTCTGATTTTCTTCCTGTTTGCCCTCGCCTTGTTTGGGGCGCTCTTCGAAGACGCGAGGTCCACTGCACAGGTCGGGGTGGACCTATTCTTGATGCTAATGATCAATAATTTGCTTTATCTCGGGTCGCTGGGACTGCTTGTGGTCCTTTTGATTTTACCCGGTCATAAGCGCCTCAATCGGTACGGATATCCCCCGGACTAACGCAGGTTCAGGTCGACCAGCCGTCTCACGACGGCGCTCTCCGCGTCGAACAGCGGGTCCAGCACGGTGAAATGATCCAGGCCGTCCAGGGCCTCCAAATGCGTCTGGACGCCGCGCGCGGCCCAGTCGGCGGCCATGTCGCGGCTTTGGCGTATGAACTCCGAGCTCTCGTTGCCGCCGACCAGACAGTCCAGGACCGCGCCCGCCGGAACCGGCCATTGCGTCACCGAGAGGGCCGAGGCCTCGGCCGCGTCCAGATCGAGCGCGGCGTTCAGCGTGGTGGAGATCAGCGGCGCCAGGTCGAATACGCCTGAGATCGCCACGGCCGCGCCGGCGCGACCCTCGCTCAGCATGGCCGCCGCCATGTGCCCGCCGGCCGAGTGGCCGAAGACCAGGGGCGGCGCGCCGGCGTTGAGCCCTCGCACGGCGTCAACCGCCGCCCTGACCTGCCGCAGGATCGCGCCCAGCCGCACCGAGGGCGCCAGGTCGTAGCTGGGCACGGCCAGCCCGACGCCATGGGCCAATAGCGCGGGCGCGACGCCCGAGAACCAGCTCTTGTCCAGCGCCTGCCAGTAGCCGCCGTGCAGGAAAACCGCGACCGGCCGCCCCTCGCCCGCCGAGAACAGGTCCATTCGCTCGCGGGGGCGGTCTCCATAGGCGATCTCGACCGGCGGATGGGCCGCGCGCGCGGCCTCGGCCGAAGCCTTCCAGCGCGCCATGACAGCGGCATGATCGGGACAGCGGGCGCGATTGTTGTACTCGGCCTCGAGGTCCAGGACCGCTTCGCCCTTACCCGCCACGCCAACCTCCGCTAATCAGGGACCACGCGAACCGGAGCCCCCGCCATGATGACCGCCATCTTTGTCTTCATCAAATGCGAGCTGGGCCACGCCAACGACGTGGCGGCGGACATGGTCGACAATGTCGAGAACGTCTCGGAGGTCTATTCGACGTCCGGCCAGTACGACCTGCTGGCCAAGTTCAACCTGTCCAAGGACGCCGACATCGGCAGCTTCGTCACCAAGGTGGTGCAGACGCGCCCGCACATCCGCGACACCTTCACCGTCATCACCTTCTCGCCCTTCCTGCCGTCGCATTGACGGTTGCGCCTGCGAATGACGCAATTTCGCCACAGAGCGTGAAAAGCCGCAGCTTTGCCGCAGCAGGCCCTTTGCTGCGGCCCGATGGAGCGGCATCATCGCATAGGCGCGACGTGGGGGCGTTCACGTCCGGGAAGATGACGATCATGGCCAAGAGCGAAAAGGAAAACGGCGCGCCTGACCTGCGACTGGTCGCGGCCGAGTCGGAAGTTTACAACTTGATGAAGGCGCCCGAGAGCACCTCCGATCGGGTCAAGCGTCTGCAGCTGGAAGCGCGCGCTCTGGCCCTGGAGGAGGTCGAGGCGCTGGCGACCCTGCTGAACCAGGCCGCGGCCAAAGCCCGCGAGATCGCCGAAGGCGGCGACGCCTATCCGGTCGGCGCGCGCGAGATCGCCGCCCGCCTGGCCTCGGACCTGCCGGCCAAGGCCGAAAACATCCACGCCGTCACCGCCAAGGCGCCGCTGACCGGACGCTGAGTTTCGGGAACAAGGCTTGGCTCGCGGGGCTTCCTGCTTCCTGTCCCCGGAAGCGAAGGAGCCCCCATGGCCGAGAATCGAGAAGACCGCGCAGAGGCGGTCGCCGAACACGAACGCAAGATCCAGGCGCCGATCGAGGCGTCCGACGCGGCCCAGCCGGACGACGAAGGCGACGACGGCGCGGTGCAGGCCGGCGCGCGCGCCTACCCCGTCCCACCCTTCCCCAAACAGCACCAGCCCAAGCCCGGCGACGAGGCCGCCCTGGACCCCGCGCCGATGTATGACGCGCCCTTCTGGAAGGGCTCGGGCAAGCTGAAGGGGATGGCCGCCGTCATCACCGGCGCCGATTCCGGCATCGGGCGCGCGGTCGCCGTGCTGTTCGCGCGCGAAGGCTGCGACATCGTCATCGGCCATCTGGACGAGGCGGGGGACGCCGAGACCACCAAGAAGGCCGTCGAGGCCGAGGGCCGCCGCGCTGTGATCGTTCAGGGCGACGCGGCCGATCCGGCGGTCAGCGAGGCGACCGTCAAGGCCTGCCTGGACGCCTTCGGTCGTTTGGACGTCGTGGTGCCCAACGCCGCCTTCCAGGAGCATGTGAACGCGCTGGAGGAACTGACCTATGAGCATTTCGACCGCACGCTGAAGACCAATCTGTACGGCTATTTCAACCTGGTGAAGGCGGCGACGCCGCACATGAAGGCCGGCGGCGCCATCGTCATGACCGGTTCCGTCACGGGGCTGCAGGGCAACAAGGACCTGCTTGACTATTCGCTGACCAAGGGCGGCATCCACGCCTTCGCCCGGTCGCTGGGCACGCATCTGGCGCCGCGCGGCATCCGCGTGAACGTGGTCGCGCCCGGCCCGGTGTGGACCCCGCTGAACCCCGCTGACAAGGACGCCGAGGCGACGTCGAAGTTCGGGTCGGAGACGGTGATGAAACGCCCGGCCCAGCCCGAGGAGATCGCCCCCGCCTACGTCTTCCTCGCCTCGCCTCAGATGTCGAGCTACATCACCGGCGAGATCCTGCCGATCATCGGTGGCTATTCGGGGGGATAGGACTGGCGTGCCAGCGCTTGTCCCCGGCCGGTTCCCACACCTCGGGCGCCGGCCACTCGCCCTTGGCCCCCGACCAGACGGCCGCCTCCAGAGCCTCCGGCTCGATGCCCTGGTCGTCGAGGGTGACCCGACAATGGATGCCCATGAGGCCGGCCACGAGGCGGACCTTAAGGACGCCTTCACCGGTAGGGGTCAGCCAGTCCTCGTCAAAATCCCGCTTGGCGCCGAACCAGCCCTGGGCCGACTTGGCGGTCTCGTCATTGATCACCAGCCGTTCCTGAGCCCAGCCGATCCAGGCGAAGGCGTTTTCGACCCGGACGATCGAGTTGCCGACGCGATAGACCCAGGCCTGACCGATCAGCCTCAACCCGCCACCACGTCTTGATAGTCGCGGTGACGCTTCAGCCAGGCGACGGCATAGCCGCAGACCGGCTGGAGCTTCATCCCCTCGGCGCGGGCGTGCTCAGCCAAGGCCTGCATGAACTGGCCCGAGGCCCCGGAGCCGCGGAGGGCCGGGTCGGCCTCGACATGCAGAATGACTCGGGTGCGCCCCTGGACCGCATAGTCGGCCCAGACGCGCCGCAGTTCGCCGTCGCTGTCGGCGAAGCCTTGTTCGAAGCGCTGCTCGGACGGCACGTCGCGGAAATCGGTCATGGGGCGGCTCCTTGAAACTGTCCCCGACCAACCGCCCGTCGCCGGGCGCGTTCCCCGATCGGATCGTTCTGGTTCAGGCCGGGCGGTCGCTCAGCAGGCGCAGAAGGCCCAGCACGCTCTTGACCGTAAACCAGAGGGTCAGGAGCAGCAGCGCCAGGCCGAAGACGAAGGCCAGCGGGATCAGAATGATGGTGATCGCGCAGATGAAGATCAGCACCCAAAGCGCGATGGTCCACCAGAACACCGACCAGAACAGCGCGATCTGCGCATCCATGTGCTGGCGCGCCAGACCCGTCGATCCGCCGCGCGCGGCATAGGCCACGATCAAGCCGACGATGACCAGCAGGTTCGCGCTGGGCAGGGACAGCAGATACAGCACCCAGACGGCGAAGGCGGCCATCCGGCCTTCTTCACGGGGGCGGTCCAGGGTCTCGGTCATCGTGCGCCTTTCAGATCAGCCAAGTGTCGGGTCGGTCTATGGGGCGGCCGGCCTTGAGACGCAGCACCCCGGCTACGCCCCGCGACAGCGTCCACAGCATCATCAGAAACAGGACGAAGACGCCGAGGTTCACCAGGATCAGCACCAGCCCGGCCAGGCCCGCGATCGCCGCGCCGTAAAGGGTCCGCTTCTGAAACGCGAAATGACTGGCCGCCACCGGGCCGGCCGGCGCGCCCCGGCGGAAGACGGCGGCAAGGCCGATCACCGCCCCGACGCCCAAGGTCGGCGCAGCCGCGAGGATCAGCACGTACAGGGCGTAGAGGAAGCTGACCTCCGCGACGGGATCGTCGGCGGCGGGCCGGGCCGGTTGGCCGACCAAGTCTGCTCGCGCCGCCCCAGCCAGGGCGGCGGCCGAAGCGAAGCCGACCTCGGCGTCAGGATCGCCGGTCGTCTGGGTCGGTCGGTCAGCAGGGGTGCGGTGGTCGGAAGCCATGATCTCCTCGGGACCGTCGGACAATGGCGGGCCGGCCCAGCCGACGCAACCGTATCCGCCTCTAGCGGACGTAGACGACTTCGCAGCCGGGTGCGGTCTCGCCGCCCAGGGCGCCTGGCTTGGCCACGCGCACGGCGGCGCGGGTCACGCGAGGGTCGTTCAGACAGGCCAGGGCCAGCCTCTGCGCGAAGGTCTCGACCAGGCCGACATGGCCCTCGGCGACGATGGCGCGGGCGGCCGAGGCGACGGTCTCGTAGTTGACGGTGTCTGCCAGACCCTCGACCGGGCGCGGCTCCAGCGCCAGCTCCACGTCGATGACCAGGCGCTGCAGTCGGCCGTGCTCATGGTCGTAGACCCCGATGCCGGCGTCCACGATCAGGTCGCGCACGAAGACGCTCAGCGCCTGCATCCGGGGCTGCGGCGCGGCGGGAAAGGGCACGGCGCTCATGCGGGCTCCTGGATGTCGGGGGTCTTCCAGGCCAGGTGCTGGCCGCCGTCGACGGCGATCATCTGGCCGGTGACCAGATCGGCGCGGGCCAGCCACAGCACGGCCTGCGCCACCGCCTCGGGGCTGCCGGGACGGGCCAGGGGCGTGGCGGCGGCCTCGGCGGCGAACTCGGCCTCGGTCTGATGGATGGACGGCAGGGTCGGGCCCGGCCCCACGCCGTTGACGCGGATGCGCGGCGCCAGGGCCTGGGCCAGGGTCTGGGTCGCCCACCAGAGGCCGGCGCGCGACAGGCTGTAGGAGAAGAATCGCGGATCGGGCTTCAACACCCGCTGATCCAGCAGATTGACGACCGCCGAGCCGTCGGGCGCCTGGGCCGCAAAAGCCTCGGCCAGCACGACGGGGGCCCGCAGATTGGTCTCGATGTGCCGATCCCAGCTGTCGCGCGACAACGCCCCGACCCGATCGTCCTCGAACACCGAGGCGTTGTTGACCAGCAGCGTCAGCGGCCGGCCGAGCGCCCTGGCGGCCTGCGGGACCAGATCGCGCACCTCGGCTTCGACCGACAGGTCCGCGCGCACGATCTCGGATCGCCGCCCTAAGGCGCGCACCTCGTCGGCCACCGCCCGCGCGGCGTCCTCGGAGCCCCGATAGTGGACGGCTATGTCGTAGCCCGCCTTCGCCAGCGTCAAGGCGATGGCGCGGCCGATGCGCTTGCCCGCGCCGGTGACCAGCGCGGCCGGGACGTCAGTCAACCGAGCCGAACTCGAAGAAGTTGATGGCGGCGAGGACGGCGATGAATCCGAAGATGACGGCGATGGCCAGCATGGGAGGCTCCTGTTCGGGTCAGGCCATACGGCGACTGGCCTTTTCGTTCAAGCCGAAGCCCCTTCCGCACCGAACGGTTCCTGCTAGTGGAAGAGGATGAACCCCGCGCTGATTTCCATGATCGCCATTGTCCTGGCCGGCGGCGCGACCGCGCTGCAGGCGCCGACCAACGCCAAGCTGATGACGGCGGTGGGAAGCCCGGTGAACGCCGCCTTCATCTCGTTCGCCGTGGGCACGGCCGCGCTGGGCCTGCTGGCCCTGATGTTCCAGAGCCGGCCCGACTGGGCGGCGGCGCGGGGCCTGCCCTGGTACGCCTGGATCGGCGGGCTGTATGGCGTGATCTTCGTGGTGGCCGCGACCTGGGGCGTGCCGCGTCTGGGCGTCGCCCTGACCATCACCCTGATGGTGGCGGGCCAGCTGCTGATCAGTCTGATCCTGGACCATTTCGGCGCGTTCGGCGCCCCCAGGCAGCCGATCAACTGGGGTCGGATCGGCGGCGTGGCCCTGGTCATCGCCGGGGTGGTGATGGTGCGGCGCTTCTGACCCTATATTGGCTGCGTGACGCCCGCTGACGATTCCCCCGCCCCTGCCCTGGTCGCCGCGGACCTGATCCGCGACGAGGCCAAGCGCGCGCCCGACAAGCCGGGCGTCTACCGCATGTACGGCGAGGACGGCGCCTGCCTGTATGTGGGCAAGGCGCGCAGTCTGAAGAAGCGCATCGTCCAGTATGCACAGGGCCGGTTCCACACCCAGCGCATCGGCCTGATGGTGTCGCTGACGCGGTCGATGGAGCTGGTGGTCACGGCGTCCGAGACCGAGGCGCTGCTGCTGGAATCCAACTTCATCAAGAAGCTGAAGCCGCGCTTCAACGTGGTGCTGCGCGACGACAAGTCCTTCGCCGAACTGATGATCCGGCGCGACCACCGCGCGCCTCAGGTGCGCAAGCACCGGGGCGCTCACACCATCCCCGGCGACTATTTCGGCCCCTTCGCTTCGACCTGGGCGGTCAACCGCACCCTGACCACGCTGCAGAAGGCCTTTCTGCTGCGGTCCTGCTCGGACAGCGTCTATGAGACCCGCACGCGGCCCTGCATGCTGCACCAGATCAAGCGCTGCTCGGCGCCCTGCACGGGCCTGATCAGTCTCGAGGACTATGGCGAACTGGTCACCGAGGCCGAGCAATTCCTGCGCGGTAAATCGCGAGCGGTGATCGGCCGTCTGTCCAAGGAGATGCAGGCGGCCTCGGACGCCATGGATTTCGAGCAGGCGGCGCGGGTGCGCGACCGCATCCGGGCGCTGTCGGCCATCGCCATGGAGAACTCCGTCGCGGCCGACGGCGTGGCCGAGGCCGACGTCTTCGCCCTGCACGCCGAGGGCGGCCAGGCCTGCGTCCAGGTCTTCTTCTATCGCGGCGGTCAGAACTGGGGCGGGCGCGCCTATTTCCCGCGCGTGGACAAGGCCGACACCGACCCGGAGATTCTGGCCGCCTTCCTCGGCCAATTCTACGAGGACAAGCCGGTCCCGCGTCAGATCCTGTCCAATGTCCGTCCGCACGAGAAGGAACTGCTGGAAGAGGCCTTTTCGATGAAGGCCAAGCAGTCGGACGGTCGCCGCGTGGTGACCATCGAAAAGCCCCTGCGCGGCCAGCGGGCCGACCTGGTGCGCCACGCCCACACCAATGCGCGCGAGGCCCTGGGCCGGCGGCTGGCGGAAGGGTCGGCTCAGGGCAAGATCCTGGACGAAGTGTGCGAGGCCTTCGGCCTGGAGGCCCGTCCCGAGCGGATCGAGGTCTATGACAACGCCCACATCTCGGGCTCGAACGCCGTCGGCGGCATGATCGTCGCCGGTCCCGAGGGCTTTCAGAAGTCGCAATACCGCAAGTTCAACATCCGCGGCGAAGACCTGACCCCCGGCGACGACTACGGCATGATGCGTGAGGTCATGCGCCGCCGCTTCGCCCGCCTGGTGAAGGAAGAAGAGGCCGGCGAGGAGGTGGTGCGGCCCGACCTGCTGCTGGTCGACGGCGGCGCGGGTCAGCTGGCCGAGGTGCTGGCGGTCATGGCCGACCTGGGGGTGGACGACATCACCGTGGTCGGCGTGGCCAAGGGCCCGGACCGCGACGCCGGCCTGGAGCGGTTCTTCATGCCCGGCAAGCCGCCCTTCATGCTGCCGCTGAAGTCGCCTGCCCTCTATTATCTGCAGCGGCTGCGCGACGAGGCGCACCGGTTCGCCAACGGCGCCCACGCCAAGCGACGCTCCATGGACATCAAGAAGAACCCGCTGGACGAGATCGACGGCGTCGGCCCCGGCCGCAAGCGCGCCCTGCTGCACGCCTTCGGCTCGGCCAAGGGCGTCGGCCGCGCTTCGGTGGTCGATCTGGAAAAGGTCGAGGGAATCAACCGCGCCCTGGCGGAACGCATCCACGCCTTCTTCCGCAAGGCCTGAGCCGGCGCGACACGCCGCCCCCCTTGAGACAGCCCAAGGTCGTGCTAGACCTTCCGTCAAACGGGGGTTTTCCAATGAAGTTCTGGCGTCTGGCCGTGTTCGCGGCCGCCTTGCTGATTCCTGCGGCCCTTGCGGAGGCTCAGGAGGTGGAGCGCGCGCCGACGCCCTCCTGGGTTCTGCCCATGCCTCTCTCCGACCGGACGCCGCCCGCTGACGACGCGCCGATCCGTCTGCTGGCCTCGGATCAGCAGGTCCGCTTGGACTCTGACGGCGTGCGCACCTACACCCTGCGGCGGTCGCGCATCCAGACCAGCTAGGGCCTGAGCCACGCCAGCGTCGTCAGCGCCGTCTGGAATCCTGCGCGAGAGACAGTGCAGGTCCATGCGATCCGCATCATACGCGGCGATCAGGTGATCGACGCGCTCGACGGCCAGACGTTCGAGGTGCTGCGGCGCGAGAGCAATCTCGAGCAGTCGATGCTGGACGGAACCCTGACCGCCAGCTTGCAGCCTCGCGATCTTCGGGTGGGCGACATTCTGGAGACGGCCTTCACCATCCATGACACCGGGGGCGTTCTGGCGCCGCATCGGGAGTTGCTGACGTCCGGGGCGTCCGGCGTGACGATCGATCGCTACCGACTGCGCGTAAGCTGGCCCGAGGATCAGCCGGTTCGCACCCAGGTGACCGCTCCGTGGAGCGATCTCCCGATCCGCCGGGTCGGCCGCGACCGCGTGTTCGAGGTCGATGTCACGGATCTGGCGCCCGACCGCTTTCCAAGCGATCTGCCCGCGCGCTTCCAGATGCTCCGCATTGCGCAGTTCAGCGACTTCCAGGACTGGCGCGCGCCATCGCGCCTGATGGCGCCGCTCTATCTCCGGAGTTCGACACTGGAGGAGACGTCGCCTCTGCACGCCGAGATCGAGCGTATCCGCAGCGCCCATTCGACGGACGTGGAGCGCGCCGCCGCGGCCCTGCGCCTGGTCCAGGACCAGGTGCGCTACGTCGCCCTGTCGATGGGCGAAGGCGGATACGTCCCCACCGCGGCCGACGAGGTCTGGCGCAGTCGGTTCGGCGACTGCAAGGGCAAGACGGTGCTGCTGATGGCCCTGCTGCGCGGCTTGGGCATCGAGGCCGAGGCCGCCATGGTCAGCACCCAGATGGGAGACGGCCTGCCCGAGCGCCTTCCGCTGGTCAGTTGGTTCGATCATGTGATCGTGCGCGCTGAGATCGACGGCGTGACCTATTGGATGGACGGCACGGGCGCCGGCGACAGGGCCCTGGCCGACCTCCCCGCTCCATCCTTCCGCTGGGCCTTGCCGGTGCGCGAAGACGGCGCCGACCTTGTCGCCATAGATCAGCCCCCGGCCACCAAGCCGAATCTGGAGACGACCTTTCAAGTCGATGCTTCGGCAGGGCTGGACGCGGACTCGCCCATGGTCGTCACCTTCGCCTACGCCGGCGACATGGCCGTTGCGGTGCGCAGCCAGATTGGAGCCATCCCCCGCGATCAACTGCAGACGCTGATGCTGTCCATGATGGACGCGAACGACAGCACGACCACCATCGATGGAGTGGACACCCACTACGACGACGACGCCAACATCTTTCGGATGACCCTGCGTGGAAAGACCCGTCTGGCCTGGATCAACAACTCGGGCGGACGCTTGATGGCGCTTGAGGGCACCGCCCTGATCACGCCGACGGGGGACGAGCGGCGCGGCCTCTTCGCGGCCTTCAAGGATCATCCTTATGCGATCGCTCACCCGTTCATGATGCGTGCCGTGACGCGCGTGACCCTGCCGGAAGAGGGCCGCGGCTTCCGCCTCGAAGGCGGAGATCAGACGATCGAGGACGCGGCCTACCGCCTGTCTCGGACCGCCCGGATCGTGGACGGCGTCGCGGAAGCCGCCGTCACCCAGGTTAGTCTCACGCACGAAATGAGCGCCGCCGACATGGCGGCGTCTCGCAAGCGGGCCGAGACCGCGACCGCGACAACTGTGCGCCTGCGCGCGCCGGCCGATTACGTCGCCACCGCCGGCGACAGGGCCCGGCTGGACGCCGGCGACAGCGATGTCGATGAACTGGTCCGACGCGCCAACCAACTGCGCCAGATCGGCGACGCGGCAGGCGCCGCAGCCCTGCTGGACACCGCGATCGAGCGCGCGCCCGAAGATGGGGCTGCGCTCAAGGCGCGCGCCATGGTCCGCCTTACGTTGCGCGACTACGCCGGAGCCGCCGCCGACTTCGACCGCGCCGCCGAGCTTGATCCCGCCGACGCGGCCGCAGCAACCGGCCAGGGCCGCCTGGCTCGGATCGAAGGTCGCCACGGCGAAGCCGTCGTCAGCTATTCGGTCGCCCTCAGGCTTGAGCCGGGCAACTTCGAGGCGCTCGCAGGCCGCGCGGCCGGCTACTACCACCTTGGCCGCCTGGATCGGGCCCTCGCCGACTACCGCGCGCTCAAATCCGCCCATCCCAGCAGCAGCACCGGCCTCTATGGCGAGTTGCGCACGCTGCGCCGGCTGCAGAGAACGGACGAGGCGCGGGCTCTGATCGACGAACGCCTGGACAAGGAGCCGGCGGACGTCGTCGCCCTGACAGCCCTGGTGCGCCTGAGCCGCGACCAGGGCCGGCCTGCCGACGCCCTTGCGGCTCTTGACGCCGCCCTGCTCGCGGCGCCGGACGCCGACGGCGTCCTGACCCTGCGCGCCGAGAGCCGTCAGCATGCAGGGGATTCAGAAGGTGCCCGAGAGGACTACGACGTCCTGCGCCGATGGGCCGCCGGAGATCCGGCGCTGCTGAACAACATCTGCTGGAGCATGGGTGTTCTGGGCTTCGACCTCGAACGGGCTCTCGCAGATTGCGAGGCGGCCGCCGAAGCCGGCCAGGCCGCCTTCATCGACAGCCGGGGCATGGCCTTGCTCCAGCTGGATCGTTTCGAAGAAGCGCGCGCGGCCTATGAGGAAGCCCTGGCCCTGGCGCCGTATCAATCGGCGTCCCTGTACGGCCGCGGCCTGGCGCGTCGCGCGCTAGGCGACGAGGCCGGCGTAGAGGACACTCGTCGCGCCCTCGCCATCGACATCGACACCGAGGAGAAATTCGAGGCCTTCCTGGCCCGCAGGCCGGACATCAGACCCTGAGGCGGACTGGCGTCTGGCGCGGTCATGAGGCATGAAGCGGGCCATGCCGGATTTGACCAACGACCCGCTGCTGAACGGCTATCACCGCTTCCGCGACACCCGCTGGCCCGAAGCCAAGGCCGAGTACGAGGCTCTGGCCAAGGGGCAGAAGCCGCACACCCTGATCGTCGCCTGTTCCGACAGCCGCGCCGATCCGGCCCTGATCTTCGACGCGGCGCCTGGCGAGCTGTTCGTGGTGCGCAACGTCGCCAATCTGGCGCCGCCCTATGAGCCCGATGGTCGGCTGCACGGCGTGTCGGCGGCGCTCGAATTCGGGGTCAAGGTGCTTGAGGTGTCGCGCATCGTGGTCATGGGTCACGCCCACTGCGGCGGGGTGAACGCCATGGTCAACGGCGCGCCCGAGAGCTGCCAGGACTTCGTCGCCCCCTGGGTCGGCATGGCGGCGCCCAGCGTGCGCGAGCAGGTCCGGGGCGTGCCCGCCGATCAGGTCGAGCAGGCGTCCGAAGAAGCCAATGTGCGCCTGTCGCTGGCCAACCTTCGCACCTTCCCCTGGATCGCCGAGCGGGAGGCCGCCGGCAAGCTGGAGCTGATCGGTCTGCATTTCGGCATCGCCAAGGGCCAGCTGCGCCTGCTGCGCAAGGACGGCCGTTTCGACGTGATGGGCTGAGGCCCCGCGTCCGTCCCGCGCCCTCGCCTATCGTCGCGAACCGTGGCAGACCGGGCGGCAGTTTCGGAGCCTGTCCATGACCGCCCATCGCGCCAACCCTATCCCCAACATCCTGACCGCCGCCCGTCTGCTGGCCGGGGTGGTGATGTTCCTGATCCTGGCCGGGGCGACCAGCGGCTTTCCGTTCGCCTCGGCCTATCTGAGCCCTGACGACCAATTCGCCCTTTATCGGACGGCCTTCTGGATCTTCGTC
Organism: Brevundimonas sp. MF30-B; assembly: GCF_004683885.1. Classification (NCBI taxonomy): domain Bacteria; kingdom Pseudomonadati; phylum Pseudomonadota; class Alphaproteobacteria; order Caulobacterales; family Caulobacteraceae; genus Brevundimonas; species Brevundimonas sp. MF30-B. The sequence goes on along the minus strand of NZ_CP038440.1, from coordinate 883,337 downwards.
ATCGCGGCCTCGACCGACTGGATCGACGGCTTTTTGGCGCGGCGCTGGAACGCCGAGACGCGCTGGGGCGCCATCCTGGACCCCATCGCCGACAAGATCCTGGTGACCGGCGCCATCCTGGGCGTGCTGACCAGCGGGTCGGTGCCGCAGATCATCATTCCCTGCGGCCTGATCCTGTTCCGCGAGTTCGCCGTCTCGGCCCTGCGCGAGACCACCGCCGGCGAGGTCGAGCTGCCGGTCACCCTGCTGGCCAAGTGGAAGACGACCCTGCAGCTGGTGGCGCTGGGCTTCCAGCTGTTCGCCCGCAACTGGGACGGCTTCGGCCTGTCGTTCGACTGGCTGCCGACCTTCCAGTTCATCGCCGACGCCCTGATCTGGCTGGCCGCCGTCATCACCCTGTGGACCGGCTGGCAGTATTTCCGCCAGGCGCAGAAGCAGATGGGCGGCTGAGCCTCGCCGGAACATCGACAGTCCTCAACGCGTCGGATTGCCGGCCTACACTCAAAAGGCGATTGCCTTTGCGCGCCGGGGATGGTCGATAGCGGCTGTAACCGTTTACATCCGCGTGCCTGCCTCATGACCCACTCGTCCTCCCCCGCCATCGCCGCTGACGCCGGGCTCGATCCGATCGAGAACCTGATCGCGCGCATGACGCTGGAGGAAAAGGCGGGTCAGCTCACGGTCATGCCGGCGGCCCTTGCGCCGGCGCCGGCTACGGCGGCGAACCCCGAGGCTGTGCCCGGCTCGATCGAGGAACAGGCCCAGGCCGTCCGCGAAGGCCGCATCGGCGCCCTGTTCAACGGCGACAGCGCGACCTGGCACCGCGAGATGCAGCGCGTCGCCGTCGAGGAATCGCGGCTGAAGATTCCGCTGCTGTTCGGCGCCGATGTGATCCACGGCTTCCGCACCATCTTCCCCACGCCCCTGGCCGAGGCCGCCGCCTTCGACGCCGACCTGGCCGAGCGCACGGCGCGCGCGGCGGCGGTCGAGGCGACGGCCGCCGGCATCGCCTGGAACTTCGCCCCCATGGTCGACGTCTCGCGCGACGCGCGCTGGGGGCGCGGCGTGGAGGGGGCGGGCGAGGACGTGCTTCTGGGCTGCATCCTGGCCGAGGCGCGGGTGCGCGGCTTCCAGGGCGCCAAGGGCCTTTCCGACGCCCAGTCCATGCTGGCCACCCCCAAGCATCTGGCCGCCTACGGCGCGGCGGTGGCGGGCCTGGACTACAACTCCGTCGACGTGTCCGAGCGCACGCTGCGCGAGGTCTATTTCCCGCCCTTCCAGGCCGCGTTTAGGGCCGGCGCCCTGTCGACCATGGCGGCCTTCAACGACCTGGCCGGCGTGCCGTGCCACGCCAATCCCTGGCTGACCAAGACGGTGCTGCACGGCGAATGGGGCTTCGAAGGCTTCGTCGTTTCGGACTTCACCGGCGACATGGAGCTGATCGCCCACGGCTTCGCCGAGGATGCGCGCGACGCGGCGCGCCTGGCCTTCAACGGCGGCGTGGACATGAGCATGTCGTCCGGCTTCTACGCCGAGCACCTGCCTGATCTGGTGCGGTCGGGCGAGGTGGACGAGGCCGAGGTCGACGCCTCGGTGCGGCGGGTGCTCAAGCTGAAGCAGGCGCTGGGCCTGTTCGACGACCCGTTCAACCGCATGACGCCGGCGCTGGCCGAAACGACCGACGAGCCGGCGCACCGCGAGCTGGCGCGCGAGGCCGGGCGGCGCTCCATGGTGCTGCTGGAGAACCGGGGCGACCTGCTGCCCCTGCCCAAGTCCGGCAAGGCCATCGCCCTGATCGGCCCCTTTATCGACGGACCCGACCACCTGAACGGCCCCTGGGTCCTGTTCGGCCATCCGAAATACGCCGTCAGCATCGAGGACGGCCTGCGCGCGGCCCTGGCCGATCCGCAGGCGCTGAAGGTGGCCAAAGGCTGCGACGCCGAAAGCGCCATCGACGGCGGGATCGAGGCGGCGGTCCAGGCGGCCCAGGCGTCGGACGTCGTTGTTCTGGTCGTGGGCGAAGGCGAGCGCATGTCGGGCGAGGCCCAGTCGCGCCTCGACATCGGCCTGCCGGCGCCGCAGCGCGCCCTGGTCGAGGCGGTCGCCGCCGTCGGCAAGCCGATCGTCCTGATCCTGAAGTCCGGCCGCGCCCTGGTGCTGGACGGCGCGGCCCAGTCGGCCGAGGCCATCCTGTGCGCCTGGTTCCTGGGCGCCGAGACGGGCCACGCCGTGGCCGACATCCTGTTCGGCGATCATGCGCCGTCGGGCCGCCTGCCGGTCAGCTTCCCGCGCCACACGGGCCAGTCGCCCTTCTACTACGACCGCAAGGTCACCGGCCGCCCACCGCTCAGCCTGGAGCATGGCGAGGAGTTCAAGGCGCGCTATCGCGAGACGCTGAACATCGCCGCCTGGCCCTTCGGTCACGGCCTGACCTATGGCCGCATCGACTACGCCGATCTGGAGGTGGGCGACGGCGTCCTGGCCTGGGACGGCGCGCTGCAGGTGTCGGCCCAGGTGTCCAACACCGGTGCGCGCGCGGCCGACGAGGTCGTGCAGCTGTACATCCACGACCGCGCCGCCTCGGTGACGCGCCCGATCCGCCAGCTGAAGGCCTTCCAGCGCGTCGCGCTCCAGCCCGGCGAAAGCCGCCGCGTGACCTTCACCCTGACCCGCCGGGATCTGGAGTTCGTCGGCCGCGACCTGACGTGGATCGCCGAACCGGGCCGCTTCGCCGTCTGGATCGCCCCCTCGGCCGAGACGGGGCTGGAGGGCGGCTTCGAGCTGCGCGCCGGCTAGCGCCCCTCCGCGATCAGAGGGCGGCCCCGCGGCCCCCGGCCCGCTTCACGCTCTGCGCCGAAAAACAGGGTGTGAATGGTGTGAATGGTGTGAAATCCGGTCCGGCGCCGGCCCCGTCATCCTGCCCCGACCCCCGACCCAGGCGGGCAACCACGCCCGACGACACGCGGGCCGCGCGGCAAGTCCCTGAAAACACGTGACCGGCCGGACGATGCCGACGGAGCGATGCGCGCGCAGCGCACCGACAGGCGCCGCCCTCAGTCCAGCGCCACCCCCGGCGGCAGGCCCAGCGCCTCGCGCAGCTCCTCGGGCTCCAGCCGCGCCATCTCCTCGTCCAGCGTCTCCAGCGGCCGCAGCGTGCCGTCCTCGCGCCAGAAGACCTCGGCCCACGGATGCCCCGCCTCGCGCGCCCGCGCCCGATCCCGCGCGGCGGCCTCGGCGCCCAGATGATCCGCCCGCCAGTGATACAGCCACGGAATGTGAAAGGTCGGCGCCAGGCTCAGCCGCTCGTCCTGCGCCGCCTTCATCAGGCATTCCGCCAGTTCGCGCGTGTCCTCCAGCCGCCGGTCGAAGGCCTCGCGCTGGCGCCGTGCATATCGCGCCCAGCCCTCCACCGGCTCGACCGGCGGCTCCTCGCCCGTCCTCAGCCTGCGCCACCCCTCCGAGGCGCGCCGCCGCCACAGGTTCGCCAGCCCCACATCATACCGCAGCGCCAGCGACGCCCCCGTCTCGCCCCGCTCCCACGCCCGCCGGATCTCGTGCCAGGTCTCTTCAGAGCGGATCTTGGGCTGACGGCGATACTCCATGGAGGAGAGGCATAGCGCGCCGGCGCGTCAGGATCGGACGTGGGGTTAGGCCCGCCAACGTGATCCCGGTCATAGCTCATGGCGAACAGGCTGCGATTGATGCGCCCCGTCAGCCGCACCGTCATCGCGCCGAGAGTGCCGTCCGGGATCGACCGCCCCAGCGCATCCTTCTTGGCCTTGAGCTCGAATTCTTCGGCGCAGGCGCAAACGAAGTCCGACCGGCGAACTGTTCGGCAACACCGCAGCCGCTCCGCGCCGCAGGCCGGACAGAACATATGCGCCGCAACCCAGCCTTAGCTTAGTGCGCGAACATTCTGGGTCGGGCCTTTTAAAATCCGCTTGTTTCTCGGCGAAGCTGAGCGGGCTCCATTGAATGTCATCCTCGTTCACGTGGCGGGCTTGGCGGAAGCGGGTCATTCAGGGCCTACCGTCTAGCGAGACGGCAAAATGGTTATGTATCCTCTGCTCCGTGGCACCGACTAGGCCTTGCGGAAGCTTTAGAATGCGCGATGCTGGCCATACAGCCCTGCCGGTCTTCCAACGATTGCGCCCGTCAGTTGAACTACGACAATCGTTGGTTTCATATGTATGTCACCAATCAGATTCGGGGGGGTCATGGACGAGCTTGTTCTTCGGGATTTGGCTGACCGCTTTCTGCTGCCGTTTTTCTCAGGTGCGAAAATCGAGGAGAAAGCAAAGCCATCTGTGCGTCACCATCAGCTGGTGGCAATAACCGGTCCGTGCAGTATTGCATTCAAAGTTGAAGCATCGGACGATTATAGATTGGTAATATCGCGACCGCAGGCCTTTGTTAAGTCATCAAAGGACAGAATACCCGAGCGTACTGTAATAGAATCTTTTGTTGAGGCCCTTATAGAAATAAAAGATCACGTTGGCACGGAGTATATAGATGATCTTCTTGCCGGGTTTCAGCGAAGAGTCATCGCTCGGGCGTTGGTAGCGAATGCTCCAAAAGACAAAAAGGCGGCATGGCGAAGCACGATCCTTAACGCGATCGATCAGCTATCTGATTGGAGTTCTCGCCTTTATGAAGGGGCGCCGGTATCGGCAGCTCTTGGATTGCGGCATGTCAATATTGATCAGCCAGGGCGGCGTCCCGACATGCGTGCAGTTGCAAAGCATGACTTTGGCGCTGTGCTCAGCAATGGCCACGACACTATTCTAACATTCACATTGAATGAGGGGGAGCTTCTAGGTCACGAAGCGCTCGAGCTCAAGAAAGATCTCCCTTCTTACTGCCCGCTTCGACAAGCCCAAGTGGCCGAATGGACGACGAAGCATGAAAGAAGGATAGCCCTCTCCTTAAACAGGCTTGGCGAGATATTGATATATCATGACCACCAAATGGTTTTTGCAAGAAGATCAGGAAGGTGGAATTTTATGACGCACATACCGGTAGTGACGCAAATGAATCTGCCAAGAAAAACAGAAATCCGAAAAAAAATATACGAAACCTGCCTTGATGCATCTTTTGCTAGGACAGGAGCATGTATTGGTGTTGTCCAGATCGGAAAATCAGACGCTTGGAAAAAAATTGTATCGGCAGACGACCGTGTAGCGACAGGAAGGAGCGTTAAAGCAAGATCAGTCAAAGCCGCTATATCAGGGAGTAAGTTCCAAGATTTAGATCGCAGGATTCGACAAGAGCTTGTTGCGATCGACGGTGCCCTCATTCTTTCTCACAAGGGCGATATACTCGCTGTCGGTGCGATCCTTAAAATCGAAGGCGGCTCTACGGGCGGTGGCCGCCTAGCGGCTGCAAAAGCCCTAGCGGAGTTTGGCCTAGGTATCAAAGTGTCTCAGGATGGTGGCATCACCGGCTTCAAGCGCGCGGACGACGCTCCAGCGTTCAAGGTGATGTAGTCTCCCCTACCGCCCCTTCCTGAACCGCTCCGCCTTCTCGGCCGCCGCTTCCGCGCGCCACCGCTTCGGCGCGGACTTGTCGACCTCTTCGCCTGAGGCGGTGAGGGCCTCGTTGGCGAACTCCAGGTCGAGCAGCTTCATCTTCTTGATCTCGTCGCGCAGGCGGGCGGCCTGTTCGAACTCCAGGTTGGACGCGGCCTCGCGCATCTTGGCCTCCAGGTCCCTGAGGGTGGCCTGGAAGTTGGAGCCGACGAAGGGTTTGGCGGCCTCGGCGACGCCGGGGCGGGTCAGGCGGTCCAGCTCGCGGCTTTCGTAGGGGCTTTCCAGGATCTCCTTGATGTCGCGGCGCACGCTTTCGGGCGTAATGCCGTGTTCGGCGTTGTAGGCCTGCTGCTTCTCGCGCCGGCGCTCGGTCTCGCCCATGGCGCGCTCCATCGAGCCGGTCATGCGGTCGGCGTACAGGATGACGCGGCCGTCGACGTTGCGCGCAGCACGGCCGATAGTCTGGACCAGCGAGGTCTCGGAGCGCAGGAAGCCCTCCTTATCGGCGTCCAGAATGGCGACCAGGCCGCACTCGGGGATGTCCAGCCCCTCGCGCAGCAGGTTGATGCCGATCAGGCAGTCGAAGGTCCCCAGGCGCAGGTCGCGCAGGATCTCGATCCGCTCCAGCGTGTCGACGTCAGAGTGCATGTAGCGGACGCGCACCCCCTGTTCGTGCATGTATTCGGTCAGGTCCTCGGCCATCTTCTTGGTCAGGGTGGTGACCAGGGAGCGGTAGCCGCGCGCGGTCGTGGCCTTCACCTCGTCGATGACGTCGTCGACCTGGTTGCGGGTCTTGCCCGAGACGGGGCGCACCTCGACCGGCGGGTCGATGAGGCCGGTGGGGCGGATGACCTGTTCGACGAAGACGCCGCCGGTCTGTTCCATCTCCCACTTGCCGGGCGTGGCCGAGACGTGGACCGTCTGGGGCCGCATGGCGTTCCACTCGTCGAACTTGAGCGGGCGGTTGTCGATACAGCTGGGCAGGCGGAAGCCGTACTCCGCCAGCGTCGACTTGCGGCGGTAGTCGCCCCGGTACATGCCGCCGATCTGGCCCACGGTGACGTGGCTCTCGTCGACGAACAGCAGGGCGTTGTCGGGGATGTATTCGAAGAAGGTGGGCGGCGGCTCGCCGGGCGCGCGGCCGGTCAGCCAGCGGCTGTAGTTCTCGATGCCGGCGCACGAGCCCGTGGCCTCCATCATCTCCAGATCGAAGCGCGTGCGCTGCTCCAGGCGCTGGGCTTCCAGGAGCTTGCCGTTCTCGACCATCCAGTCGAGCGTCTCCTTCAGCTCGGCCTTGATGCCGGTCATGGCCTGGTTCAGCGTCGGGCGCGGCGTGACATAGTGGCTGGCGGCGTAGACGGTGACCTCGTCCAGATCGGCGGTCTTCTTGCCGGTCAGGGGGTCGAACTCCTGGATCGCCTCGATCTCGTCGCCGAACAGGCTGATGCGCCAGGCCCGGTCCTCCAGGTGGACGGGGAAGATCTCCAGCGTGTCGCCGCGCTTCCTGAACATGCCGCGCTCGAACGTCATGTCGTTGCGCTTGTACTGCAGCGCGATCAGGTCGGCCCGCAGCTTCGCCTCGTCGATCTGATCGCCCGCCTTCAGCGTGAACGTCATCGCCGTATAGGTCTCGACCGACCCGATGCCGTAGATGCAGCTGACCGAGGCCACGACGATAACGTCGTCCCGCTCCAGAATAGCCCGCGTCGCCGAGTGGCGCATCCGGTCGATCTGCTCGTTTATCGAGCTATCCTTTTCGATGTAAGTGTCAGTTCGGGGAACATATGCTTCAGGTTGATAATAGTCGTAATAGCTTACAAAGTATTCAACCGCATTGTCTGGAAAGAAACTCTTGAACTCCGAGTATAGTTGAGCCGCCAGCGTCTTGTTCGGCGCCAGGATCAGGGCGGGGCGCTGGGTCTGTTCGATCACCTTGGCCATGGTGAAGGTCTTGCCCGAGCCGGTGACGCCCAGCAGCACCTGGTCGCGCTCGCCCGCCTTGGCCTGTTCGACCAGTTCGGCGATGGCGGCGGGCTGGTCGCCCGCGGGGGTGTAGGTCGTCTGCAGGCGGAACTTCTGGCGCTTCTTGTCCAGGGCGCGCGAGGGGCGGTGCGGCACCCAGTCCGTCGGCGCGCCGGGCGCCTCCTCGGGCGTCAGCCGCGGACCGGTGACGGGCGCGAACATCGGCATGTGCGGCGTCTTGGGTGCGGCCTTGGCGCTGTTGCCATCGTCGTCGCGCAGAAAGGCGGCCGGAGCCTCGGCCACCTTGCCGGGCACGTGCACGGGCTTGGTCAGACGGGGCGCGGAGCCCTTCGGAGCGGAAGAACGGTTCATGAACACAATCTAGGACGAGCAAGGGCCTCTCGCCAGAGCGCGCGGAACGGGCGGCGGGTTGCGCGCGCCCAGATCGTCTCCGTCAAAAGGTCATGCGCACGCCGGCCAGGACCTGACGCGGGGCGCCGGGGCGAGCGCCGGCGGGGGAGAAGGCGACGTTGTAGACCTCGTCGGTCAGGTTGTTGACGCGGCCGAACAGCTCGACCCGATCGGTCAGCTCCAAGCGGGCGGAGGCGTCGATCAGGGTGCGGGCGTCGATGCGCTGATCCTCGGCGATGGCCCCCGAGCCGGCCTCCGCGCGCGCGGCCGAAACGCGGTTGGCCGAGACGTTGACGCCCCAGCGGCCGAAATCCACGCCGGCGTTCAGGGTCAGCTGGTGGCGCGGCAGGTAGGGCAACTCATCGCCCGACTGAACCGACCCCCAGGGGCCGTAGCTGGACTGGAAGCTGGTCCCGAACTCGCCGTCGCTAAGGGTGTAGACCAGCGACAGAGGCGCGCCGAACGACAGACCGAGCGACCGGCCCGCGTCCCAGCGGCCCGCGACCTCGATCCCGCGCACCTCGACCGCGCCGGCCGAGAACTGGTCGCCGATGGCGCAGCCCCCGCCGGTGGAAGCGGTGCAGGTCCCCAGCAAATTGTCGTAGTCGTTGAGGAAGGCGATGGCCTCGACCGACAGGGCGTCGCGCTCGAACCGCGCGCCGGCCTCGTAGTTCCAGGATGTCTCGGGATCGACGCTGGAGCCTGGCCCCGGATTGGCGAAGCCGCGGTGGGCGCCGGCGACCAGGCGCAGCTCGGGCGTTAGATCGAAGGTGACGCCGACGCCGGGAATCCAGACATCGACATTGCTTTCGACCACAGAGGCCGGGGCCGCGCGGCTGGGCGGGCTGGTCGGATAGTTGGTGCGCGTCAAATCGATGGTCTCATAGCGCAGGCCGGGCGTGACAGTCAGCGCGCCCACGCGGATGGTGTCGCGCACGAAGAAGGCCCAGGCCTCGGCCTCGCCCACGCGGTTTTCCTGGGCGCCGTCGACGCCGCGCGTGGTCAGGATCATGTCGCCGTCGGCCATGCGATAGACGTCGTCGCGCTGGAAGCGGTCCTCGCTGTCGCGGTGCCAGCGGGCCGACACCTCGAGGGTGTGGTCCAGCGCGCCGGTGTCGAAGCGGGCGGTCAGGACCGACTGCACGCCCTCGGCCAGATAGGCGCGGTTGTTGTTGCGCACGCGCAGGGCCTGGGCTGGGCTCACGAAGCCGGGCGCGCCCCGCAGGATCGCCATCTCAGGGGCGTAGGTCTGCGGATCGGCCAGGACCGCGCTGATGCCGACCCAGCCCGTGCCGGCGGCGTTGCGCACGTCGTTCAGCTTATACCAGGCGCGGCTGGTCTCGTTGCGATAGGCGGTGGTGGTCAGGCTGATGCGGTCGGTGAGCTCCAGACCGTAGGTCAGCTGGAAGGTCTCATGATCGACGTCCATGACGTCGACCTGGCTGCCGGCGTAGCGACGGAAGGGGTCGGCGCGGAAGTCCTCCAGCGTCAGGCCGAGATAGGTCTCGTCCGACCGTTCGCCGTTGTTCTGATACTTGAAGGTCAGGGCGTGGCGGCCCCCGACGTCGCGCAGGCCCAGCTTGATGACCGCGTCGTCGATCTCGAAGCCAGTTGGGCCGCCGTTGTCCAGTCGCTTGAAGCCGTCGTTGCTCTCGTGCAGCAGCTCGATCAGGCCCCCGACCTCCCAGCCACCGCCCACGCCGACCCAGCCGCCGGCCCAGGCATGGGCCTGAAGCGCGCGGTCGTCCCCGACCAGGATCGAGGCGCGGCCGGCGAAGTCGCCCGCCTCGCCTTCGGGAATGGGCGTGGAGAAAAAGCCGATCGCGCCCCCGGTGGTCAGCGGGCCGTATTTGATCGCGCCCGGGCCCTTCACCACCTCGACGCCGCTCATGCGCGCCATCCGTGGGAAATAGTAGGCGGCCGGGGCGGCGTAGGGGGCCGGGGCGATCAGCACGCCGTCCTCCATGACGGCGACGCGGCCGCTGCGGTCCGTGCCCGAGCCCCGGATGCCGATGTTCGGACGCAGGCCGAAGCCGTCCTCCTCCTGAAGCACCACGCCGGGAACCTGGCGCAGGACGCGGTTGACGTCGGCGTTGTCGAACACCCTCAGCTCGGTGGTGTCGATGAAGGCTGCGGATCCGCCGGCACGTCGCGCGGCTTCGCGCGAGCCCACTACGACGATGGATTCGACAACCTGCGGGCTGTCGGGATTGGTCATCACCACATCCGTGCTCGCCAGGGCGGCAGGGGCGGCCGAGCACAAGACGGCCGACAAGAGGGCGGCAGACGGGCGGAGAGACATCAGGAACCTTCGGTGAATGCGAATGCGAACGGCTATCAAACGCGCGGACGTCTAGGGCCGAAGCTCGGCTTTGTAACTGCGACACATTCGCTAGGCGCGCGTCGCAAGAATCCGGCTAGGGAATGACGATGAGCCGAACACGCGTCCTGAAATCCCTGCTGTGCTGCGGCGTCATCCTCGCCGCGGCAGGCTGCGGTCGGCTGATCCCAGATGCGCCGCGCGTGGGCCCCTACGGACCGCCGTCATCGGCGCCTTCGCCCTGGAGCGGAGCGGGGGTCGGGACTGGCGCGGCGTTCTCTATCGACGCCCCCATCGATGGCGGCACGCGCGGCGCCGTGGCGCGGGCGGCCATGCGACCCGAGGACTGCGCCTCGGTCCTGGGCGCCGCTCGGGTGACCTTCACCCCCGTGCCGGACCGCGCCAACACCGAGGTCTGCCGCATCGAGCGAGCCGGGACGCTGGGCGCGGACTATGGCGTGCGCTCGCGCATGGCGCCGGCTCAGCCGGTCATGACGTGCCGACTGGCGGTGGCGCTCAGCGTCTGGCGGCGTCAGTCGGTAGAGCCCGCAGCGATGGAGATTTTAGGCGCGCGCGTCGATCAGATCGACCACATGGGCGTCTACGCCTGCCGCAATGTGAACAGCGCCGCGACCGGCCGGCCCAGCGCCCACGCCCGCGCCGCCGCCATCGACATCGCCGGCGTTCGTCTGAGCGACGGGCGGCGCATCACCATCACCAACGACTGGCATGGAAACACGCCCGAGGCCCGCTTCCTGCTCCGCATCCGCGACGACGCCTGCGCCATCTTCGGCACGACCCTGTCGCCCGACTACAACCGCCTGCATGACGACCATCTGCACCTGGAGGCCGAGGACGGGCGGCTGTGCTCCTGACGCGGCCCGCGGCCCGAGCGGTCAAGTCGTCAGTTGGAAGCTGAGTCTGAGCGCGCCGTTTATCCCCTTGACCCCCATCCGCATGCAGAGCGACCTCAGGTGAGCGCGCACGGTGTGGACCGACATGTCGAGTTGGCGACCGATCTCCTTCGGGGCCTCGCCCGACGTGAGGTGGACCAGGACCGAGGTCTCCGATCGGGTCAGGCCAAAGACGGCGCGGAGCATTTCGATACGCTCTGCAGGGATCGGCTTTATGGGACATAGGGCGGCGAAGACCCGGTCCGGCGTTTCCGGCGCCACCAGCAATTTCAGGATGCACCAGTCGTCGTCGCCGGCCCTGAACAAAAGGCGGCCGTGAGACTGCACCCCGTCGGCGAGGCGCGCCATAAGGACGTCCAGGTCGGGACGGTTTCGATGACCTGGGCGCACAAACACGCCGCCCGCGCCCACCAGTCCGGCGTCGGTCAGTTCGCGCCCCTTGCCGTTGGCGCGCAGCACTCGCCCGTCGCGGTCCAGGACGAACCGCGCCACGCAGTCATGCTCAAACCAGGCCCAGGTTTCGAGACTGTCTGCCCCCTCGCAGACATCCGAAACGACCTCGGCGTTGGATCTGCGTCCAGCCGACCATATGCCGATAGGCTTCAAAAGGCGCCGCCGCCTCGCCTCGTCCGTGGCGGACTCCTTGAGCTCATAAACCGTCATGGCCCCAGCTCCTCACCGCTCAGCCCGAGCGGTTCTTTGAAGGTTTCGAGCGCGATCTGCCGACCGTCTGAAACCGTCGATCACCATTCCTCAATGTAAGAGCGAATTCAAGATGGCTTCCTGGAAAATGAAAGTTTTTGAACTTCCTTCTACGCGTTTATGACACGCGATATCTTATCAATAACTCGAGTACTATGATTGAATAGATAACCGGAGCCAAAATCGAGAGCTTGCGTTCTTGAAGTTTATATAAATATATTTCCATGATCCACAGTCATGATCTTGCTATCCACAAAGTTAACAAAGGTTAATCTGGTGAGATATCGATCGTAAGCACATCTTCGTAGCGCCCCGCCGCGGGCCCCCTCACCTCGCCCAGGGTGAAGATCATGGGCAGGGACAAACCGGACTTGTCGCGTGGCGGGTCGACTGGACGGGACCAGCGGGTGGCGAGATCGACGACCTGCCCGTCCACCTCCAGGCGGTAGGCCAGACTGGGGGCGCCCTCCAAGGGCTCGACGCGTTTCAGGACACCGCGGTGCTGGGATGAGATGATCAGGCTGGATGGCGCATTGGCTCTAAGCTGAACGAATATGCGGCGGGTTGCGCCGGTCGCCGCCTCGCCGAAATCCACGACCTCCACGCTGGAGCCCGACCCGAAAGCTCCGGCGGCGCCGGCCAGGCTCAGCTGCGCACGCGGCGTTGAGACAAGGGCCACGCGCAGGGGAACGGGCGCCAGCAGAGAACGGCCGGCCGCGTCTCTTACCAACAGCGTCAGCTCGACCTCGTACACGCCCGCCTCGGCGACCGCGTCGTTCAGCACCACCGCGTTCAGCTGAGCCCGCCCCGTCGATCCGCCGGCGACAGACAGGTGGAATACTCCTCGCTGAGTCGGCGCCTCAACCAGTCCCGATGACTCGCGGGCGCGGAACTCGACCTCGACCCCGGCCAGGGTCAGCTGTCCAACCTCAAGCCCTGCGGCGTCGGTGAGCGCGAGCCGAAGGTCGCAGACGGCGTCGGAGCGGTTCTGAAACAGCAGGTCCAACGCCGCCGGCGCGGCTCCATCCGGCGCGAACGGATTGTAAGCGATGCGCACAGGTTCCGGCGCCTGAGCCAGGACGAGGTCGCAAGCCGCCGCAGGTCCGCTCAGACCCCACGTGGAAAGAAGGGCGGCTGCGGCGGCGAGCCATCTGCAGCAACGGCGGTTTTCAGGGGCGCGGCGGGCTGGCCAGGATTTCGCCGACATCGACTATGCCTTCCGTGTTCTCGGGGATGACGAACTCACCGACGCGCTCGCCACGCACCATGATCCGATAGCGGCCGGGCGCGAGGCCGTCGGCGATGAAGCGCCCGTTGCGATTGGTGAAGAAGGGCTTGCCGGCCGTGTCAGCCTCAGCGCTCTGCGGGACGATGAGGCCACCGATCAAAGACAGGGGGCCCTGGCCTGTCATCAGGACGCCGCGCGCCGTCAGGGAGGCGTCGCTGCCGACCTCCACGCGATAGCCGTCGCCGAAGCCGGGAAAGGCGCTGATGACGCCGCTGCCAAGGTCGTAACCTGCAGGCAACGGATCGACCTGGATTTCGTATCGACGCACGCCATAGGCGCGGTCCACCCCGGCCAGAGCCGGCCCGAACCAGCCGCTGCGCGCGACCGCATAGCCGCTCGCGTCCGTAAGGCTGACCTGCGTTCGCTTCAGGGTCGGATGGCGGGTCGCGATCACGAACCCCTCGCGCGCGGTCCGACCCATGCCGAAGGCGCCGTCGGCGTAACCGACGAGGGTAGAGACCCGCCACAGCGATTCCAGCCGGCTGTTGTCGCCCGACTGGCTCGAGACCAGACGATTGGTCACCAGTTCGGCGTCGAACCGATTGTTGATGTAGCGCAGGTCCGCCGCGATCGCCTGGTTCATCCGATCCTGCGAGAAGCGCAGGTCGCCGCTGAGGTCGTTGAGACGACCGCTGGAGGACCGCGAGATGCCCGCCTCGCGCAGATCGTTGCGGCTGTCGTAGCGAGCCACGCCGCTCCATCGACCGCCGAACCGGGTCGTGAGGGTGAAGCCGAAGCGGGTGTCGACGCGGCCGTCGAAGTCCGTCGCGCGCTGCACCGCCAGATTGACGCCAAACCGCTGAAAGCTGCGTCCGACCGATAGACTCAGATCGTGCCGGTCCCGCTGCAAGCGTCCCTTTACGAAGGCGGCCCCCAGGGTGGCCGAATAGTCGCGAAAGCGGATCAGGGTCTGGGCGGCGACACGCCAGCGCTCCCGATTGAAGGCTGCGTCGTCGAAGGCGGTCTGGAAATGGCGGCTGGTCGCCTGAGCCGAGGCCACGAACCGCAGGTCGACGTCGCCCCGCAGCGCCACCTCGCGAAGGTAGTCGATCGATGCGACATAGCCCGTGCGGCCCGTATCGCCGTTCCGGCTGGCCGCGCCGCTGAACTGGACCAGCCCCAGGCGCGAGCCCCAGGTGGTCAAGGCGCCGATCTGGGCGCGGCCGCGCGCAAGCTGGGCTGAACCCCCGACCGTCAGACGATCGCTCAAGCCCTTGCGGAAGAAGCCCGACGCCGCCAGGGTCGAACCGTACTCGAGCTGCCCGCCCTCCTCGAGCACGCCGGCCGATACGCCGAAGTCCACGATGCCGGGATCCAGCAGCCCCGTGCCGCCGAACAGATCGAAGACGGCGATCTCTCGCTGACCCTGGTCGTCCTCGATCAGCAGGCGCACCGTGCTGGCGCCCTGGCCGAAGGCGAAGTCGCCCAGGGAATAGGGGCCGGCGTCCAGCCTCAGCCGTTCGACCACCACCCCGTTGACCTCGACGACCACCAGCGCAGGCCGGTCCAGGATGAACTGCCGGCGTCCGGCCGGACGCACATTCTGAAAGGGCCGGATCGTTGAATAGGCGCGCGCCGCCGATAGGCCGAGGAAGCGACGGGAGCCCTGAAAACTCTCGACGGGCGGCGCGAACTCTCCAGCGGTGAGGCGGATGGCGGACCGGAACAGATCCTTGGTCAGGCGGAACTCGCGACGCCGCCAACGCTCCTGTTCGTCGCCTTCATCATAGTCGTAGCCGCCGGTGAAGGTGACGCCGTCGAACCCGCCGACCTTGGCGAAGACATCGACGCCGCCCTGAAGGGGCGAAAACTCATCCTCGGTATGAGAGTATCGCTGAGCAAGGACGATGTTTGCGCCTGCGGCGAAGCGGGCCGGGGCGTCGTACGCCGAAGGATCGACCGTCTCGTTGCGCGCGAGGCTGACGTCGCGGCGCGCTCTGGCGCCCGGCGCCAGTTCGGCGACGAAGGTCAGGGCGAAGGGGTCGAAACTCAGTGAGAAGCCTTCGCTGCGAAGGTCGGCCATGTTGACGCGGGTCTGGCCGGCGATCCGCGTGTTGAGGCCGTCGCGCAGTTCGGGCGACAGACGCGGCCCCAGAAGGTCCATCAGTGCGGCTGCATCGATCAGGCCCTCGCCCTGAGTGTCGACGAGACCGCTGATGTCCCCCAGATAGGCCCCGTCCAGGGTCAGCGGTCCCTGAATGGGAGTCAGGACCGGGGTCGGCCGTGCTGGCGGCGCCTGATCCTGGGGTCCGTCGGTCGCCGCGCCGGGCGTGGGGGGAACATCCGGCGCGGCGCCGACGGCGACCGAAGCGGAGGACGCGCCTCGATCGATCGGACCGGTCGCAGCCCATTTGTGGACACGGCCGGCGAGAGGGTGGTCCCGGGCGGTGCGGATCACCTCCCCATGGACATCGGGCGGAGCGGCGTAGGCCGTCGAAGCCAGGCCGCCAAGGCAGGCGGCGCAGCCCAGGCGCCGCCAGGCCCGCCGGTACGGGCGCGGGGCGGCCCTTGAGGTCTTGCGGGCCATTTCGTCACAGCAGGGCGATCGACGCGGTGACCTGGCCGTCCAGCGCGCCGATCACGGCGGCCGGGATCCGGATGCGGCGCTTGGCGCCGCCAGGCATGACGCTGACCTCGCCGACGTCGACCGACTGGGCCGGCACCTCGCGCGCCCGTCCATCCGAGGTCGTCAAGGTGAACCGCGCCTCTCGAAGATGGGCGAAGCCTGGGCCCGTGTTGTGCGCCGTCAGCAGCAGATCGCCGTTGGGCGCGCGGTCCAGGCCGGTCACCTCCACCGAGGCGCGCGCGCTGGCCGGCGCCACGAAGACATAGGTGTTGATGGTGAAGGCGACCTTGATGTCCGCTCCCGCTTCTCCGTCGCCGGCAATCGTCTGCATGTCGATCGGCAACTGGCCGACGCGCACGAGATACATGCCGGACTGAGCGCCGGGGTCCCCGACATAGCGGATCTGAGCCACCTGGTCGCGATTGGCCGGAATCACCGACTGCACAGGAAAGACAGCGATGTCGTTCTCTTCCGGCGTCAGGCTGCGCGCCCCGGACTCGTCGACTTGCATGCGGTAGACTTCGATTTCGACGGTCGCCGGCGTCGCGCTGTTGTTGCGCACGGTCAGGCGGTAGCTGGACCCGGCGCCGGTCGGGGTCAGCTTCGCCACCATAGGCGACACCTCGAGCGCCTGGCTGAGCGTGGCTGAAACCACGACGACTGCGGCTGCCGCAAGCACGGCGATAGAACCTCTGAACCTCATGACTGCATCCTCCCCTGCAGAAACATCGAGAAAGGCGGGGCCGCCGCGAGGGCGGCCCCTCGTTCATTCCGCTAGGTCGGATTGAGCGCGAAGGTGAACACCTCCGTATAGGTTCCCGCCGGAGCCGAAGCCGCGCCGGGGCCCGACGGCGACGCCGCGCAGCCCGACGACCCCGGATTGGAGTTGTCGCCTTGGCTGCCGCCCACGCCGGGGCCGCCCGGAACGTTGTAGCAAAGGTTCAGGAACAGATCGGCGAAGATGCCGTCCGCCAGAGCCTGGCTGTAGCCGCCTGAGTTGGTCAGGATCGCAGGGCTGCCGGGCCAGGTGTCGACCGGAGCGAAGCCCAGGCTGGGAATGGCCGGGACCGAAAGATCCCAGTCATAGTTGATCAGCACGCCGCCGGCCGACTTGAAGTCGCCGTTCTGCGCGCTGGACGTCAGAGTGGCGCCCGTAGGCGAATTACACGACATCCGCAGGGTGGTGACCTTCTGACGCGCGCCGTTGGCCACCGCGACATTGCCGCCCGCGACATTGGCCAGGCCGATGCCGCAGAAGTTGGTCACGCTGGTCGAAACGGTCACATTGGTCTGGGCGGCAGACACGCCTGGGATGGCGAGCAGAGCAGCGGCGGCGGCGGCCGTCGCAAGAATATAGCTACGCATGAAAATGCCTCCAATATTTGATTTCCAGAAATATCCGGACCCGCCTGAACAGCTCCGGCTATCGGGCTGTTGACCCAACGGCGCCATTTACATGGCGCGCAGGGCCCGCAACATCGCCAAGGCGGTTAGCGATGTTGGACTAGTCAAAAGTGGTAGCTTGGCCGTATTTGCGCGTGTCCACGCGGCGCGGCGCCGGCGACATCGACCGTCGCGCGAGACCGCCTATTCCGGCCGCGTTTCCGGATCGCAGACGGCGCGGAAGCCGGCGGCTGAGAACTTGACCATATAGGCGCAGGCCCGTTCCAGATCGCCCGACCGGCACAGTCCGCCGGACAGTCGGTCCAGCCGGCCTGTCTCGCCCAGCGTCAGGGTCAAGGCGCCCGACAGGTTGTGCCAGGCCCAGTACAGGTCCGTCTCGCGCGCCTGGGGCAGCACGCGCTTGAGCAGTTCGATAAGCCGGCGGATGGCGGGGTCGAAATAGCGCGCCATGGTCTCGCCGCCGAAGGCCGGATTGGCGTTGGTCTGGGCCACCAGGGCGGAATAGTGCTTCCAGCCCGGCCCGCCCTTCAGCGACCACATGAACGGCGGCCGCAGGAAGGCCTCCAGCAGCCCCTCCAGCGTCATGGCGTCGCAATGGGTCTCGGCATACCGGTTGACGGCGTCCATCCGCTCGTCGTTCCAGACCTGGGCGCGGCGTACGAAAACGGCGTCGAACAGCTGGCGTTTGGCCCCGAAGTAATAGTGGATGAGCGCCGTATCCACCCCGGCCTCCCGCGCAACCTCGCGGATGGTGACGCCGTAGAAGCCGTGTTTGGAAAACAGGTCCTCGGCCGCATCGAGGATGGATTCGCGGGTGTCGCCGGCCTGGGCCGCCTGGGCCTTGGGCGGACGTCCGCGACGCGCCGGCTTGCCGCCCTCGAGATCGACGGCTGGGGCCTCAGCGGCGGAAGGAGCGGCGCGAACGGTCATCGGCTCAGGCTAGACCGTTTTCGCCGACCAG